>NZ_JBHUIW010000012.1:0-149446 GCF_042682915.1 Rhodoplanes azumiensis | reverse complement strand
TCCTCACGGAACGGCCCGACGATACTCGCTCTCGCTGTTACAAGGGTGGGCAAAGCGAAGCGTGCCCACGCCGTAGACGGCGAGATCGGACCGCGTGGGCACGGCGCGTCCGCGCCTTTGCCCACCCTCCGGGGTCTCGGCACCTCGTAGCCCGGGGTGAGCGCAGCGAAACCCGGGATGCGGCCGGCGCCGGAGCAAGAATGGCCCGGATGTCGCGGGCGCTCCGTCGGGGCGAGCGAACGGCACGGCCGGCGCGCGCCGCGTCGTGGCCGTAGGGCGCAATAGCGCAGCGTATCGCGCCGCCGGCGCTCGATCGGCGGAATACGCTTCGCTGTTCCGCCCGACGGTCGTTCCCGGCTACGCTTGCTCGTCCTCGGCCGGCCAAGGCTTTTGGGCCGCGTGGTGGATGTGCAGGATCTCCACCGCCGTCTCGGTGACCCGATAGAAGACCTTGTACGGGTGCCGACCGAGCGGAACGACGTGAATGTCCGGGTGCCCGTCGACCCGGCGGGCGCTCGCCGGCCAGCGATCGATGCGGGCGAGGACGGCGCCCAGGCGAGCGTGGAGGGCCGGCGCGGCCGCCGGATAGTGCACCTTGACGTGGTCGACAATGGCTTCGAGATCGCGGAACGCTTCGTCGGTGAAGCGGATCGTCATCGACGGCGGACCATCAAGGCCGCCGGAGCTTGCCAAGCACGGTCTCGACCTCGGCCTCGGAGACGAAGCGGCCGGCGGTCGCGTCGGCGAGGCCGCGGTCGATGGCGGCCCGCTCCTCGGGCGTCGGCACATATGCGCCGCCGAGCGAGGCGTCGATCTCGAATGCGATGTCGGCGAGTTGGTCCTGCGCCACGGCAGGCCACGTCTCGACGCGCGCAAGGGCGGCAGCGAGCTTTCGGGTCGTCATGGCGGAAAGGTTAGCATAGGGCCGATCCGCAGCAAGCGCAGCACCGCGTACCCCGGGTCGAGCGCAGCGAAGACCGGGATGCGGCCGTCGCCGGAGCAAGAACGTCCCGGATGTCGCGGGCGCTCCGTCGGGGCGAGCGAATTGCACGGCCGGCGCCGGAGCAAAAAAAACCGGCTTTCGCTTCGCTCAATCCAGGCTACGAAGAGCCCGGGCTATACTTGCCCGCTTTGCCGGCTCCGGGGGCGTCGTGTATCATCCCTCGCATGACCGAGCTGTTGCAGAAGGTGATCCGGGAGATCGAGCGGCTGCCGCCGGCCGAGCAGGACGCCGCGGCCGGCGCGCTCATCGACTACATGGCGCATCGCGACGACGTGCGGCTCTCCGACGCGCAGCTCGCCGAGGTGCGGCGCCGCCGGGCCGATCCGGGGCGACGGCTCGTGTCGCACGCCGACGCCCGCGCGCGGATCGCCCGCCTCGGCCGGTGACGCCGTGCGCCTCGTCTTTGACGATCGGGCGCTCGCCGATCTCGAACACATCTTCGATTGGATCGCCCAGGACAGCCCGCCGACCGCCCGGGCCGTGATCGATCGGGTCTTTTCCAGCATCGAGCACCTCGCGGCCTTCCCGCAGATGGGCCGGCCGGGCCGCGACGAGGGCACCCGCGAATGGGTGGTGCCGCGGCTCCCCTCTATCGTCGTCTACGAGGTCGATCCGGAGCGTGAGCAGCTCCTGGTGATCGCGGTCTTTCACGGCGCACAGGACCGCGAAGGAGCGGCCTCGCAGCCTCGTAGCCCGGGGTGAGCGCAGCGAAACCCGGGGTGCGGCGGTCGCCGGAGCAAGAAAGCCCCGGATGTCGCGGGCGCTCCGTCCGGGAGAGCGAAAGGTACGGCCGGCGCCAGAGCAAGAAATCCCGGATTTCGCTTCGCTCAATCCAGGCTACGAAGAAAGCCGGGCTACGCTTGCTATTCCGCCCTACGATCGATCCGGGCCACGCTTGCTACGACCGATCCGGGCTACGCTTGCTTGCCTTTATGGGCATTTTCAGGGTGGCCGCCAAGTTCCCATGCGAACGGAGGCGGAGCTTTATGTGGTATGATTAGCATACGGACTGGTCTTCCAGTGTCATCGTTGTCGACTTCGGGAAACATGAGGTTTCCAAAGGTCTGACCGTCGACCGTTGAATTCTGTGGAAAGTAAAGTTTGACGGGCCCGCAATCGAATGTGGAGCTTGCGAGGCATAGTATGTCGCCGTTCCTTAGCGGAGATGAATATAATAAAGTACATTCAGATCCGGAAATCCGCTGTCTCTCGACCACGAAATTCGGCTCTCGTGTGAGGAAAAATTCCAGCTTACGGGCTCGCTTTGGAGGAGCTGGGGCGATCCAGTTAATATGATGATAATCTTTGTCGTCGAATGCGGTGGAGAGGTGGCTAGTCGGAAAAGCTAGAGTTAGCAAAAGGCGGCCTTGTCCTCTGCCTCTCTCAGGGACGGCGCCTCTGGGCCACTTAATGGTCGCGCGATCGGAGCCGTCGGGTCGTGGGCCGATCGATGCCCAGCGGCAAATGTTAGTATGAAAGCTAAATTTCTGATGTTGAGCGATGTTCCGTTGACTGAGGTACGCCTCGTTTCCATGAGCCCAGAGCTTCCAGGAACATGAACGGGGGCCGGACGGATCGCCAATTATAAATCGGAATTCTCTTTGGTTTGCCATTGCTCAGCCGAATCCATTTTATGTGATTCCCTTCTCTCGGTTGAGCTGTTGAACAAGAAAGTGATTTAAGGGCCTTATTCTCTGTAAGTCATGGGCGGCGCGAGGCGCCGCCCTCCACTTATCGTCAGATCACGAGCACCCCGTCGTGCTGCCGCACGTGTTGCACTTCATGCAGGTGCCGTTGCGGACGAGGGTGAAGTTGCCGCATTCGCCGCAGGCTTCGCCTTCGTAGCCTTGGGCCTTGGCCTCGGCGCGCTTCTCGGCGGCGTGGGCCTTGGCGTCGGCGCGGGCGTCGGCCTTCTGGGCCGGGGTCGGCTCGTGCCAGGGCAGCTCGTCGAGCGCGGTGCGGACGGCCGGCTCCGCCTTCAGGGCCGCCGCGGTGCCGCCGCCGGCGCGGGCGAAGGGCGCGACGTTGGACGGCGCGTGCCCCGCAAGGGAGCCCGCCAGCGCGGTCGGCGGGGCGGCCGCGGCGCGGTTGTCGGCATGCGAACCGCCATGAGATCCGCCGGCCGGGGCAGGGGCCGCGTGCGTCCCGGCATGCCCGCCCGAGGTCGCGTGGCCGCCCGGCATGACGACGAGCTTGTCGGTGCGCGAGCGGGTCAGGCCCTTCGACACGTACTTGGCCGCCGGGGCGCTCTCGATCTTGCCCTCGGCGACGCCCTTGCCGAGCGCGTCGAAGCCGCCCGTGGTCGACGGGTCGACATGGGCGAGGTCGAAGCGCGACATGTAGGAGACGGCGAGCTCGCGGAACACGTAGTCGAGGATCGAGGTCGCGTACTTGATCGAGTCGTTGCCCTGCACCGGGCCCGACGGCTCGAAGCGCGTGAACGTGAAGGCGTCGACATACTCCTCCAGCGGCACGCCGTATTGCAGGCCGAGCGACACCGCGATGGCGAAGTTGTTGAGGAGCGACCGAAGGGCGGCGCCCTCCTTGTGCATGTCGATGAAGATCTCGCCGAGCCGGCCGTCGTCGTACTCGCCGGTGCGCAGATAGACCTTGTGGCCGCCGACCACGGCCTTCTGGGTGTAGCCCTTGCGGCGGTCCGGCATCTTCTCGCGCTCGCGCATCACGACGATCCGCTCGACCACCTTCTCGACGATCTTCTCGGAGAGCGCCGCGGCGCGCGCCGCCATCGGCTTCTCGATGAAGGCGTCGATGTCGTGATCGTCGTCCTCCTCGTCGTCGGAGACGAGCTGGGCGGAGAGCGGCTGCGAGAGCTTGGCGCCGTCGCGATAGAGCGCGTTCGCCTTGAGGGCGAGCTTCCACGACAGCATGTAGGCGGCCTTGCAGTCCTCGACCGTCGCCTCGTTCGGCATGTTGATGGTCTTGGAGATGGCGCCCGAGATGAACGGCTGCGCCGCCGCCATCATGCGGATGTGGCTCTCGACCGAGAGGAAACGCTTGCCGTTGCGGCCGCACGCGTTGGCGCAGTCGAACACCGGATAGTGCTCGGGCTTGAGATGCGGCGCGCCCTCGACCGTCATGGCGCCGCAGACGAACACGTTCGCGGCCTCGATCTCGCGCTTGGTGAAGCCGAGCGCGCCGAGCATGTCGAAGGATGGCTTGGCGAGCTCCTCGGGCGAAAGGCCGAGCGTGTCGGTGCAGAAGGCCTCGCCCAGCGTCCACTTGTTGAAGGCGAACTTGATGTCGAAGGCGGTCGGCAGCGCCTTCTCGATCTTGGCGATGATGTCGGGCGTGAAGCCCTTCGCCTCGAGCGCCTTGTGGTTGATGCCGGGCGCGTCGGCCAGCGTGCCGCGCCCCACGGCATACGCTTCGATGTCGGAAATCTGGGCTTCCGTGTACCCCAACGCCCGCAGGGCTTCGGGCACGGCGCGGTTGATGATCTTGAAGTAGCCACCGCCGGCGAGCTTCTTGAACTTCACCAGGGCGAAGTCGGGCTCGATGCCGGTGGTGTCGCAGTCCATGACGAGGCCGATCGTGCCGGTCGGCGCGATCACGGTCGCCTGGGCGTTGCGGAAGCCGTGCTCGGTGCCGAGCGCCAGCGCCTTGTCCCAGGCCTGCATGGCGTGGTCGACCAGCCGCTTGTCCGGGCAGGCGTGGTGGTCGAGCCGCATCGGCAGCGTCTGCAGCTTCTCGTAGGCGTGCTTCTCGCCGTGCGCCGCGCGGCGATGGTTGCGGATGACGCGCAACATGTGCTCGCGGTTCTTCTTGTAGCCCGGGAAGGCGCCGAGGATCGCCGCCATCTCGGCCGAGGTCGCGTAGCTGACGCCGGTCATGATGGCGGAGAGGGCGCCGCAGATCGCCCGGCCGGCATCGGAGTCATACGGGATGCCGGTCGACATCAGGAGGCCGCCGAGATTGGCGTAGCCGAGGCCGAGCGTGCGGTACTCGTAGGAGAGCTGGGCGATCTCCTTGGAGGGGAACTGCGCCATCAGCACCGAGATCTCGAGCACGATGGTCCACAGCCGCACGGTGTGCTCGTAACCCTCGACGTCGAACGCGAAGGCGCCCGCCGTGTCGCCCTTCTGCCGGAAGGTCAAGAGGTTCATCGAGGCGAGGTTGCACGCCGTGTCGTCGAGGAACATGTACTCGGAGCACGGGTTCGAGGCGCGGATCGGCCCCGAGGCCGGGCAGGTGTGCCAGTCGTTGATGGTGGTGTGGAACTGCAGGCCCGGATCGGCCGACGCCCAGGCGGCGGCGGCGATCTTCTCCCACAGCTCGGCCGCCTTCACGGTCTTGGCGACCTTGCCCTTGGTGCGCCAGGTGAGATCCCACTCGCGGTCGGACTCGACGGCCTTCAGGAAGTCGTCCGTCACCCGCACCGAGTTGTTGGAGTTCTGGCCCGAGACGGTGAGATAGGCCTCGCTGTCCCAATCGGTGTCGTAGATGGGGAATTCGATGTCCTTGTAGCCCTGGCGCGCGAGCTGGATCACCCGCTTGATCGCGTTGTCGGGCACGTGGTTTTTCCGCGCGGCCTTGATCTCGCGCTTGAGGACCGGGTTCTTCTCCGGCGTGAAGCAGTCGTCCCCGGATCCCTGGCAGTTGACGCAGGCCTTCATCACGGCGCGCAGATGGCGCTGCGCGATGCGCGAGCCGGTGACGAGCGCGGCGACCTTCTGCTCCTCGGTCACCTTCCAGTCGATGTACTTCTCGATGTCGGGATGATCGACGTCGACGATCACCATCTTGGCGGCGCGGCGCGTGGTGCCGCCCGACTTGATGGCGCCGGCCGCGCGGTCGCCGATCTTCAGGAACGACATCAGCCCCGACGACTTGCCGCCGCCCGAGAGCTTTTCCCCTTCACCGCGCAGGCGGGAAAAATTGGTGCCGGTGCCGGAGCCGTACTTGAACAGGCGCGCCTCGCGCACCCACAGATCCATGATGCCGCCCTCGTTGACGAGGTCGTCCTGGATCGACTGGATGAAGCAGGCGTGCGGCTGCGGGTGCTCGTAGGCGGACTTGGAGCGGTGCAGCTTGCCGGTCTTGAAGTCGACGTAGTGATGGCCCTGGCTCGGGCCGTCGATGCCGTAGGCCCAATGGAGGCCGGTGTTGAACCACTGCGGCGAGTTCGGCGCGACCATCTGCATGGCGAGCATGTAGCGCAGCTCGTCGAAGAAGGCCTGCGCGTCGGCCTCGCCGTCGAAATAGCCGCCCTTCCAGCCCCAATAGGTCCAGGTGCCGGCGAGGCGGTCGAACACCTGCCGGGCCGAGCTCTCGCCGACGAATCGCTCCTTCTCGGGCAGCGCGGCGAGCGCCGCCTCGTCGGGCACCGAGCGCCACAGCCAGGACGGGACCGTCTCCTCCTCGACCTTCTTCAAGCGGGCGGCGACGCCCGCCTTGCGGAAGTACTTTTGGGCCAGCACGTCGGAGGCGACCTGCGACCAGGCGGCCGGCACCTCGACGGCGTCGGCGCGGAACACCACCGAGCCGTCCGGGTTGCGGATCTCGCTCTGGGTCAGACGGAACGGAATGTCCGCGTAAGGAGACTGCCCGTCCTTGGTGTAGCGCCGCTCGATCCGCATCTTTCGCCTCTTGCCTTTGCCCCCCGGCGTCGCCGTGGCGAACGCCGTCGAAAAAACCGGCCGCGCGCCGAACGGCTCGCGACTCACTCATCGGCTCCGTGCTCCGACTGAACGCCCGCTCCTCGCCGGTGATCCGCGCGCGGTCCCGGTCTCGTCTTCGACGTCGGCCGAACGGCCCCTTCGGGTGAGGCATGGGCACGACACGACGTGTCCACGAGAACCAGGTGGCTCCGGTGGAGGTCTGTCGCAAGCCTCAGGGATCCGTCCGGCGTGGACGTCGTACCAGCCGCGCCGCAGGGCCTGAACGCTAGGCCGACTCCGCCGAGGCAGTCAAGGATTAGCGTGAGAGTCTGAATCATCCCCTAAATGTGGTGGGCGCGGGGAAGAATTCCGGGGATATTTTTAACGCCTCGGCAACCCTCTGGAATCCAGTCCGGATTCTGTAAAGCCTCGGACGGACCCGGATGCCGCCGGGTAGGATGGCACTCCCGACCGGTGTCACGTGTCTGTCACAGGGCGACCAAATCGGGTGTGGACTGCACCGGCTCGGTCGATCGAAAGTGGTACCGAAGTAGCGCTTGGAAGGCCGCCGCTGTCGGCAGGAGGGCGCATTGCCGGACGGATGCGTCCGACCGCCCGAGTCGCCGGGCGAGTCGCTGCGACTCGCCTTTTCCGTCCTGTCGGCCGGTGCGTCACGGTCACGGCTCCCGGCCCGACCGAGATCGGGCGCCGCCGTCTGGACTTCCAGGCAACCGGGTGGCAGAAACGCGCAAAGCCTCCGGCCCTGCAGGTGGACGATGGACCTGAAGACCTTCCTGACGCGCGTGTTCACGTGGTGGAACGGCCAGACCTTCGGGACGCAGTGGTGGACGGCGCGCCACGGCGAGCTGGTCGGCCAGGACGATCAGGGCAACACGTACTACCGGGAGAAGGGCGGGCGGATCAGTCCGGCGCTCGGCTTCGAGCGCCGATGGGTGATCTACAACGGCCTCGCCGAGCCGTCGCGCATCCCGCCCGAGTGGCACGGGTGGATCCATCACACCGTCGACGTGCCGCCGACCGAGCAGTCGGTGACCCCGCGGGAGTGGTGGAAGCCGCACCGGCCGAACCTCACCGGCACGCCCGGCGCCTGGCGGCCGCCGGGCTCGACGCTCGCCCAGAATCGCCGGCCCGCCGCGACCGGTGACTACAAGGCCTGGACGCCGGGCCGCTGAATCCGAGCCAGCCGCCGGACCCGCCGGCGCCGGACCGGAAAATCCAGGCGCGAAAGCCGTTTCGTTTCCCTTTCGATGCCGCAATCCGCGTGTTAATTGCGCCTCCTCGCGAGCGCGACGTCGCGCGAGCACGTCTGGTCGGTCGCCCCGGGTCGGGCGCGCCGCGGGCGTTCCGCCTCCGCTTCGGATGACGAGATTCATGCCAGGATTTTCGCGCGCGCCGCTGCTGCTCCTCGGGCTTCTGCTGACCATGGCGCCGGCGGCCGCTCAGTTCGGCGCGATCTTCGGCGAGCCGCCGCCGCGGCCACCGTCCTCGGTTCCGACGCGCCGCGAGCCGCTGCCGCCGCCCGGATCCCTGCAGCCCGTCACGCCGCTGCCGCCCGAGCAGTTCGACGAGCCACCGCCCTTGTTTCCGGAGCGGCGAGGCGCCGCGCCGGGCGGCGGCGCGACGGGAATCGAATCGCAGCCGCTGGCACCGCCCGCGGGCGCCGCGACGGCTCCGGCCCCCGGACCGGTTCCGTCGGCCGCGCCCGCCACCGCGGCTCGGCCCGGACAACCACCTGCGGGCGCGCCCGGCGGCGGTCCCGCCACGGCGACCGCGCCGCCTCCGGCCGGTGGCGGCTCGCCCCCGGCCTCCGGACCGGCGGCGCCGCAGCTTCCCGAGGAGGTCGTCACCGAGGTGCCGACCGTGAAGGTGCCGAACCCGATCGCGATCTTCTCCGGCCTCGACAAGATCACCGGACGGATCACGCGCTTCGAGGTGTCGCTCGGCGAGACGGTCCAGTACGGCGCCCTGCAGGTGCGCCCGCGCGCCTGCTACACCCGCCCGCCGACCGAGGCCCCCAATACCACCGGCTTCGTCGAGGTCGACGAGGTGACGCTCCAGGGCGAGGTGAAGAAGCTGTTCCGCGGCTGGATGTTCGCGTCGAGCCCCGGCCTGCACGGGGTGGAGCACTCGATCTACGACGTGTGGCTGTCGGACTGCAAAGGGGCCGCCAACGTGGCCGAGGCGCCGCCTCCCGCGCCGTCGCCGCCGGCGGCCGCCCCGCCGCCGCGCCAGCAGCCGCGCCAGCAACCCGCCCAGCAGCGCCAGCCGCGTCCGCCCGCGGCGCAGAGTCTCCCGGCGCCGCCGCGGTTCCAGTGACGTCGACGGTCGCGAGCTTGCCACGCGGGCCGTGATCGTCGTGCCGGCGTCGTCGTCATGCCCAATCTATCGGCAGCACGGTCGGCAGATCATTAATTCATCTGTAAGACTTAGCTCGACTAATTACTGTTCTGATCCTGCTTCAGCCTGTCTTCGACGGTGTTCGACATGCCCCCATCGAACCAGTCGGCGGCCGTCCTGCGCGACGGCGGCCCCTCCGAGGCGACGACCGACATCTCGGGACTGACCGAATCGCTGACCGCCGAGGTCAACCGGATCGCCTGCGACAAGACCCGGGCGATCCAGCAGATCACCAACCAGATGAAGATGCTGGCCCTGAACGCGCTGATCGAGAGCGCGCGGGCGGGTGAGCAGGGCCGCGGCTTCGCGGTCGTCGCCCAGGAGGTGCGGGCGGTCGGCCAGCAGATCGACGCGCTCGCCGGCGACCTCGAGAGCCAGCTCACCCGCCGCACCGGCGCGCTGATGTCGTCGATCGCGCAGATGACCGAGCAGTCGCTGGCCGACCGTATGGTCGACCTGTCGCTCAACGCCGTCGAGCTGATCGACCGGAACCTCTACGAGCGCACCTGCGACGTGCGCTGGTGGGCGACCGACTCGGCCGTGGTGTCCTGCGCGGCCGACCCGAGCGACGCGGCGCGCGCCTATGCGTCGGAGCGGCTCGGCGTGATCCTCGCCGCCTACACGGTCTATCTCGACCTGTGGCTCTGCGATCTCGACGGCACCGTGCTGGCCAACGGCCGGCCGGATCGCTTCGCCGTGCAGGGCACGACCGTGGCGCACGAGGCGTGGTTCCGCGAGGCGCGGGCGCTGCGCTCGGGCGACGACTACGTGGCCGGCGACATCGAGCGTCAGCCGAAGCTCGGCGACGCCCAGGTCGCGACCTATTGCGCGACGGTGCGCGAGGGCGGCCGCGCCGACGGCAAGCTCCTCGGTATCCTCGCCATCCATTTCGACTGGGAGCCGCAGGCCCGCGCCATCGTGTCGGGCGTCCGGGTCGGCGACGACGCGCGGCTGCGCGTGCTGCTGGTCGATCGCCGCATGCGGGTGATCGCCGCCTCGGACGGCGCCGGCATCCTCACCGAGCATCTGCCGCTGAAGACCGAGGGCCGCCGTTCAGGTTGCGTCCACGATCCCTCCGGTGCGCCGGTCGCCTTCCACGCGACGCCCGGCTACGAGACCTACAAGGGCCTCGGCTGGTACGGCGTCATCGTCCGCAAGGCCTGCTAGCGCGAGCCCGGCGAGAGCGAGCCGGGGCCGGGCAGGGGCGCCGTGGTGCCCGGAGCGGCGCGCACCAGCTCCATCACGCGGGCACCAGGGATCGGCACGTCGACGGGCAGGGTCGAAAAGTCCGCCTCGCCGACGAGGGCCGCGGCGAGCAGCTTGTGGTAGGCGCGACGCGACACCTCGACGGCGCCGAAGCGGCGCAGATGGTCGGTGACGAACTGGGTGTCGAGCAGCCGGAAGCCGCCGGCCCGCAGCCGCGCCACGAGATGCACGAGCGCCACCTTGGAGGCGTCGCGCTCGCGGTGGAACATGCTCTCGCCGAAGAAGGCGCAGCCGAGACTGACCCCGTAGAGCCCGCCGACCAGCGCATCGCCGTCGTAGACCTCGACCGTGTGGGCGCGGCCGATTTCGAACAGCCGCCCGTAGAGCTTGCGGATGCGGGTGTTGATCCAGGTGCGGGTGCGGCCCGGCGCCGGCTCGGCGCAGCCGTCGATCACCGCGTCGAAGTCGCGATCGGCGACCACGGTGAAACGCTCCGAGCGGATCGTGCGGGCGAGCCGCGACGTCACCTGCAGACCCTCCAGCGGGATGACGCCGCGCTGCTCGGGCTCGATCCAGTAGAGGGCCGGATCCTCGGCGCTCTCGGCCATCGGAAAGATGCCGCAGGCATAGGCCTTCAGCAGCACCTCGGGGGTGATCTCCACCGATGCGGAGTCGCGACGGGCCATGAACGCTCTGTCTGCTTTCTGATCTCGCGTGGTGCCGCCCGGCGGCCTGCGCCCCGGCGGCCCGGCCACCGTCTCCGATGTGGCACGTTCGGACACCGGCTCCGCGTCACCGCCGGGCAGTGTCCTGCGATCGCGGTCCTGGCTCGGCTTGTAGCCTCTCCGGGTGGTCCGAAGCAAATCGGTGCCGTCCCGCACTGCGGTGGTCCGGCCGCGACGGACCCGGCTGTCAGACGGGTGTTACGCCGCCGTGCGACACGAGCCGCGCGAGCCCGCGAGGCGCGCGACGCCAGCGTGCCCTCGACCGTCGCGTCGGCGTGCCGCGGCTACGGGCGACAGCGGATCGGAAAGGCGAAAGCGATGCGGCAGGTCGTGTTGCCCGGCACCGACATGCGGGTGTCGCGGTTCGCGTTCGGAACCGCGGGCTTGTTCAACGCCGGCGGGGCGAAGCATCGTGCCGACGTGTTGGCCGCGGCCTGGGATCACGGCTTCACCCATTTCGACACGGCGCCTTACTACGGGTTCGGGATCGCCGAGCGCGACCTCGCCCCGCTGCTGGCGCGCCATCCGGACGCGACGGTCGCCACCAAGGTCGGGATCTACGCCCCCGGCGGCGAGGCCCAGTCGGCCGGCGCCGTTGTCCTGCGCAAGGCGGCCGGCAAGCTTCTCAAGGCCCTGTCGCGTCCGGAGATCGACTGGAGCGTCGCGCGGGCGCGGCGGTCGCTCGAGGCGAGCCTCGCTCGGCTCGGGCGCGAGCGCATCGACCTCTATCTGCTGCACGAGGCCGACGCGGCGCTGATCGACACCGAGGAGTGGCTGCGCTTCTTCGAGAGCGCACGCGACCGCGTCGCGCGTTTCGGCGTCGCCGTCGACGCCACGCGACTGCCGCCGTTCGCGGCCGGCCATCCGCTCGCACCCGTCGTCCAGACGCTCGACACACTGACGGGGCGCGAGGCCGATCGGCTCGTCGCGCACGGGCGACCGCTGCAGATCACCTATGGCTATGTCAGCGCGGCGGCCCGGCAGGGGCCGGTCGACGTGCCCGCCGTGCTGGCGGCCGCTCTGCGGCGCAATCCCGCCGGCTGCGTGATCGTCAGCACCCGCAAGCCGGCTCGCATGCGGCAATACGCCGAGATCGCGATTGCCGACGCGCTCGCGGTCCGCGGTCCGGCAGCGGGCGCCGAAGCCGTCTCCGGAGCGACGACGTGATCCGCGATCTCGCCGCGCTCTCCGGTGCAAACGAGCGCCGCACCGCCGACGTGCTGGTGATCGGCGGCGGCATCGCCGGGCTGCTCGCCGCGGTGCGGCTGTCGCGCGCCGGCGTGCGCGTCATCGTGGCGGAATCCGGCGGCCTGACGCAGCCGACCGACACGCATCCGCTCAATGCCGTGGAGCAGGACGGCGACGTCTATGCCGGTGCCGACAGCGGCCGCTTCCGCTGTCTCGGCGGCACCTCGAGCCGGTGGGGCGGGGCGATGCTGCCGTTCCTGCCCGACGACATGACGTTGACCCGCCCGGGCGACCCCGTTTGGCCGATCGGGCCGGAGGTGCTGACCGCGTATCTCGGCGAGGTCGAGCGTCTGTTCGGGCTCGGGGACGGGCCTTACGATCGTCCCGCCCTGATGCCGGGCCCGTTCGTGCCGCGCTGGGCGAAATGGCCGCCGTTCCGGCTGCGCAACGTCGCGACCGTGTTCGGGGCCGAGTTGCGCGCCGAGCGCGGTCCAGAGGTCTGGCTGAACGCGACCGCGACGGATTTCTCGACCGATCCGCAAGGACGGCTCGACCGCGTGACGGTGCGCAGCCCGGGCGGCGGCATCCTTTCGGTCGCCGCGTCCGAGGTGGTCGTCGCGGCCGGCACGATCGAGAGCACGCGGCTTCTTCTCCTCGCCGACCGTCAGCACGACGACCGCATCTTCGCCCCCGACGACGTGCTCGGCCGCTGGTTCCACGACCACGTCTCGGTCGCGACGGCGCGGCTCGTCGACGTCGACCGGCCGGCGCTCAATCGGGTGGTCGGCTTCGGTTTCGAGGGCCGGGCGATGCGGAACCTGCGCTTCGAGCCCGGAGCCGCGTTGCGCAGGGACCGCGGGCTGCCGGCCGGCTTCGTCCATATCGGTTTTTCCAGTGCGACGCCGGGCGGCTTCGAGGCGCTGCGCGACGTCTACCGCAAGGTCCAGCGCCGCGAGGTGCCGGGCCTCGCCGACGTCTCCGGGCTCGCCCGCGCGGTGCCGTGGCTCGCCCGCGCCGCCTGGTGGCGGTTCGTCGAGCGGCGGCTCCTGTTCCCCGACGGCGCCGAGCTCGCCGTGAACGTCGTGGTCGAGCAGCGGCCGCGTCCCGACAACCGCATCACGTTGTCGTCGCAGCGGCTCGATGCTCTGGGCAGCCCGCTCGCCCGGATCGCCTGGCGCGTGCACGAGGACGACGCGGCGCATGTGGCGGCGATCACCGAGGCGTTCGCGTCCGCCTGGAACGCCGGCCGGCTGAGCAGTCTCGCGCGCGTCGTGCCGGCGCTGCCGACCGATCTGCGCGGCGCGCTCGCCGCCGGCGGCGGCATCTACCATCCTGGCGGCTCGGTGCGGATGGGCTTCGATCCCGCGTCCGGCGTCGTCGATGCCGACCTGAAGACGTTCCGGATTCCGAATGTCACGGTCCTCTCCACGGCCGTGTTCCCGACCGGTGGCGGTGCAAACCCCACCATGATGCTGATGATGGCCGCGCTGCGCGCCGCGGATCGCCTCTCCCGAACCTGCGCCGGAGCGGCCGTTACGACCGTGGCGACGCACGACGCGCAACGCGATCGCGACCATGCGGGAACGCCGTCGCTCGTTGGCTGACCACCGACGCATCGGCCAGGGCCGACGGCGTTCGACTTCGAAAAAAAAGATGATCGCCGACCGCGGTGAGGCGAGCATTCCACACCCGCGCACCGTGCCTCACCGGTTCGTGAAGACCAGGGCGGGAGCGCGTTAACGCCTCGGTAACCTCTGAAAACGTAAGCTTTTAATACAAATTGAATCAAATCGTCCCGGTCGGGCGTGTCGCAGGAGTCGGGGAATGGCCATGAGTATCGGTGCTTCTCGCAATCGACCGCCGCGGATCCTCCTGGTGGAGGACGAAGTCCTGATCTCGATGATGATCGAGGACGCCATGGTGGAGCAGGGCTTCGAGGTGTACGTCGCGACCAATGCGGGCGACGCGCTCCAGGTGCTGGAGGAAGGCACCCCGGTCGACGTGCTGTTCACCGACATCAACATCGAGGGCGAGGTCGACGGCACGCGCCTCGCACGCATGGCGCGCGAGCTGCGCCCCGATCTCGCCGTGCTCTACGCCTCCGGCACCCTCAAGGGGATCTCCGACCCGGTGCCGGGATCGACCTTCGTTCCCAAGCCGTATGCGCCCAAGGACGTGTGCGCCATGCTGGCGACGCTGGCGCCGCAGTGAGTCCCATCGTCGACTGAAGCCTCTGACTGAGCCTCGATCTGAAGCCTCGACTGCCGGACCCGACGAACCTCCCGTCGGGTCCGGTTTTTCTTTCTTGGGGCTCGCTCTCGACACCGCGGCAGTCTGTCGGGTGAGCCGCGCAGCGGCGTGCCTACGTGGCCGATCCAATCGATACCGGGCGGCGTGGGCCCGGCCCGCCTTCGGCACGCCTTTCGCCGACCTTACTCCGTCATTCCTCCACGGCGCCCTTGGCCAAAAACTGCTCGAGCCAGTGGATGTGATAGCTGCCGTCGAGGATGTCCTTGTCGCGCACGAGCGCGCGGAACAGGGGCAGGGTGGTCTCGACGCCGTCGACCACGAACTCGTCGATGGCGCGGCGCAGTCGCATCAGGCACTCGGCCCGCGTCTTGCCGTGGACGATCAGCTTGCCGAGCAGCGAGTCGTAATAGGGCGGGATCACGTAGCCCCGATAGGCCGCCGAATCGACCCGCACACCCATGCCGCCGGGCGGATGGTAGTGACGGATCTTGCCGGGCGACGGCCGGAAGGAGATCGGGTTCTCGGCGTTGATGCGGCACTCGATGGCGTGGCCGTGATAGGTCACGTCCTCCTGGCGCAGCGTCAGGCCGGCGCCGGCGGCGACCCGGATCTGCTCGAGAATCAGGTCGATGTCGGTGATCGCCTCGGTCACCGGATGCTCGACCTGGATGCGGGTGTTCATCTCGATGAAGTAGAACTCGCCGTTCTCGTACAGGAACTCGATCGTGCCGACGCCGAGATACTGGAGCTCCTGCATGGCCTTGGCGACGATGTCGCCGATCCGCACGCGGGCCTCGGCATTGAGCGCCGGCGACGGGCTCTCCTCCCAGATCTTCTGATGGCGCCGCTGCAGCGAGCAGTCGCGCTCGCCGAGATGGATGGCGCGGCCCTCGCCGTCGCCGAGCACCTGGAACTCGATGTGGCGCGGCTGCTCGAGGTACTTCTCCATGTAGAGCGAGTCGTCGCCGAAGGCCGCCTTCGACTCGGCCCGCGCGGTCGCGAGCGCGATGCGCAGATCGGCCTCCGAGCGCGCGACCTTCATGCCGCGGCCGCCGCCGCCGGCCGCCGCCTTGACGAGCACCGGATAGCCGGTCTCGGCCGCGACGGCCTTCGCCTCCTCGTCCGACCCGATGGCGCCGTCGGAGCCGGGCACGCACGGGATGCCGAGGCGCTTGGCGGTGCGCTTCGCCTCGATCTTGTCGCCCATCAGCCGGATATGGGCGGGCTTCGGGCCGATGAAGTGCAGCCCGTGCTCTTCCAGAATCTCGGCGAAGCGGGCGTTCTCGGAGAGGAAGCCGTAGCCCGGATGCACGGCGTCGGCGCCCGTGATCTCGCAGGCGGCGAGCAGCGCCGGGATGTTGAGGTAGGAGTCCTTGGCGGGCGGCGGGCCGATGCAGACGCTCTCGTCGGCGAGCCGCACATGCATGGCGTCGGCGTCGGCCGTCGAGTGGACCGCGACGGTCGCGATCCCCAGATCCTTGCACGCGCGAAGAATGCGGAGCGCGATCTCTCCGCGATTGGCGATCAGGATTTTCTCGAACATCGCGGTCCTCGGGGCCCGCGTCATTCGATGATCATCAGGGGCTCGCCGAACTCGACCGGCTGGCCGTCCTCGACGAGGATCTGCGTCACCGTCCCGGAGCGCGGCGCCGGGATCTGGTTCATGGTCTTCATCGCCTCGATGATCAGCACGGTCTCGCCGGCCTTCACCTGGGTGCCGACGTCGACGAAGGGCCGCGCCTCGGGCTCGGGCGAGCGGTAGGCGGTGCCGACCATCGGCGAGGTGACGACGCCCGGATGCTTGGACGGGTCCATCGGCCCGTCGGAGACGGCGTAGAGGCCCGGGACGGTGCTGGCGGCGGGCGCCGCCGCCTGGGCCGGCGCCGCGACGGCGTGGACGGCGGCGACCTGGCGGGCGACGCGGACCCGCAGGCCGCCGTGCTCGATCTCGATCTCGGTGAGGTTGGTCTCGCCGAGGAGGCGCGCCAGGGTGCGCACGATCTCCTCGTTGACGGCGCTGATGCCGGTCGCCGGCTCCGGCGTGTCGTTGTCGGCGGCTGTCACGTTCTCGTCTCCTGACCTGCGAGGCCCGCGAGGCCCGCGATGGCGAGGCCGTAACCCTGCGGACCGAGCCCGCAGATCACCCCCTTGGCGACCGGCGACACGTAGGACGTCCGGCGGAAGGGCTCGCGGGCGTGGATGTTGGTGAGATGCACCTCGATCACCGGGACGGCGATCGCCGCGATCGCGTCCAGGATGGCGACCGAGGTGTGGGTGTAAGCGGCGGCGTTGAGGACGATCCCGACGGCGCCGGCCCGGCCGGCCTCCTGGATCCAGGAGACGAGCTCGCCCTCGTGGTTGGACTGGCGGAACACGATCTCGAACCCGTGGCGCTCGCCCGCCGTCCGGCACAGCGCCTCGACGTCGGCGAGCGTCGCGCGGCCGTACATCTCCGGCTCGCGGCTGCCGAGCAGGTTCAGGTTCGGACCGTTGATGACGTAGACGGTGGGCTTCATGAACGTCCACCGGGGTCGGAGCGCACCCGGATCACGGTTTCGGGGTGCCCGGCTCGCGTCCGGCGGACCGTCTTATAGGGGGACCGGGCCGGAAGGGGAAGTGTCGACACCACCCTTCGGGCGAGCCCTGACGCACCGTCGAACGGGTCGACCCATCCGCGCGGACGGGTCGGGGCCGACCCGAAAGCGACCGGGGTCACCTTACCGGGGCGAGAACTTTTCCGCCTTTCCCGCCGATGCAAAGCCGTTACACTGTCGGGGTTCGGATCGCGGCGGGGCAGGTCCGCCGGTCCGGTCGGCGACCCCGGCCGCGCGTCTGAACGCCGACGTCCCCCCGTATTGTTTCTCGTGTATCTCTTGCCCGTTGCTCGCGTAGGACTTGCTCGAAGGACTTTTGGCATGCACGACCAGACCGACCACGGATCGGATTTCGCCGACCAGGCGATCGAGGACTTCAAGAAGGTCGTCGACCAGGCGATCATTCAGACCGAGGATGCAATGGAAAAGATGGGGTACGACGTGTCCGCCGCCGCCCAGGTGACCGACGACTACCGGGCCAGGGTGTTCGACTACATGCGCGGCAACCTGAACGCGGCGCTCGATTACGCCGCGAATCTCGCCGCCCTGAAGACCCCCGCCGACGTCGCGTCGATGGTCTCCCGCGACGGCGGGCCGGCGCCGCAGGAGATCGCCGCGGCGGCGACGGCGGCCGACGAGTACCGCCAGAAGATGTTCGCGTTCATGAAGGCGAACATCAACGCGGCCCTCGATTTCGCCGAAGACCTCACCGCCGTGAAGACGCCGTCCGAGCTGGTCGAGCTGTCGACCAGCCATGCCCGCAAGCAGTTCGAGGCGCTCACCGCGCAGTCGACCGAGCTCGGCCTGCTGACCCAGAAGTTCTCGGCGTGGAGCACCAACCCGTTCGAGGGCTTCACCAGCCCGTTCGAAGGGTTCGCCAAGCTGTTCACGCCGCCCAAGGGCTGACGGCTCGGCCGGCTGCACATGCGACACGACCAGGTTCGCCGGCGAAGCCTCGCGTTGGTCGTCGTCCGCGCAGACGGACGACCCGGTATTCACCGATCGACTTCGTATCGGTCGAGAGTCCGCGACTTGAAGGGTTCTCCGCCGTCGCGGGGGGCTTTGCAGAATTTCTCATGCCGGAGCGCGTCGAAGGCGCGAGCCCGGAATCCAGCGGCGAACGCGGCATTCTGACCGAGCAGGATTCCGGTTTCGGGGCGGAGTCTGTGCTCGGGCGGCGCGAAGTATCGACCCGAGCACGCCGCCCAGGAATCACTGAATAATGTGAAGCCTTCGTCTTCGCGGAGCACGACGGCGGAGAGGCTTCGGTCTCGGGCCGGGTTCGACACGGACCAGACGGGTGTGTGGTTCCGCTGCGTCGGCCCGGGCGTGTTCGTGCTCCGTTCGGTCCACCGACGCTGGCCTGGCGAACTGTCGGCAGAGTGGTTCGGATTCGGCTCGTCCGGATGCGTCGTCGCGTCCATAGGACCATCGGCGCACCCGCCGAGGGTGGTAAAGCCGTTGACTTTTTTGCGGTGCGGCTGGAACGTGAGCGGCTTCTCAACACCTCGTTTTTTCCGATGCGGATAGCGTAACACCATGTTCAAGCGGATCCTGATCGCCAACCGCGGCGAGATCGCGTGCCGGGTCATCAAGACGGCGCGTCGGATGGGCATCGAGACCGTCGCGGTTTTCTCGGACGCCGACAAGGACGCGCTTCACGTCGAGATGGCCGACACCGCGGTCCATATCGGCCCGCCGCCGGCGGCGCAGAGCTATCTGGTCATCGAGAAGATCGTCGCCGCCTGCAAGGCGACCGGCGCCGAGGCGGTGCATCCCGGCTACGGCTTCCTGTCGGAGCGCGAGGCCTTCGCGGCGGCGCTCGCCGAGGCCGGCATCGTGTTCATCGGCCCGAACGTCCGCGCCATCGCGGCGATGGGCGACAAGATCGAATCCAAGAAGGCGGCCGCGCAGGCTGGCGTGTCGACCGTGCCGGGCTTCCTCGGCATCATCGAGGACGACGCCCACGCGGTGCGGATCGCCGAGGAGATCGGCTATCCGGTGATGATCAAGGCCTCGGCCGGCGGCGGCGGCAAGGGCATGCGCATCGCCTACGACCGCTCCGAGGTGGCCGAGGGCTTCAACCGCTCGAAGTCGGAGGCGAAGTCGGCCTTCGGCGACGACCGCGTCTTCATCGAGAAGTTTATCGTCGATCCGCGCCACGTCGAGATCCAGGTGCTCGGCGACAAGCACGGCAACGT
This sequence comes from Rhodoplanes azumiensis, assembly GCF_042682915.1. Classification (NCBI taxonomy): domain Bacteria; kingdom Pseudomonadati; phylum Pseudomonadota; class Alphaproteobacteria; order Hyphomicrobiales; family Nitrobacteraceae; genus Rhodoplanes; species Rhodoplanes azumiensis. The sequence goes on along the minus strand of NZ_JBHUIW010000012.1, from coordinate 130,243 downwards.
CATCCATCTCGGCGAGCGCGAATGCTCGATCCAGCGCCGCAACCAGAAGGTCGTCGAGGAGGCGCCGTCGCCGCTGCTCGACGCCGAGACGCGCGAGAAGATGGGCACCCAGGCGGTCGCGCTGGCCAAGGCGGTCGGCTACGATTCCGCCGGCACGGTCGAGTTCGTCGCCGGCCAGGACAAGAGCTTCTACTTCCTGGAGATGAACACCCGTCTGCAGGTCGAGCATCCGGTGACCGAGCTGATCACCGGCGTCGATCTCGTCGAGCAGATGATCCGGGTCGCCGCCGGCGAGCCGCTGCAGCTGAAGCAGAGCGACATCCGGATCTCCGGCTGGGCCGTCGAGAGCCGCGTCTATGCCGAGGATCCGTCGCGAAACTTCCTGCCGTCGATCGGCCGCATCGTGCGCTTCCGCGCCCCGGTCGAGCGCAACGGCACCGCCTTCGATCCGGTGACGGTGCGGGTCGACACCGGCGTCTACGAGGGCGGCGAGATCTCGCTCTACTACGATCCGCTGATCGCCAAGCTGATCACCCACGCGGACACGCGCATCGCGGCGATCGACGCGCAGGCGCGCGCCCTCGACAGCTTCTATGTCGAAGGCATCCGCCATAACATCCCGTTCCTCGCGACCCTGATGCAGCACGAGCGTTGGCGGGCCGGGCGGCTCTCCACCCGGTTCATCGCCGAGGAGTGGCCGGACGGCTTCCATCCGCTGCCGGCCACCGGCGACCGCGCCAAGATCATGGCCGCGGTGGCGGCCGTGATGGAATTCCAGACGACCGAGCGCAAGCGCAAGATCTCGGGCCAGATGAAGCACCCGCACGTGCCCGGCGACCGCCGCCGCATCGTGCTGGTCGGCGATCAGGAGGTCGAGCTCGAGGTCGAGCGCGAGGGCAACGGCATCGACGTCCACTTCATCGAGGACGGCAAGCGCGGGCGCAAGCGCTACACCGAATCGACCTGGAAGCCCGGTGAGGCGCTGTGGCTCGGCGTCATCGACGACGAGCCGATCGCCGTGCAGGTGCGCGACATCCCGAACGGCCATCTGATGACCCACCACGGCATCGAGGTGAAGGTCTACGTCTACAAGCCCTGGGAGGCCTTCGCGGTCCGCCTGATGCCCGAGAAGGCGAAGAGCGACACCGGCAAGCGGGTGCTGTGCCCGATGCCGGGCCTCGTCATCTCGGTCGAGGTGACGGCGGGCCAAGAGATCAAGGCCGGCGAGACGCTCGCCGTGATCGAGGCGATGAAGATGGAGAACGTGCTGCGCGCCGAGCGCGACGGCACGGTGGCCAAGGTGCACGCCAAGAAGGGCGACAGCCTGCCGGTCGACGCCGTCATCCTGGAGTTCGCCTGATCGGCGACGCGCCGACGCCCGCCCGCGGCCTCGCGCCGCGGGGGGGCGCGACGGTGCCGGACCACCTTGTCAGCTTCGCCGTCGATCGCTCACAATGACTGCGTGCTCCCGGAGCGGTTTTCGGTTCCGATGACTCGGACCCGAGAGCCGCTTTAGTGTCGACACAGTCGGGCGCCAGGACGGTGCCGGTCGTTCCGCCGGAGGAGGGCGGCCCGGTCGTCGACCGGGTCGAGGTGAGACGGGCGTGGCGTGCGTGACGCATCGCGTGCGGGTCGCATTTCGTGCGGGTCGCATTGGGTGCGCGTCGCCGGACGCCGTTCCCTCGTCGTCGGGGCCAGCATCTGGGGACGAGCAGCATGAACGACGTGAATGCCGATGCGGTGAACCTGCAGGACTGGGTCGGGCGCACCGAGGAGGCGAGCGACCAAGCCTATCCGACACCGCCGCGCGCGCTCGCCGCGACGCTCGACCAGGTTGGCACCGACTATGCGGTCGGCACGCCGCTGCCGGAGCTGTGGCACTGGCTCTACTTCCTGCCGATGGCGCCGGCCCGCGAGATCGGCCCCGACGGACACCCCAAGCGCGGCGGCTTCCTGCCGCCGATATCGCTCGAGCGCCGCATGTGGGCGAGCGGCCGCTACGTGTTTCGCGACCGGCTGCGCGTCGGCGACGTGCTGCACAAGACGTCCGAGATCATCAAGGTCGCCGAGAAGGACGGCAAGACCGGCCGGATGGTGTTCGTCACGGTGCGCCACACGGTGCGCTCCGGCCGCGGCCTCGCGGTCGAGGAGGAGCAGGACATCGTCTATCTGCCGATGCCCAAGGTGTTCACCCCGCCGCCGCCCACCAAAGCGCCCGCGAGCCCGAGCTGGAGCGAGCCCGTGTCGCTCGATCCCGTGCTCTTGTTCCGCTTCTCGGCGTTGACCTTCAACGGCCATCGCATCCACTACGATCTGCCCTACGCCAAGGAGACCGAGAAGTATCCGGGCCTGGTGCTGCACGGGCCGCTGCAGGCACTCCTCCTGCTCGAGGCGGCCAAGCGCCGCGCGCCCGATCGGGTGCCGGCGGGCTACTCGTTCCGCGCCGTGCATCCGGTGTTCGGCCACGACCGCGTCACCCTGATGGGTGTCGCCCGCGACGACGGCGGCACCGATCTGTTCACCGTCAACGGCGACGGCCATGTCGGCATGCAGGCGACCGTGGGTTGGAGCTGATCGGTTGGAGCGGATTGGCTTGAAGCGGATTGGCTTGAAGCAAGGTGCCCCCTCACGCGGTGCGCTGACCGCTCGGACGCAATGAAAGCCGGCAGACTCGCATGACCGATCGCCTCGAACGTTCCATCCTGATCGTGCCGGCCTCCAACTGGAGCATGATCCAGAAGGCTGCCGCCGCGAATGCCGATGCGGTCTGCATCGATCTCGAGGACGCCGTCGCGCCCGCCGAGAAGGAGGCGGCGCGCGGCAACGTGGTGCGCGCCTTCAAGGAGCTCGATTTCGGCCGCAAGCTGCGCCAGTTCCGGATGAACGGCCTCGACACCTCGTTCGCCTATCGCGACCTCATCGAGGTGGTCGAGGAGGCGGGCGACCGCGTCGATCTCGTCGTCGTGCCGAAGGTGAGCGCCGCGTCCGACGTTCATTTCGTCGCGACGCTGCTGACCCAGATCGAGGCCGCGATGGGTCTCGCGCGCCCGATCGCCATCGAGGCGCTGATCGAGACGGCGCTCGGCGCCGTCGACATCCGGGCGATCGCGTCGTCGTCGCCGCGGCTCGAGGCGCTGATCTACGGGGCCGGCGACTACGCGGCGTCGGTGTGGATGCCGATGGCTTCGATCGGCGAGCCGGACGAGCACGACACGCTTTATCCGGGCCATCGCTGGCACCACATCATGCACACGATCGTCACGGCGGCGCGCGCCTTCGACAAGCGGGCGATCGACAGCCCGTTCGCCGGGATCCGCGATCCGGAGGGCTTCGCCAAGGCATGCCGGATCGCCCGCGCCATGGGCTTCGACGGCAAGTGGTGCATCCACCCGGCCCAGATCGACACCGTCAACGCGACCTTCGTGCCGCCCGAGAAGGAGCTCGCCTGGGCGATCCGGGTGCTCGACGCCTGGCACGAGGCGAGCCGCCAGGGCCACGGCGCCATCAGCCTCGACGGCCGCATGGTCGACGTCGCCTCGATCCGGATGGCGCAGACGATCGTATCCCGCGCGAAGCTCGCCGGGCTGCTGCCGGAGGGGTGAGGTGGTCACACCGTTCGACCCGTCATCCTGAGGAGCTCGCCGCCGGCGAGCCTCGAAGGATGAACGGCCACGGTCGAGGCGGCCGTCGCCCTTCGAGGCCCCGCTTCGCGGGGCCCCTCAGGGTGACGGATCAAGAGCGAGAGTCGAGGGAGCGTGATGGTCAAGGTGCTGGAGGGAATGCGCGTCGTCGAAGGGTCGGCGTTCGTGGCGGTGCCGTTCGCCGGGATGACGCTGGCGCAGCTCGGCGCCGACGTGATCCGCTTCGACCGCATCCGCGGCGGGCTCGACTATCACCGCTGGCCGGTGACCAAGGACAACCAGAGCCTGTTCTGGGCCGGCCTCAACAAGGGCAAGCGCTCGCTCGCCGTCGACATGGCGACGCCGCGCGGCCAGGAGATCGTCACAAGGCTGATCTGCGAGCCCGGGCCCGACCGCGGCATGTTCCTGACCAATCTGCGGGTGCGCGGCTGGATGGATTACGACAACCTGCGCAAGCACCGCGAGGATCTCATCATGGTCGCGCTCTCCGGCGACCGCCACGGCGGCCCGGCCGTCGACTACACGGTCAACCCGGCCGTCGGCTTTCCCTCCGCCACCGGGCCGGAGGGCTCGCAGGATCCGGTCTGCCACGTGTTGCCGGCCTGGGATCTGATCACCGGCCAGAAGGTCGCGCTCGGCCTGATGGCGGCGGAGCGTCACCGGCGGCTCACCGGCAAGGGCCAGCTTGTCGAGCTCGCGCTCAAGGACGTCGCGCTGGCGACGCTCGGCCATCTCGGGATCATCGGCGAGGTGCAGGTCAACGGCTTCGACCGGCCGCGCTACGGCAACGCCCTCTACGGCGCCTACGGCCAGGACTTCGAGACCGCGGACGGCCGGCGGGTGATGATCGTCGCTTTGACGAATCGCCAGTGGGACGGGCTGCGCCACACGACCGGACTGCACGAGGAGTTCGACGATCTCGGCGTGCGGCTCGGCCTGCGGCTGTCGCGCGAGGGCGACCGCTTCAAGGCCCGCAAGGAGATCACCGAGATCCTCGCGCCGTGGTTCCGCGAGCGCTGTGTCGAGGACTTCGCCGGCTCGCTCGACGAGCACGGCGTCACCTGGTCGGTGTTCCGCACCTTCCGCCAAGTCACCGAGGAGGATCCGGACTGCTCGACCGAGAACCCGATGTTCTCGCGGCTCGAGCAGCCCGGCATCGGCGCGTATCTGGTGCCCGGCACGCCGTTCGAGTTCTCCGAGCTCGAGCGCGAGCCGCCGCGTCGCGCCTCGCAGCTCGGCGAGCACACCGACCAGATCCTCTCCGAAATCGGCTATCCGGACCACGAGATCGCCTGGCTGCACGACCACCACATCGTCGCCGGCCCGAAGCGGTAGGCGAGGTTGGCGTCGTCACGGCCCGATCCCCTTCGGCCTTCGTGTGGCGCCGGATTGTGATATGAGCTGACGGTCTTCTTCCGAGACCGAGGCTTCAAGTCGACCGGCGATGCGTATTCTGGTTGTCACCCATCACTTCTTCGAGCCGGCCGAGGATCCCGCCGCGACGTTCTTCGCGAGCCGCATCGATCCGGTCGCACGCATCGCCGCCGTCAACGCCATGCTGGTGGCGTTCCATCGCCATTTCGGGCCGCGTCGGCACGCCGAAAACGCGGCCGCAGGCTTCCCGGGCGACTCCGGCGAGCGGGTGCTCGACATCGTGGTCCTTCAGGTGCCCGGCAAGGGCATCATGGAGCATGTCGGGATCGATCCCTCGACCTACACGCTCGAAGAGTGGGACGGGCCGCCCATGCAGCTCGGCTTCGAGACGCAGCGCGTGATCCGTGAGCGCCTTGGTCAGTATGATTTCTACGCCGTGGTCGAGGACGACATGCTCGTCCACGACCCGCTGTTCTTCGACAAGCTCGCGTGGTTCGAGCGCGAGTTCGGGCCGGAGCGGCTGCTCCTGCCGCTGCGCTACGAGATGGCGCAGTCGGGCACGCCCGCCCTGGTGGCGGCCTGGCCGGTCATTCCGGTGGACAGTCTGTACGCCTTCGGGATGCGACGTGCGAGCGCGCCGGAACGGCTCGCCGGCCGCTTCCACGGCCGCGAGCAGGGCTTCGCGCCGCCCCGCAATCCGCATGTCGGCGGCTTCTTCGTCAGCGATGCGCAACTCCGCCGCTGGGTCGACACGCCGTGGTTCTACGATCGCGACGCCTCGTTCGCCGGACCGCTCGAGAGTGCCATGACGCTGGCGCTGTGTCGGGCGTTCGACGTCTACCAGCCGGCGGCGCCCGATCCGTTCTTCCTGTCGATCGAGCATTTCGGCACGCGCTACGCCCGCGGCTTCGCCCCGCCCGGGGTCACCTACGGCGATCCGCCGCTGCTGAGCCTCGCGCGCCGCGCCGCCGCCGGGGCGAACGAGGTGGGCCTCGGCGATCTCCTCGCCGTGTCGGATCGCGAGCTGAACAAGCTGATGAACGAACGGGACACGCTGCTCGGCGAGCTCTCCGCCCTGCAGCGATCGCGATCGAAGCTGTTCAAGACGCTCCTGCGGACGCTCTGGCGCAAGGCCTGAGCAGGGGGCCGCCGCCGCGACGGAAGCGGCGCGCGGTCGTCGAGATCGCCGTCTGAGGAATCGAAGTCTCGGATCGCCAGTGACGCTTCGTTCAGGATGATCTCGGGCTAGGCGTGACGTCGTAATTCTACGTGTTCATATAGGGAATCATCCCGCGAGACGCGCCGAAACATTAACCGCGGCGTCCGGTGGGTCGAAATCGTCGAATTCGGGACCAGGGGCATTAACTCTGCTTTCAGAGGTCGAGACTGTACTGGTCGCGGGTGGAATTTTACGGGTCGTGTACGGGCATGATGAGCGTTCCCTCCCTGATCGACGAGCTGGAGCGGACGCTGAGCGCGGGATCCAGCGTGCAGCGCGCCGACATCCTGCGGCGCGTCAGTGATCTGTTCCTGTTGAACGTCGAGAGCTACACGGAGGACCACGTCGCCGTGTTCGACGACGTGATGCTGCACCTGATCGACAAGATCGAGCGCAGCGCGCTGATCCGTCTGTCGAAGCAGCTCGCGCCCGCCGCCAATGCGCCGGTCCGCACCGTCCATTCGCTCGCCGAGCACGACGACATCGCGATCTCCGGGCCGCTGATCGAGCGCTCGAAGATCCTCTCCGACGACTTCCTGATCGAGCTCGCCAAGACCAAGAGCCAGGCCCATCTCGCCGCCATCGCGGGCCGCGAGACGCTGACCGAGCGGGTCACCGAGGTGCTGGTCGAGCGCGGCGACGACGAGGTCACGCTCAAGGTCACGGGCAATCACGGCGCCCGCTTCTCGCGGCCGAGCTTCATGAAGGTGGCCGAGAAGGCGCAGGCGGACGGGCGGCTGGCCGAGCAGTTCGTCGCCCGCTCCGACATCCCGCCGGACGTCTTCCAGCACCTGCTGCGCAAGGCCACCGAGGTGGTCAAGAATCGGCTCCTCAAGAACGCCGATTCCGACATGCGGGTGCGCATCACCAAGACGCTCGCCGACATCGCGACCGAGGTGGCGCGCGAGCGCGCCCAGATCGACAAGGACAGCTACTCGCCCGGCACGGTGCTGCATCTCGACGCCGACCGCCTGAAGTCGAAGGTCGGCGAGCTCGCCCGCGCCGGCAAGCGCACCGAGACGATCGAGGCGCTCGCCGCGCTGAGCAAGCTGCCGGTGCCGACGGTGAAGAACCTGATGCGCCAGGGCGCCACCGACGGGCTCCTGATCCTGTGCAAGTCGATCGGGCTCGGCTGGCCCGACGCCAAGCGGGTGCTGGCGACGGTCGGCAACGTGTCCGGCGAGGCGGAGACCAAGAAGGCGTTCGAGCGCTATCTGGCGCTCACCGCCGACACGGCCAACCGGGTGGTGCGCTTCGTCAAGTCGTGCAAGGCGATCTCCAAGGCCGACTTCCAGCGCATGCTGTGACGGCGCGAGCCGTGATAGATTGGTTTTCACGGACGTCCCCCCACCCTCCGCTCAGTCCCGCGAAAGCGGGGCTCTAGAGTTCCTCGTCGTGACGCCCCTGGATCTCCGCTTTCGCGGGGACGAGCGGAAGTCGGGTCCGATCCGTCGATCCGACCGTCGTTCCACGGCCTACCGTCGACTGCCATGACGCTCTGCTTCGCCTACGGATCCAACATGAGCCGCGCCCTGATGCGCCGGCGCTGCCCGACCGCCCACGAGATCGGCCTCGGCGTGCTCGACGGCCATGCCGTGATCGTCAACGACGACGGCTATGCCACCGTGGTGCCGGCCGCCGGCGGCCGGGTCGAAGGCGTGCTCTGGCGCCTCGGCCCGCGCGACCGCGCCGCCCTCAACGCCTACGAGCGGACCGATATCGGCCTCTATCGGGCCGTGACGCTGCCGATCCGGCTCGGCGGCCGGCGTGTCCCGGCGCTCGTCTATGTCGCCCGCTCACGCCGCGCCGGACGGCCGCGGCCCGGTTACATGGCCCTGGTGGTCGGTGCCGCCCGCGAGGTCGGTCTGTCCGACGCCTATGTCACGACGCTCGCCCGCATGGCGCCGGCGGGCTTTTCGGGCGCCCGGGGGCGCGAGATCGGAGAGATCGCGTGACCGCGCCCGGCATCGTCGTCCTGCACCTCCTGGTGCGCGGCCGCGTCCAGGGCGTCGGCTATCGCGGCTGGAGCGAGCACGAGGCGACCCGCCTCGGCCTCGAAGGCTGGGTGCGCAACCGGGTCGGTGGGGCGGTCGAGATCGTCGTCGCCGGGCCGGCCGAGATGGTCGAAGCGTTCGTCGCCGCCTGCCGGCGCGGGCCGTTCCGCGCGCGCGTCGACGACATCGCGATCGACCAGGCGACGCCGCGCGAATTGGAGCATCGCCGGCCGGGCGAGCGATTCTCCGTGCTGTCGACGATGTGAGGCGCCTCGGTCGTTCCGGGGCGCGGCGGAGCCGCGAACCCGGAATCCAGCAGAGCACTCGGTGCTTGCGGCTGGATTCCGGGTTCGTGCGCCTTCGGCACGCGCCCCGGAATGACGGCCGGGGGCTGGGCACGCCAGGCGCACCTCAATCCCCGTGATCGCGCGCCGGTGAAAAAATCTCGGGCGGCGGGCCGGGCAGGGGGCGCACCGGGCCGAACACCGCCTCGAATCCCGCCTTCAGCAGCGTGTCGACCTCCGGCATCTCGACCAGATGGCCGAGATCGACCAGGCTGGTGACGCCGTACCGCGGATCGGCGATGCCGCACGGCACGATGCCGGAGAAATGCGTCAGGTCCGGGTCGACGTTGAGGCTGATGCCGTGCAGGCTGACCCAGCGCTTCAGCCGCACCCCGATGGCGGCGATCTTGTCCTCGCGGCCGTCGCCGCGCTCCGGCCGCGCCACCCAGACGCCGACTCGGCCCTCCCGCGTCTCGCCGCGAATATTGAGGCGCGCCAGCGTGTCGATGATCCACGCCTCGAGCGACGCCACGAACCAGCGCACGTCGGGCTTGCGGCGGCGCAGGTCGAGCATCACATAGGCGACCCGCTGGCCGGGCCCGTGATAGGTGAGCTGCCCGCCGCGCCCGGCCGTGTGGACCGGGAAGCGGCTGTCGAGCAGATCCTCGGCCCGGGTGCTGGTGCCGGCCGTGTAGAGGGGCGGGTGCTCGATCAGCCAGACCAGCTCGGGCGCCGTGCCGGCCGCGATGGCGGCGGCGCGCGCCTCCATCACGGCGAGCGCCTGCGCGTAGTCGACTGGCGCATCGGCGATGCGCCACTCGACCGGACCGAGCGGGGCGGCGCCGGCCGTGTCCCCGCCCGGCGCATCGGGAGCGTCGATGTTAATCACCTGCTAACCATAACCGTGGTGTTCTCTCGGCCGGGGAGACTATGCTGGGGGATCGTCGCGGTGGCCACGCTCGACACTGTTTCGCTCGACATCGCGGTGGTGCTCGGCTCGACCGTGATGCCGGTGCACCAGGTGCTGCGGCTCGGCCGCGGCGCCATCATCGAGCTGGACAGCAAGGAGAACGACTCCGTCAAGATCCTCGTCAACAACCACCCCGTGGCCGAGGGCGCCGTGGTGGTCTCGGGGAGCCGCATCGGCGTCGAGGTCCGCCGCATGCTGCCGCGCTCACCGGAGTACAGATAGGATCGGCCGTCCGGCACCGCCCCGCTCGCCAGGGCATGGCGGTTGCGCGAAGGCGGCTCGTCGGGCCACGGAGCCTCCGGCCGGGACGTCGCCGCGCCCGGTGCGTTCGGCGTCGGCCACGGATTTCCATCCATTACCAGCCTTTCCGCCGGGCCGGGGGCGGAGATCCGCCCGCAGCGCGCCGCTCGGCGTCCCGGGCCGGGCTCGCCGGCCCGGCATGACGACGCTCCGAGGCGGCCGCCGCGTCCCGTCCGGTGCATCGCACCCCTGGCGGCGTGGCTATCCTGTCACTATACGGGGCTGACGGCCCGACCCGAGCGGCGATCGGCGCGGCGTCGAACATGCTTGAACCGACCCCGGGAAGGTCGGCCGATGACGCCGTCAGATGACGCCGTCACACGAATCGAAGATGCGTATCCCCATGCTGGTCGACAGTCACTGCCATCTCGACTTCCCCGACTTCGCCGACGATCTCGACGGGATCGTCGCCCGGGCACACGCCGCAGGCGTCGGCCGCATGGTGTCGATCTCCACCCGGGTGCGCCGGCACGACGCGTTGCTCGCCATCGCCGAGCGCTACGACAGCGTCGTCTGCTCGGTCGGCACCCACCCGCATCATTCCGGCGAGGAGCGCGACGTCACGCTCGACGACCTGCTCGTGCGGGCCGCGCACCCGAAGGTCGTCGCCATCGGCGAGGCCGGGCTCGACTACTTCTACGACTACGGCCCGCGCGACGCGCAGGCGGCGAGCTTCCGCATCCACGTCGAGGCTGCGCGACGGACCGGCTTGCCGCTCGTCGTCCACACCCGCGAGGCCGACGCCGACATGCAGGCGATCCTGGAGGAGGAGGCCGGGCGGGGGCCGTTCACGGCGGTGCTGCACTGCTACACGGGGGGCCGGGAGCTCGCGTTCCGGGCCGTCGAGCTCGGCCACTACGTGTCGTTCACCGGCATCGTGACGTTCAAGAAGTCGGAGGATCTGCGGGCGCTCGCGGCGAGCCTTCCGGCTGATCGCATCCTGGTGGAGACCGACGCGCCCTATCTGGCGCCGGGAAAATACCGCGGCAAGCGCAACGAGCCGGCCTATGTGGTCGAGACCGCGAAGGTGCTGGCCGAGACCCGCGGCGTCACGCCGGAGGCTTTCGCCGCGCAGACGACCGAGAACTTCTTCCGGCTGTTCGCGAAGACGCCGCGGCCCGCCGGGGTGGGGACGTGATATGAGGGCACCGGCGTTCTCCGGTCGTTCCGGGGCGCCGCGCAGCGGCGAACCCGGAAGCTATAGGAGAGTTCGGCACGCGTGACTGGATTCCGGGTTCGCGCCTGCGGCGCGCCCGGGCCGACTGCGGTTATCGGAGGGGCCATGACGCTCACGGTCACGATTCTCGGCTGCGGCTCGTCGGGCGGGGTGCCGCGGCCGGCGCTCGGCTGGGGCGTGTGCGACCCGACGAATCCGAAGAACCGGCGCCGGCGCTGCTCCATCCTGGTCGACCGCGCCGGGCCGGAGGGAGTGACCCGGGTGCTGGTCGACACCTCGCCGGACCTGCGCGAGCAGCTCATCGACGCCGACGTCGAGTGGGTCGACGGCGTCCTCTACACCCACGAGCACGCCGACCACACCCACGGCATCGACGATCTGCGCGGCCTCTTCATCAAGCGCCGCAAGCGGCTCGACTGCTATCTCGACGAGGCGACCTGGCGGGTGATGTTCGCCCGGTTCGGCTACTGCTTCGTCACGCCGCCCGGCAGCCAGTACCCGCCGATCTGCAACGAGCACCGCATCGCCCCGGGCCACCCCTTCACGGTCCACGGGGCGGGCGGACCCGTGACGGTGCTGCCCTTTCTCCAGGACCACGGCGACATCCCCTCGCTCGGCTTCCGGTTCGGCGGTGTCGCCTATTCGAGCGACCTCGTCGACCTGCCGGAGACGAGCGCCGCGCTCCTGCACGGGCTCGATCTGTGGATCGTAGATGCGCTGCGCGACCGGCCGCATCCGAGCCATTTCTCGGTCGATCAGGCGCTCGCCTGGATCGACCGGCTGAAGCCGAAGCGCGCGATCCTCACCAACCTGCACAGCGATCTCGATTACGCCACGCTGGCCGCGCAGCTGCCCGACCACGTGGTGCCGGCCCATGACGGCCTGACCGTGCAGGTCGCGGACGGCGAAGTGACGATCGCGGCCGGGGCGGGTGTGGAAAGTCGGTAAGTATGTCGGCCACATGAGCGGCCCGACGGTCTCGCTCTAACCCCACGTTAACCGATCGGACCGAAACATGACCCTCGTCGCACGGTCGTCGATGACGCCATCGATGCACGCGCCGCCGACGAGGGTCGCATGTTCTTCAAGCGAACGACCGCGAAGTCCGTTGCCGTGATCGATGCGTTCCACGCCGCCGCGCCCGGGCTTCGCACTCCGGAGCACACGGTGGCGCAGGCGGCGTTCGCCGGTCTCGCCCAGTCGGTGCTCGACCGTCACCGCACCCGCAGCTACCGGTCGCTGCCGCGGCGCACCCTGCGCGACCTCGCGCTGATCCTGGTGCTGGTGCACGACGACCAGCCGTCCTTCGACCGCGCTCTGGTCGCGACCGGCATTCCGGTGGACGACATCGTCGCGCTGCGCGAGCGCGCCAGCCGGCGCGACGACCTGATCGAGCGCAGCCGCCTCGCCATGCGGATGGCGCTCGCCGAAGCGCGTGCGGTGCGCCGGGCCGCCCGCGCCGCGGCGCTGGCCGCCGCCGCGCCGCTCGACGACCCGCTCGAGGACATCCTCATGGCGCCCGAGCCGCAGGCGCCGCGATCCGGCCCCGGCCGTCTGGCCGCCTGACGCCGTCGTCGGGCCCGGGCCGAGATCGGGCCGAGATCGGGCCGAGATCGGATGAGGCCCGGCCGGCCGGGCCGTCGCGGCTGCTCCGGCCATTGCATTCCCGTGCCCGTGCCCCTATAAGCGCGCCATCTCACACGCGGATTCCGTAGGCTTCGTGCCGTCCGGTGGCGTCGGGCGACCCTTTCGCGTTCACGCGAAAATCGTCCGGGCTACATGATCCGCGGAGGAAAAACCGGAGAAGACTCAATGGCGCTGCCTGATTACAGCATGCGCCAGCTGCTCGAAGCTGGCGTGCATTTCGGCCACCAGGCCCATCGCTGGAACCCGAAGATGAAGGATTACATCTTCGGCGCCCGCAACAACATCCACATCATCGACCTCGCCCAGACGGTGCCGCTGCTGCACCAGGCGCTGAAGACGATCTCGGACACGGTCGCCCGTGGCGGTCGCATCTTGTTCGTCGGCACCAAGCGCCAGGCGCAGGACATCGTCGCCGACAGCGCCAAGCGTTGCGCCCAGTACTACGTCAACTCGCGCTGGCTCGGCGGCACGCTGACCAACTGGAAGACCATCTCGGAGTCGATCAAGCGGCTGCGCAAGCTCGACGAGATGCTCGCCTCCGGCGAGGCCCAGGCCTACACCAAGAAGGAGCGGCTGACGCTGACCCGCGAGCGCGACAAGCTCGACCGGGCGCTCGGCGGCATCAAGGACATGGGCGGCCTGCCCGACCTCCTGTTCGTGATCGACACCAACAAGGAGGACATCGCGATCAAGGAGGCCAAGCGCCTCGGCATCCCGGTGGCCGCCATCGTCGACACCAACTGCGATCCGGACGGCATCACCTACATCGTGCCGGGCAACGACGACGCCGGTCGCGCCATCAGCCTCTATTGCGACCTCGTCTCGCGCGCCGCCATCGACGGCATCTCGCGCGCCCACGGCGAGGCCGGCATCGACATCGGCGAGGCGGAGGCCCCGATCGTCGAGGATCTGCCGGCCGAGACCGCCACGGGCGGCGTCGGCTACGAGCCGCTGTCCGGTCCGCGCGGCGTCGCCGACGACCTCAAGAAGCTCACCGGCGTGTCGCCGGCGATCGAGCGCAAGCTCAACGACCTCGGCATCTTCCACTACTGGCAGATCGCCGCCTTCGGTCCCGATGCGGCGAGCCATGTCGGCGACGCGGTCGGCCTGCCGGGCCGGGTCGAGAAGTGGATCGCCAAGGCGAAGGAGCTGAGCGCCGAGGCCGAGTGACGACGACGGCGGCGCCGGACAGGGGTCCGCGCCGCCTTCGACCCGTGCGCGCCGCCGCCGGTCCGCCGCCGGCGGCTCCGTCACGGTGGCGTCAAGTTAGTCGTGGATGCCCGGGGCCGGCACGGCCGGACCGGTCCGGCTTCGACCGGACGATCCGGTCTTCCGACCGGACCCGCGAGCGTCCCGTCCAGAGGACAATTCGAGATGGCGAACATCAGCGCTTCCTTGGTGAAAGAGCTCCGCGAGAAGACCGGCGCGGGCATGATGGACTGCAAGGCCGCCCTCGGCGAGACCGACGGGGATCTCGAGGCGGCGGTCGACTGGCTGCGCAAGAAAGGCCTCGCCAAGGCCGCCAAGAAGGCCGGGCGCGTCGCCGCCGAGGGCCTGATCGGCGTCGCCGTGAAGGACAAGAAGGGCGTCGTCGTCGAGGTCAACTCGGAGACCGACTTCGTCGCCCGCAACGACCTGTTCCAGGGTCTGGTGCGCATGGTCGCCCAGGTCGCGCTCGACGTCGGCACCGACATCGAGGCGATCGCGGCCGCCAAGGTCGGCGAGACGACGATCGCCGAGGCGCTGTCCTCCGCCATCGCGACCATCGGCGAGAACATGACGCTGCGCCGCGCCGCCGGCCTCGAGGTGTCGCAGGGCGTCATCGGCCAGTACGTGCATTCGTCGGTCGCCGAGGGCCTCGGCAAGATCGGCGTGATCGTCGCGCTGGAGTCGCCCGGCAAGACCGACGAGCTCCTCGCGCTCGGCCGCCTCGTCGCCATGCACATCGCCGCGTCGAACCCGCTGGCGGTCGACGAATCGGGGGTCGATCCGGCCGTGGTGGCGCGCGAGAAGGAAGTGCTGGCCGACAAGGCGCGCCAGCAGGGCAAGCCCGACAAGGTGATCGAGAAGATCGCCGAATCCGGCATCAAGACCTTCTTCAAGGAGGTCTGCCTCGTCGATCAGCCCTACATCCGCGACACCGGCAAGACCGTCGCCCAGGCCCTCAAGGAGGCCGAGGGCAAGGTCGGCGGCGCCATCAAGGTGACGGGCTTCGTGCGCTACGCTCTCGGCGAGGGCATCGAGCGCAAGGAGTCGGACTTCGCCGCCGAGGTCGCGGCCGCGGCCGGGCAGGGCTGATACGGAACCCGACCGGCTGGTTCGCCGTCATTCCGGGCCGGCCCATCGCGCCGGACCCGGAATCCAGCCGACGATTCGGTGTTCGGGGCCGGCATCCGGGTTCGCCCCAGCGGTGCGCCTCGGACTGACTCGGTGAGCGGCCGACGATGAGGCCAAGCTGCGCGAGAGGAGCACGGAGATGTCGTCGGCGCCGTATCGTCGGGTCATCGTCAAGCTCTCGGGCGAGGCGCTCGCCGGCGCCGAACCGCACGGCATCGATCTCGACACGATCGATCGCTTCGCCGCCGACCTGATCGCCGCCCAGGCGCTCGGCGTCACGCTCGGCGTGGTCGTCGGTGGCGGCAATCTTCTGCGCGGCGCCACCGCCGCCGCCCACGGCGCCGACCGCACCATCGCCGACGTGATGGGCATGCTGGCGACCGTGATGAACGCGCTGGCGCTCGAATCGGCGATCGAGCGGCTCGGCGGGCGCGCCCGCACCGTCTCGGCGATCGCCATGCCGCAGGTCTGCGAGACCTACGAGCGCCGCGCCGCGCGTCGTCATCTCGACGACGGCCGCATCGTCCTGTTCGCCGCCGGCACCGGCAATCCGTTCTTCACGACCGACACCACGGCGGTGCTGCGCGCCGCCGAGATGGGTGCGCAGGCGGTGCTCAAGGCGACCAATGTGGACGGGGTCTACAGCGCCGATCCCAAGCGCGATCCGGCCGCGGTGCGTTACGACCGTCTCGGTCTCGACGAGGCCATCGAGAAGCGCCTCGGGGTCATGGATCTGACCGCGTTTTCCCTTGCCCGGGACCATCGCATCCCTATCATCGTGTTCTCGATCCGCGAACCCGGGGCCATCGAGTCGGTCTTGCGAGGCGCCGGTCGCGCCACCATCGTCGGCGGCTGAGATGCGCGGGCACGCGCCCCCGGCCGGCGGCAAGACCGGGCACGAGACCGGGCACGAGACCGGAGACTGGACCGCGACGCCCGCGGCGTTCGCAAGGTTCGCACTGTTCATGGCGAGCGGCGCGCCAGACGAATCCGAGTCCCGCTCGGATCCCGCGCCGTCGCTTCTGGAGAAATGTCGATGAGCGAAACCTACGACATTAACGAGCTGAAGCGCCGCATGCAGGGCGCCATCGGGGTGCTCAAGCAGGAGCTCGGCGGCCTGCGCACCGGCCGCGCCTCGACGGCGCTCCTGGATCACGTCCAGGCCGAGGTCTACGGCAGCCACATGCCGCTCAACCAGCTCGCCTCGATCAGCGTGCCGGAACCGCGGCTGATCAGCGTGCAGGTGTGGGACAAGTCGGCCGTCCACGCGGTCGAGAAGGCGATCGTCGCCGCCAATATCGGCCTCACGCCCAACACCGAGGGCCAGGTGATCCGCCTGCGCGTGCCGGAGCTCAACGAGGAGCGCCGCAAGGAGCTGGTGAAGGTCGCGCACAAGTATGCCGAGACCGCCCGCGTCGCGGTGCGTCACGTGCGGCGCGACGGCATGGAGCTGCTGAAGAAGCTCGACAAGGACGGCAAGATCGGCCGCGACGATCACGAGCGCATGTCCGAGGAGGTCCAGAAGGCCACCGACCAGGCGATCGCCGACATCGACCACACGCTCGCCGCCAAGGAAAAAGAGGTCATGACGGTCTAGCCTTTTCGCGCGGGACGAGGGGGCGGAGACGCTGTGATCGGGGCGCCCGGAGCCGAGCCATGTCCACGGCCGTGACGACGTCGGAGGCGGTGCGCGGGGCGCCCGGGTCGGGCTGCGCCGCACCGCGTCACGTCGGCCTGATCATGGACGGCAACGGGCGCTGGGCGGCGCAGCGCGGCCTGCCCCGTCGCGAAGGCCATCGTCGGGGCGTCGAGGCGCTGCGGCGCACCGTGCGGGCCGCCGGCGCGCTCGGCATCGGCATCCTCACCATCTTCTCGTTCTCGTCGGAGAACTGGTCGCGGCCGCCCTCCGAGATCAGCGACCTGATGGGGCTGCTGCGCCGCTTCATCCGCAACGACCTCGTCGACTTGCACGAGAGCAACGTGAAGGTGAGGGTGATAGGCGAGCGCACGACGCTCTCGCCCGACATCGCCGGCCTCTTGTGCGAGGCCGAGGAACTGACCCGTGCCAACACCGGGCTCGTCCTCGTCGTCGCCTTCAACTACGGCTCGCGCCAGGAGATCGCCCGCGCGGCGCAGCGCCTCGCCGCCGAGGTCGCGGCCGGCCGCCTCGCGCCCGAGGCGATCACGGCCGAGCTGATCTCGTCGCGTCTCGACGCCCCCGACATCCCCGATCCCGACCTCATCATCCGCACCAGCGGCGAGCAGCGCCTGTCCAACTTCCTCCTGTGGCAGGCCGCCTACAGCGAGCTGGTGTTCGTGCCCCTCTACTGGCCCGAGTTCGACCAGTCCGCCCTCGAGGGCGCGATCGCCGAGTACCGGCGACGCGAACGTCGGTTCGGCGGCCTGGCGGCGGCGGGCGCCGGACCGTGACCGTGCCCGATGACGTCGACTCCCCGGCGATCTCCGCTCCCTCCCCGAAGAAACGCAGCGACACGCTGATCCGCGTCGTCTCCGCCGTGGTGCTGGCGCCGCTCGCGATCGGCGCCGTGCTGGTCGGCGGCTGGCCGTTCGTCCTGTTCTGGACCGTCGCGGCGATCGGCGTGCACTGGGAGTGGGCCTCCGAGATCCTTCGGCTGTCCCGCCAGATTCAGGCGATCGGGGCCGGGGTGTTGGGCATCGCCGGCCTGATCGCCGGCACGGGGCGGCCCGGGCTCGCCGTGCTGGTGCTCGTCGGCGGCATCGCCGCCATGGCGGTCTGGGGCGCCGAGCGGCGCGCCTGGTGCGTCGGCGGGCTCGCCTATGCCGGCCTGGTGCTGGCCGGCCCCGCCGTGCTGCGGGCCGATCCGGGCTGGGGCGTCGCCGCGATCTTCTTCCTGTTCGCGGTGGTGTGGGCGACCGACGTGCTCGCCTATTTCGGCGGCCGCACCTTCGGCGGGCCGAAGCTCGCCCCGTCGATCAGCCCGGGCAAGACCTGGTCGGGCGGCATCACCGGGGCGGTCGGCGGCGTGGTCGCCGGACTTCTCGTCGCGGCGCTCGCCGGGGTGCCGAATCTCCTCGCCGTGGCGGCCCTCGCCTTGGTACTGTCCGCCGTCTCGCAGGCCGGCGACCTCTTCGAGTCGGCCGTCAAGCGACGCTTCGGCGTCAAGGATTCCAGCCGTATCATTCCGGGACACGGCGGCCTGATGGACCGGCTCGACGGCTTTCTGGCCGCCGCCGGCGCGGCCGCCCTGCTCGGGGCGTTACGGGGCGGCGTCGACGGTGCGGCGCACGGGCTGCTGGTCTGGTGATTGCTCTTTGGTGATTGGTCCGGTGTATCGACATGAGCCCCGTTCCCTATGACATGACGCCGGCCGTCGCCCCCGTGGAGCGCAGCGTGACGCTGCTCGGGGCGACCGGCTCGATCGGATCGTCGACCGTCGACCTGATCCGCCGCGCCCGCGACCGCTACCGGGTCGAGGCCGTGACGGCCGCGACGAACGCCGCGGCGCTCGCAGCTCTCGCCCGCGATCTCGGGGCGAAGTTCGCCGCCGTCGCCGATCCGGCCCTCTACGACGACCTGAAGCGCGAGCTCTCCGGCAGCGGCATCGAGGCGGGGGCGGGGCCCGAGGCGCTGGTCGAGGCGGCCCGTCGCCCGGCCGACTGGGTGATGGCCGCCATCACCGGGGCCGCCAGCCTGAAGCCGACGCTCGCGGCGGCCGACCGCGGCGCCATCGTGGCGCTCGCCAACAAGGAGTGCCTGGTCTGCGCCGGCACCCTGTTCATGCGGCGGGCCGCGGCGGCGGGCGCCACCGTGCTGCCGGTCGATTCCGAGCACAACGCCGTCTTCCAGTCGCTCGCCTCCGGCCGCCGGGCCGAGGTCAAGCGCATCGTCATCACGGCCTCGGGCGGCCCGTTCCGGACCTGGCCGATCGAGCGGATCCGCCAGGCGACCGTCGAGGAGGCGCTGAAGCACCCGAACTGGTCGATGGGGCCGAAGATCACCATCGACTCGGCCTCGATGATGAACAAGGGCCTCGAGATCATCGAGGCGCACCACCTGTTCGCCGCCTCCGCCGACGAGATCGACGTGCTGGTCCACCCGCAGTCGATCGTCCATGGCGGCGTCGAGT
Source organism: Rhodoplanes azumiensis (assembly GCF_042682915.1). Lineage (NCBI taxonomy): Bacteria > Pseudomonadati > Pseudomonadota > Alphaproteobacteria > Hyphomicrobiales > Nitrobacteraceae > Rhodoplanes > Rhodoplanes azumiensis. The sequence continues at coordinate 111,191 of NZ_JBHUIW010000012.1, read as the reverse complement.
TCGTGGACGGGTCGATGGTGGCCCAGATCGGCCCGCCCGACATGCGGGTGCCGATCGCCCACTGCCTCGCTTGGCCGGCCCGCATGGCGGGGGCGACGCGCCTGTCCTTCGACCAGCTCGCCACCCTGACCTTCGAGGCGCCCGACGAGGTGCGGTTCCCGGCCTTGCGGCTCGCCAAGGCGGCGATGACGACCGGGCAGGGGGCGCCGACCGTGCTGAACGCCGCCAACGAGATCGCGGTCGCGGCCTTCCTGGACCGCAAGATCGGATTCCCGCACATCGCCGCCCTGGTCGAGGCGACGCTCGACGCGAGCGCCGCCCGCGGCGTGCTGCGCGAGCCGGCCGATCCGGACGAGGCGGTGGCCGTTGACCATACGGCCAGATCGCTCGCCCGCGACCTCTTGCCGGAAATCGCCGCAAAGGCATTCTAGCAAGCTTAACAAATGGTGGACGGTCGTATCCGTCCCGCAACCCTCGACGAGGTCGTGATGGGATCCAATCTGCTCGCCTCGATGAACGATCTCGGCCTCGGCTTTCTGGGCTATCTGATCCCGTTCCTGTTCGTGCTGACCATCGTGGTGTTCTTCCACGAGCTCGGGCACTACCTGATCGCCAAGGCGAACGGCATCAAGGTTCTGACCTTCTCGATCGGCTTCGGGCCCGAGATCGTCGGCTTCGACGACCGCAGCGGCACCCGCTGGAAGCTCTCGGCGATCCCGCTCGGCGGCTACGTCAAGTTCTTCGGCGACGAGAACGCGGCGAGCGTGCCCGACCAGGACGCGCTCTCCGGCCTCTCCGAGGCCGAGAAGCGGCAGACCTTCCCGGGCCAGTCGGTGGCCGCGCGCGCGGCCGTGGTCGCGGCCGGTCCGTTGGCAAATTTCCTACTCGCCATCGTGATTTTTGCCGGCATCTTCATGTTGCATGGCAAGCAGGTCACGACCCCGCGGATCGATTCGATCCAGGCCGGCAGCGCCGCCGAGGCGGCCGGCTTCGTGACCGGCGACGTGGTCCGCGCGATCGACGGACGGTGGATCGATTCGTTCTCCGACATGCAGCGGATCGTCAGCGGGTCCGCCGGCCAGACGCTGCGGGTCACGATCGATCGCGGCGGTGCCTCGCTGACCCTGAGCGTCGTCCCGACCCTCAAGGAGATGAAGGACAATTTCGGCAACGTCCATCGCCTGGGCGTGCTCGGAATCACCCGGTCGATGTCGCCCGGGGACGTCAAGACCCAGACGGTCGGTCCGCTCCGGGCGGCCTGGATGGGGGTCGAGGAGACCTGGTTCATCGTCGAGCGCACGCTCGGCTACATCGGCGGCATCGTGGTCGGCCGCGAGAGTGCCGACCAGCTCGGCGGCCCGATCCGCATCGCCCAGGTGTCCGGCCAGGTGGCGACCGCCGGATTCGTCGCCCTCCTGCATCTCGCCGCCGTGCTGTCGGTGTCGATCGGGCTCCTGAACCTGTTCCCGGTGCCGCTGCTCGACGGCGGGCACCTCGTCTTCTACGCGATCGAGGCGGTCCGCGGACGACCCTTGTCGGACCGCGCCCAGGAGGTCGGCTTCCGCATCGGCTTCGCCCTCGTGATCATGCTCATGATCTTCGCAACCTTTAACGATATCCTGCACTTGGCCACGTCATAATGTGCGCACAAGTCCGCCATAATGTGTGACGCGACGGCCACTGGGGGCGCCCAAATGGAGGGTCTGGGGGGACTCTCTGTTCCCAGGGGCGGTTAAAGCCGATACAAGCGGAGGCGGAATCGTTCGCGACGGGCGGTGGTGGGGATTCTTTTGGGGGCCCATAGCGTATGGCACTGGGGTTGAAGGCAAATCGGACGTTTTTCGCGATCGCCTTGATGGTCGCTCAGACGTTCACGGCGGGGGTCGTCGCGACCGTGTCGGTCACGCCGGTCCAAGCGCAGTCGGCGTCGCAGATCGTCGTCGAGGGCAATCGGCGCGTCGAGGCCGATACGATCCGGTCCTACTTCAAGACTGGGCCGGGCGAGCGTCTCGACGCCGCGAAGATCGACGAGGCCCTCAAGTCGCTCTATGCGACGGGCCTCTTCCAGGATGTGCGGATCACCCCGTCGGGCGGGCGCATCGTCGTCACCGTGGTGGAGAACCAGGTTCTCAACCGCGTGGCCTTCGAGGGCAATCGCAAGGTCAAGGACGAGCAACTTCTGACCGAGGTGCAGTCCAAGCCGCGCGGCACCTTCTCGCGCGCCATCGTCCAGGCCGACACCCAGCGCATCGTCGACATCTACCAGCGCAGCGGCCGCTACGACGTGCGCGTCGAGCCGAAGGTCATCGAGTTGCCCAACGGCCGCGTCGACCTGGTCTTCGAGATCGACGAGGGCGCCAAGACCGGCGTCGCCAAGATCGTCTTCGTCGGCAACAAGTCGTTCTCCGACTGGCGCCTCAAGGACGTCGTCAAGACCGGCGAGACCAACTGGCTCTCCTGGCTCAAGAGCAACGACATCTTCGATCCGGACCGGGTCGAGGTCGATCGTGACCTGATCCGCCGCTTCTACCTGCGCAACGGCTTCGCCGACGTGCGCGTGGTCTCGGCGATCTCCGAGTACGACCCGTCCCGCAAGGGCTTCGTCATCACCTTCACGATCGACGAGGGCGACCGCTACAAGTTCGGCTCGGTCGAGATCCAGTCGTCGGTCCGCAACATCAACGTCGATCAGCTCCGCGCGCGGCTGCGGACCAAGCCGGGCGGCGTCTACAATGCCGACGCGGTCGAGAAGACCGTCGAGGATCTCACCGTCGAGGTCGCCAAGCTCGGCTATCCGTTCGCCAACATCCGGCCGCGCGGCGACCGTGACTTCAACGCCCGGCTCGTCAACGTCGTCTACGTCATGGAGGAGGGGCAGCGGGCCTATATCGAGCGGATCAACATCCGCGGCAACACCCGCACCCGCGACTACGTGATCCGGCGCGAGTTCGACATCGTCGAGGGCGACGCCTACAACCGCGCGCTCATCGACCGGGCCGAGCGGCGCATCAAGAACCTCAACTACTTCAAGAGCGTCCGCATCACCAACGAGCCGGGCTCGGCGCCCGACCGGGTGATCGTGAACGTCGACGTGGAAGAGCAGGCGACCGGCGAGTTCTCGGTCTCCGGCGGCTATTCGACGGCGGATGGCTTCATCGGCGAAGTGAGCGTCGGCGAGCGCAACCTGCTCGGCCGCGGTCACGTGGCCCGTGGGTCGATCACCTACGGCCAGCGATCGCGCGGCTTCGAATTGTCCTTCGTCGAGCCTTATCTGATGGGTCAGCGGCTGGCGCTCGGCGTCGACGTGTTCGGCAAGGAGACGACCTCGACGAGCTACTACTCGTACACGTCGAGCACCCTCGGCGGGAACCTGAAGCTCGGCATCCCGATCACCGACAACCTGTCGATCCAGCCGCGCTACACCGGCTATCGCCAGGAGATCGAGCTCTCCAACGCCTACAACAACTGTAACAACCTCAATCCCGACTGGGTGAACTCCTTCCCGACGACTCTGTTCTACGGCCAGAGCCCGGCGACGACCTACCAGGGTGTCGGAACGAACATGAACTGCTACGCCGACGGCGAGGCTTCGCTGGCGGTGCGGCGCGAGCTCGCCAACGGCCCGGTCTTCGTCTCGGCCGTGGGCGCGACGCTGAGCTACAACACGCTCGACAACAACAAGAACCCGACCAACGGCCTGCTCATCACGGTGGCCGAGGACTTCGCCGGCGTCGGCGGCGACGTCAACTACTCGAAGACCACCATCGACACCCGGCTCTACAACGAGATCCTGCCCGACATCGTCGGCTCGATCCGGGTGCAGGGCGGCTTCGCGACCGGCTGGGGCGGCGAGAGCCTGCGCATGCTCGACCACTTCCAGGGCGGCCCGAACCTGGTCCGCGGCTTCCAGACCGCCGGCTGGGGTCCGCGCGACATCACGCCGGGCACCAACCAGGACGCCCTCGGCGGCTCGATGTACTGGGCCGTGAACCTCGAGGTGCAGACGCCCCTGTTCTTCGCGCCGAAGGACTTCGGCATGAAGCTCGCGGTGTTCGCCGACGCCGGCCAGCTCCTCGACTATCAGGGGCCGACCTCCTGGGCCGCGCGCGGCCTGGTGATGACTTGCCCGGGCCAGGCCATCAACACCCAGAATCCGATGGCGAACGTGCCCTGCTACGGCGACGACAACATCATCCGCTCGTCGGTGGGTGTCGGCCTGATCTGGGCCTCGCCGTTCGGCCCGCTGCGCTTCGACCTCGCCTATCCGATCTCCTACGCGGATTACGACAAGAAGCAGATCTTCCGGTTCGGCGGCGGCACCAAGTTCTGACGCCGCGCCGATCCCCCGCCGACCGGGCAGGCCCCGATCGGCGAGCGAGACACCCGCCCGGGGCCGACGGCCCCGGGCGTCGCATTTCGGGCGTCGCATTTCGGCCTCCCGCAAAAACCGGGGCGCGAGGGCCATCGGGGCGTTGTCAGCCCCGACCGAAACTGGCAACCCTCTCGCCATGTTTCGTCCGGCCGATCGTCGTCGCCTCCGTCCCATCGCGCCCCGTCGCCGGCGTCGCCACCCCGGGGCTGTGTCGCCGCCATGAGCGAACCGTTCTTCTTCTCGCCGTCGACCACGCTCACGCTCGCCGAGATCACCCGGCTGACCGGCGCCGAGCCGGCGGCCGGGGCGCCGCTCGACCGCGTCATCCGCGACGTCGCGACCCTCGACCAAGCCGGGCCGTCCGACCTCGCCTTCCTGGAGAACCCGCGCTACCTCGACGAGCTGGCGGCGAGCCGTGCCGGGGCCTGCCTGATCGCGCCGCGGCTCGCCGCCGCCGCGCCCGAGCACCTGCCCGTGCTGGTCGTGAAGGATCCGCACCGTGCGTTCGTCGCCGTCGCCCGCGCCCTCTATCCGGCCGCCCTGAAGCCGGCGTCGCTGTTCGGCGGCCAGGGCGTCGCGCCCGGCGCCTCGGTGCATCCGGCGGCGCGGCTGGAGGCCGGCGTCACGGTCGATCCGGGTGCTGTCGTCGGGCCGGGCGCCGAGATCGGCGCCGGCACCGTGATCGGGCCGACCGCCGTGATCGGGCCGGGGGTCCGGATCGGACGCGACTGCGCCATCGGGGCCGGCGTCACGCTCACCCATGCCCTGGTCGGCGACCGCGTGATCATCCACCCCGGCTGCCGCATCGGCCAGGACGGCTTCGGCTTCGTGATGGGGCCGGGCGGCCACCAGAAGGTGCCGCAGCTGCGCCGGGTCATCATCCAGAACGACGTCGAGATCGGCGCCGGCACCACGATCGACCGCGGCGGCACCCGCGACACCGTGATCGGCGAGGGCACCAAGATCGACAACCTCGTGCAGATCGGCCACAACGTGCTGATCGGCCGCCACTGCGTGATCGTCGCCCAGGTCGGCATCTCGGGCAGCACGGTGCTGGAGGACTACGTCGTCCTCGGCGCCCGCTCCGGCACCAACAACCACGTGGTGATCGGCCAGGGCGCCCAGGTCGCGGCGCTCAGCGGGGTCAATTCCGACATTCCGCCGGGCCAGCGCTGGGGCGGCTTCCCGGCCAAGCCGGCCAAGGCCTGGATGCGCGAGCTGCGCGCCATCAACCGCCTCGCCCAGGGCAAGGGCGGCGGCGACAAACCCGAACGATCAGATGACGAAAAGCATTGAGGACGCCGCGATGACGGAGGCTGTCACGAAGCTGGAGGCGGCCGACATCTCGGCCATCATGAAGTCCCTGCCGCACCGCTACCCGTTCCTGCTGGTGGACCGGGTGATCAACATCCGCGGCGCCGAGTTCGGCATCGGCATCAAGAACGTCACGTTCAACGAGCCGCAGTTCATGGGGCATTTCCCCGAGATGCCGGTGTTTCCGGGCGTCTTGATGATCGAGGGGATGGCGCAGACCGCCGGCGTCCTCTGCGTGCTGTCCGGCGAGATCGGGCGCCCGCCCTACACGGTGTTCTTCACCACCATCGACAAGGTGAAGTTCCGTAAGCCGGTGACCCCCGGCGACACCATCGAGTACCACATGACCAAGCTGTCGCGCCGGCGCAACATGTGGTGGTTCCGCGGCGAGGCGAAGGTCGCCGGCCAGCTGGTCGCGGAGGCCGAGGTCAGCGCCGTGCTGTCGGGAGTGTGAGCCGCATGCCCATGATCGATCCGAGCGCCCGCGTCGCGGACGGAGCCCGTCTCGCCGACGACGTCGAGGTCGGCCCGTTCTGCACGGTCGGGCCGAACGTCGAGATCGGCGCCGGAACGCGGCTGATCTCGCACGTCGCCATCACGGGCCACACCGTGATCGGCGAGCGCAACACCATCCATCCGTTCGCCTCGCTCGGCACGCCGCCGCAGTCGACCCATTATCGCGGCGGGCCGACCCGGCTCGTGGTCGGCTCCGACAACGACATCCGCGAAGGCGTCACCATGAACACCGGGACCGAGGACGATCACGGCCTCACCCGGGTGGGTAGCCACTGCTTCTTCATGGTCGGCTCGCATGTCGGCCACGACTGCGTGGTCGGCGACCATGTCACCTTCGCCAACAACGCCGTGCTGGGCGGGCACGTCCAGGTCGGCTCTTATGTGGTGTTCGGCGGTCAGGCGGCGGTGCGCCAGTTCGTGCGCATCGGCGACTTCGCCATGATCGTCGGCCTCTCCGGCGTGCGCGCCGACGTGATCCCGTTCGGCCTGGTGCACGGCCAGTCGGCCGAGCTGATCGGCCTCAACGTCGTCGGCATGAAGCGGCGCGGTCTCTCCAAGGCCGACATCCACAAGGTGCATCGCGGCTTCGAGGCGCTGTTCTTCGGCGCGGGCACGTTTCGCGAGCGGCTCGATCTCGTCGCCGCCGATCTCGGCGACGACCCGCTGATCGGCCAGATCGTCGGCTTCATCCGCGCCGGCACGCGGCCCCTCACCATGGGCGTGAAGCGCGCCGCGTTGCGCGCCGCGACGTGACGGCGGGGCGATGACGGACGCGGCCGCAGCACGAGCGGGCGAGCCCCTCGCCCTGGTCTGCGGTAGCGGCCGGCTGCCCGGCGACATCGCCGCCAAGGTCGCGGCCACGGGCCGGCCCGTGGTGCTGTTCGCCCTGACCGGCTGGGCCGACCCGGCCGTCGTCGAGACGTTCCGCCATCACTGGGTGCCGCTCGCCCGCTACGGCGCGTTCCGAAGGCTGATGCGGCAGGAGGGCTGCCGCGACGTCGTCGTCATCGGTGGTCTGACCCGCCCGTCGCCGTTCGGGCTGCGGCTCGACTGGGGCACCGTGCAGGTTCTGCCGAAAGTGGTCCGCGCGTTCCGCGGCGGCGACGATCATCTGCTCTCCAGCGTCGGCAAAATCCTGGAAGCGGACGGCTTCCGCCTGCTCGGCGCGCACGAGGTGGCGCCCGACATCCTGGCGCCGGAAGGCCGTTTGGGCACTCGGGCGCCGACCGTCCGCGACCACGCCGACATTGCGCTCGGCCTCGATCTGCTCGCCGCGACGAGCCCGTTCGACGTCGGTCAGGCCGTCGTGGTGGCGGATCGCTACGTGCTTGCCGTCGAGGCGGCCGAGGGCACCGACCGTATGCTGGCCCGCGTCGCCGAGCTGCGCGAGGTCGGGCGGATCAAGCTGCCGCGCGGTGTCGGCGTGCTGGTGAAGGCGCCCAAGATCGGCCAGGATCGCCGCTTCGACATGCCGACGGTCGGCCCGCGGACCGTCGACGGCGTCGCCCGCGCCGGGCTCGCCGGGCTCGCGGTCGCCGCCGGCGGCGTCATCCTGGCGGAGCCGCAGGAGATCGCGCGCCGCGCCGAGGCGGCCGGCGTGTTCGCGGTCGGCGTCGCCGCGCCGGAGGCGTCGCCATGACGGCGGCGGGCGGACCGACCATCGCCGTGGTGGCGACCGAGGCGTCGGGCGACCGGCTCGGCGCCGGCCTGCTGGCGGCGCTGCGTGCCCGGATGCCGGCGGCGCGCTTCGTCGGGCTCGGCGGCGCCGAGATGGCGGGGCAGGGGCTGCACAGCCTGTTTCCGATCGACGAGCTGGCCATCATCGGCATCACGGCGATCGTCTCGCGGCTGCCCGAGCTATTGGGAAAGATCAGGGCGGCGGCCGACGCCATCGTGGCCGAAAGACCCGACGTGCTGGTGATCATCGACAGCCCGGAGTTCACCCACCGGGTCGCGCGCCGCGTCCGACGGGCGATGCCGGGGCTGCCGGTCGTCGACTACGTGTCGCCCTCCGTGTGGGCGTGGCGGCCGGGGCGGGCACGCGCCATGACGGCGTATGTCGACCACGTGCTGGCGCTCCTCCCGTTCGAGCCCGCGGCGCACGAGAGGCTCGGCGGCCCGGCCTGCACCTATGTGGGCCACCCGCTGGCGGCCGAGACGGCGCTGCTGCGACCGGACGCGGCGGAGGCCGCTCGCCGCGAGGCGAAGCCGCCCGTGGTGCTGGCGCTGCCGGGCAGCCGCCGCGGCGAGCTGGCGCGCCATACCGCCGTGTTCGGCGAGGCACTGGCGGCGCTGGTGGAGCGGGCCGGGCCGGTCGACGCTGTGCTGCCCACGCCGCCCCATCACCTCGCGCGGGTTCGCGAAACCACCGCCTCCTGGGTCGTGCGCCCGCGGATCGTCGCGACGCCGGAGGAGAAATGGGCCGCGTTCCGCCAAGCCCGCGCGGCGCTCGCCGCCTCCGGCACCGTGACGCTCGAGCTCGCCGTCGCCGGCGTGCCGACCGTCGTCGCCTACAAGCTCTCGGTGATCGAGGAGATGATCGGCCGGCTGATGATCAAGGTGCCGTCGATCGTGCTGGCGAACCTGGTGCTCGGCGACAACGTGATGCCCGAGCTGATCCAGCGCGCCGCGACGCCGGACGCGCTCGCCGCCGCGCTCGCGCCCCTCCTCGGCGACACCCCGGAACGTCGCCGCCAGACCGACGCCTTCGCCCGGCTCGACACGATCATGGAGATCGGCACGGCCCGCCCGAGCGAACGCGCCGCCGACGTGGTGATCGCGGCGATGGGGCGGTGAGGGATGCGGCGCGCTGATCAACTCACCGTGCCGTCGATCGTCCCGCCATGGTGCCGGGCGAGCGGTCTCGGCGACCGCGCCCGGCGTCTCCGCTGCGACGCCGCCGCGCCCGAAACGAAACGGGGCGCCCCGAAGGCGCCCCGTGGATCGTGATCAGGCCGCGCAGACCGGCGAGGTGCCGCCTCACACCCGGCGGGAAATGTCGGTGTACTCGCGCCGGGTCGCGCCGGTGTAGAGCTGGCGGGGACGGCCGATCTTCTGGCTCGGATCCTCGATCATCTCCTTCCACTGGGCGATCCAGCCGACCGTGCGGGCGAGGGCGAACAGCACCGTGAACATCGAGGTCGGGAAGCCCATCGCCTTGAGCGTGATGCCCGAATAGAAGTCGATGTTCGGATAGAGCTTCTTCTCGATGAAGTACTCGTCGTGGAGCGCCACGCGCTCGAGCTCCATGGCGACCTCGAGCAGGTCGTCGTTGACGCCCGTCTCGGCCAGCACCTTGTGGCAGGTCGTCTGCATGATCTTGGCGCGCGGGTCGTAGTTCTTGTAGACCCGGTGGCCGAAGCCCATCAGGCGGAACGAATCGTTCGGATCCTTGGCGCGGCGGATGAACTCTGGGATGCGCTCGGGCTTGCCGATCTCGGCCAGCATCTTCAGCGCCGCCTCGTTGGCGCCGCCGTGGGCCGGACCCCACAGGCAGGCGATGCCGGCCGCGATGCAGGCGAACGGGTTGGCGCCCGAGGAGCCGGCGAGCCGCACCGTCGAGGTCGAGGCGTTCTGCTCGTGGTCCGCGTGCAGGATGAAGATGCGGTCCATGGCGCGGGCCAGGATCGGGTTCACCTTGTACTCCTCGGCCGGCACGGCGAAGCACATGCGCAGGAAGTTCGCCGAGTAGTCGAGCTCGTTCTTCGGATAGATGAACGGCTGGCCGATCGTGTATTTGTAGGCCATCGCCGCGATGGTCGGCATCTTGGCGATCATGCGGATCGAGGCCACCATCCGCTGGTGCGGATCGGAGATGTCGATCGAGTCGTGATAGAACGCCGAGAGCGCGCCGACGCAGCCCACCATGACGGCCATCGGATGCGCGTCGCGGCGGAAGCCCTGATAGAAGCGGGCCATCTGCTCGTGCACCATGGTGTGGCGGGTGACGCGCAGATCGAAGTCCTTCTTCTCGGCGGCGGTCGGCAGCTCGCCGTAGAGGAGCAGGTAGCAGGTCTCGAGGAAGTCGCCGTGCTCGGCCAGCTGCTCGATCGGGTAGCCGCGATAGAGCAGGACGCCTTCGTCACCGTCGATATAGGTGATCTTCGACTCGCAGCTCGCGGTCGACGTGAAGCCGGGATCGTAGGTGAAGATGCCGGCCTTGCTGTAGAGCTTGCTGATGTCGAGGACATCAGGGCCGATGGTCCCTTGATGGATCGGGAACGTACAGCTCTCGCTGCCGATCGTGAGGGTCCCGGTCTTCGTGTTGGCGCCCGATTTAGCGTCCATAGGCTCCTCGGATGTCAGGGGTCGAGCGAGCACACGCGGGCTCGCGCCGGCGGGCGGTCGAGGGGATCCTTCCGCGCCCGGCCGAGCCCTGCGTACCGCATCTCGTGCAGTGCGGCAAGGTGACGCCATGGGCACGGAAAAAGGGCAGTGAAACGCCCGACATACAAGGCGATATGGGGGCCCGACGGCGCCGCCGGAAGCGCCCGGAGCGGTCGCCGGCCGGTCCGGGTCATCGATCGCGGACGACCATCCGGCAACGGCCGGCCGGAACCCCGGCCGGTCAGGCCTCGGACGCGACTGTCGCGAGGCCGGCCTGGTCGGTCAGGCGGCCGAGGCATTCCTCGCGGCCGAGCGTCGCCAGCACCTCGAAGATGCCCGGCGAGGTTGCGCGCCCCGTGAGGGCGGCGCGCAACGGCTGTGCGACGGCACCGAGCTTCAGGCCCTGCTCCTCGGCGAAGGTGCGCACCGCGGCCTCGGTCGCCTCGGCGGTCCACGGCTCGACCGGTGCCAGCGCCGTCGCGAGCCGCCCGAGCACGCCGCGGGCCTCCGCGGTCAGCAGCGCCTTGGCCTTGTCGTCGAGCGCGATCGGCCGATCGGCATAGACGAAACGCGCCTGCTCGATCAGGTCGACCAGCGTCTTGGCGCGCTCCTTCAGGCCGGGCAGCGCCAGCAGCAGTTTTTCACGCAACGCCGGCGTCAGCTTGCGGGCGAGCTCGTCGCCCTGCGCCAAGTGGGGCAAGAGCTTCTCGATCTCGGCCAGCAGGGTGGGCGCGTCGAGCTGGCGGATGTAATGCCCGTTGAGGCTCTCCAGCTTGGCGAAGTCGAAGCGCGCCGGCGAGCGGCCGATCTGCGGCAGATCGAACGCGGAGATCATCTCGTCTGTCGAAAAAATCTCCTGGTCGCCATGGCTCCAGCCGAGCCGGACCAGATAGTTGCGCATCGCCGCCGGCAGGTAGCCCATGGCCCGGTAGGCGTCGACGCCGAGCGCCCCGTGGCGCTTCGACATCTTCGAGCCGTCCGGCCCGTGGATCAGCGGGATGTGGGCGAAGGTCGGCACCGCCCAGCCGAGCGCGTCATAGATCTGCTTCTGGCGCGCCGCGTTGGTGAGATGGTCGTCGCCGCGGATGACGTGGGTGACGCCCATGTCGTGGTCGTCGACCACCACGGCCAGCATGTAGGTCGGGGTGCCGTCGGAGCGCAGCAGCACGAGGTCGTCGAGGTTCTCGTTCTGCCAGACGACGCGGCCCTGGACCTGGTCGTCGATCGCCGTCTCGCCTTCGAGCGGCGCCTTCAGGCGGATCACCGGCTTGACGCCGGGAGGCGCCTCGGAGGGATCGCGATCGCGCCAGGTGCCGTCGTAGAGGCGGGTGCGGCCCTCGGCCCGCGCCTTTTCCCGCATGGCGTCGAGCTCGGCCTGGGAGGCGTAGCAGCGGTAGGCGCCGCCGGAGGCGAGCAGGGCCTCGACCACCTCGCGATGCCGGTCGGCGCGGGCGAACTGGTAGACGGTGTCGCCGTCCCAATCGAGGCCGATCCAGGCGAGGCCGTCCAGGATGGCGTCGATCGCCGCCTGGGTGGAGCGCTCGCGGTCGGTGTCCTCGATGCGCAGCAGCATCTTGCCCCCGCGGGCGCGGGCGTAGAGCCAGTTGAACAGCGCCGTGCGGGCTCCGCCGATATGCAGGAAGCCGGTCGGGGAGGGGGCGAATCGGGTGACGACGGTGTCGGGAACGCGGGTCTCGGACACGAGGCTCTCGGGAGGCTGTCGGCCGCACGCGGCCGAGGACACGGGCGCGCCCCTTTAGCACAGAAGTGCGGGCGCGCAATCGACGCTTCGGATGCCAGGCGGGCGACACCGCGGCGGATGGGGGGACGGACGCGCGGGGCGTTCGCCCTTGGCGCCCCGTCACGAATTTGGCACAAGACCTGGATGTGTGCCGCTCCGCGCGACTCGTGCGGCGGCACGGGACCACGGGACACCGACGTCCACAGGACAGCGACAATGACGGCAGTCGAACCGGTCGCCGCCGAAGCGGGCCGCGACTTCATCCGCGACATCATCCAGGCCGACCTCGAATCCGGCCGCCGGAGCGAGGTCGTCACCCGCTTCCCGCCGGAGCCGAACGGCTATCTGCACATCGGCCACGCCAAGTCGATCTGCCTCAACTTCGGCGTCGCGGCCGAGTTCGGCGGCCGCTGCCACCTGCGCTTCGACGACACCAACCCGGTCAAGGAGGAGCAGGAATACATCGACTCGATCGAGCGCGACGTGCGCTGGCTCGGCTTCGACTGGGGCGAGCACCTCTATTACGCCTCGGACTATTTCGAGCAGCTCTACGGCTGGGCCGAGCACCTGATCCAGGCCGGCAAGGCCTATGTGGACGACCAGACCCAGGAGGAGATCCGCGCGACCCGCGGCACCCTCACCGAGCCCGGCACCGACAGCCCGTTCCGCAACCGATCCGTGGAGGAGAACCTCGACCTGTTCCGCCGCATGCGGGCCGGCGAGTTCCCGAACGGGGCGCGGGTTCTGCGGGCCAAGATCGACATGGCGTCCGGCAACATCAATCTGCGCGATCCGGTGCTCTACCGGATCCTCCACGCGCATCATCCGCGCACCGGCAACGCCTGGTGCATCTATCCGAGCTACGACTTCGCCCACGGCCAGTCCGACGCGATCGAGCACATCACGCATTCGATCTGCACGCTCGAGTTCGAGGATCACCGGCCGCTGTACGACTGGTTCATCGAGAACCTGCCGGTGCCGTCGAAGCCGCGGCAATACGAGTTCGCGCGGCTCAACATCACTTATCTGGTGCTGTCGAAGCGCGTGCTCACCACGCTGGTGCGCGAGAACTACGTCACCGGCTGGACCGACCCGCGCATGCCGACGATCTCGGGCCTGCGCCGGCGCGGCGTGCCGGCCGAGGCGCTGCGCGAATTCGCCAAGCGTATCGGCGTCGCCAAGGCCAACAGCGTCGTCGACATGCAGATGCTCGACTTCTCCATTCGCGAGGTGCTGAACCGCACGGCCGAGCGCCGGATGGCGGTGCTCAAGCCCCTCAAGGTGGTGATCGAGAACTATCCGGAGGGGCAGAGCGAGACGCTGGAGGCGGTGAACCACCCCGACGACCCGACCAAAGGCACGCGAAAACTCACCTTCTCGCGGGAGATTTATGTCGAGCGGGAGGACTTCCAGGAGACGCCCGTGAAGGGCTTCTTCCGCCTGTCGCCGGGCCGCGAGGTGCGCCTGCGCTGGGCCTACTTCATCACCTGCAAGGAGGTGGTGAAGGATGCGTCCGGCGAGGTGGTCGAGCTGCGCTGCAGCTACGATCCGGAGACCCGCGGCGGCAACGCCCCGGACGGCCGCAAGGTGAAGGCGACCATCCACTGGGTCTCGGCCGCCGACTCGATCCCGGCCGAGGTGCGCGTCTACAACAACCTGTTCAGGAACCCGGCGCCGACGCCGGCGACCTTCGCGGAGGATCTCAACCCGCAGTCGCTCGAGGTGCTGACCGGCGCCCGGCTCGAGCCGTCGCTCGCCGACGTGCCGGTCGAGCAGGCCGTGCAGTTCGAGCGCCAGGGGTACTTCTGCCCGGACGCGGACTCGCGCCCCGGCGCGCTCGTGTTCAACCGCACCATCGGCCTGCGCGACACCTGGGCCAAGGTGCAGGGCGGCGGGTGAGTGCCCGATCCTTCCGGCGCGGATCCTTCATCGCAATCCCCGAACCCGTCATGGCCGGGCTCGTCCCGGCCATCCACGTTATTCGCCGGAGCCGCGCCGCAAGGACGTGGATGCCCGCGACGAGCGCGGGCATGACCGCGGAGGAGCGCGGGGCGCCCCGGTATATTGCCTTCGTTTCCGCTGTGTTCATCCTGAGTTTCCCGGAAAAATAGAATAGCCTTGTGGCTCCAGCCAACCGCGGAGTGCCGCATGGCGGAGCCGGGCAGGGCGCCCTCTGGGGCGCGCGAACGGGCGCGCGGGCGCGTCGGCGTCCTTCCGGTCGGCCCACGGCAGCCCGGGGCCGGGGCGGAGGCGGGCGGCCGTGCCTTCCCCGTGCCGCTGCCGGTCCGGCTCGGCGATCTCGCCCATGCGGCGGGCCGGACGATCGCCGGCTGGGCGGCCGCCGAGGTCGAGCCGGGCCGGCTGTTTCCCTGGCTGGCGATCGGCGTCGCGGCCGGCATCGTCCTCTATTTCGCCGCCGAGACCGAGCCGGCCTCGTGGGCGGCCGCAACGGCGCTCGCCGCCGCGCTCGTCCTCGTCCTCGCGACCCGCCGGTGCGCCGCCGTGTTCGCCGCCATCGGAATCGCCGCCGTCGCGGCCGGCTTCCTCGCTGCGACCGTGCGGGGCCGCGTGGTCGACGCGCCGGTGCTGCGCCAGCCCGCCTTCGGGGCGAAGCTCACCGGCTTCGTCGAGAAGCGCGAGGAGCGCGAGAGGAGCGATCGCATCGTGCTGCGCGTCGGCTCGTTCGAGATGCCGCGCGGCGGGCCGGTCGCGGCGGGCGTGCGGCCGGAACGCGTGCGGGTGTCGGTGCGCAAGGGCATGGCGCCGCCGGTCGGCACCCCTGTGGCGCTGACGGCGCGCCTGTCGCCGCCGCTCGCGCCGCTGCGGCCGGGCGGCTACGATTTTTCCCGCGACCTCTGGTTTCACGGCATCGGCGCCTCCGGCTTCGCGCTCGGCACCGTGCGGTCGGCACCGGCTGCGCGCCCGCCGGATCTCGGCCTGCGCGCCGCGGCGGCCATCGACGCGCTGCGCGAAAGAATCGACGCCCGCATCCGGGCGGCGCTGTCGGGCGACGCCGGCGCCATCGCCTCGGCCCTGATCACCGGCAAGCGCGACGCCATCTCGTCGTCCGTGAACGAGGCCATGTACGTGTCGAGCCTCGCCCATGTGCTGTCGATCTCGGGCTATCACATGGCCGTGGTGGCCGGCCTCGTCTTCGTGGTGCTCCGGGCCGGTCTCGCGTTGGTGCCGGGCCTGGCGCTGACGCGGCCCATCAAGAAATGGGCGGCCGGTGCGGCCCTCGTCGCGGCGACCTTCTACCTGATCCTGTCCGGCGCCGAGGTGGCGACCCAGCGCGCCTTCGTGATGACGGCGATCGTCCTCGCCGGCGTGATGCTCGACCGCCGCGCCGTGACGCTGCGCACCCTCGCCGTCGCGGCGCTCGCCGTGATGCTGCTCACCCCGGAGGCCGTGGTGCATCCGAGCTTCCAGATGAGCTTCGCGGCGACGCTGGCCCTGGTCGCCGTCTACGAGAAGGGGATGCCCTGGCTCGCCGCCGCGCCGCGAAGCCAACTCGGGGCGCGGCTCGCGCTGTGGGGCGCCCGCGAGGTGGTGGCCCTGATCGTCGCCTCGCTGGTCGCCGGGCTCGCGACCACGATCTTCGCGGCCTATCATTTCCACCGCGTCGCGCCCTACGGCGTGCTGGCCAATCTCGGCGCCATGCCGGTGGTCTCCGGCTTCGTGATGCCGGTCGGGATCGTCGCGCTGGTCGTGATGCCGTTCGGCTTCGACGGTCCGCTGTGGCGGCTGATGGGCGCCGGCATCGACTGGATGACGACGGTCGCCCAATGGGTCGCGGCGCTGCCGGGCGCGGTCGGCCGGGTGCCGGCCTTCGGGGTCGACGCGCTCCTGGTCGCGACCGCGGGGCTCGTCGTGCTGGCGCTGCTGCGCACGCCGCTGCGGTGGAGCGGGGCCGGGCTTCTGGTGATCGCCATGCTGCTCGCGGGTGCGGCCGAAAAGCCCGACGTGCTGATCGCGCCGGGCGCCGAGGCCGTGGCGGTGCGCGGCGTCGACGGGCGGCTCACGGTGCTGCGCACCGGATCGCTGAACTTCGCGGCGCGCGACTGGCTCGCCGGCGACGCCGATCCGCGGCCGCCCGACGGATCCGAGGTCGCGGCGGGCTTCGCCTGCGATCCGGCCGGCTGCGTCGCCCGCCTCGCGGATGGCTCGGCCGTCGCGGTGGCGCGCACCGCGGAGTCGTTTACCGACGACTGCGCCCGTGCGGCCTTGATCGTCGCGCTGCGCGATCCGCCGGAGGGCTGCCGCGCCACCGTGATCGACCGGACGACGCTGACCGAGACCGGGGCGCTGGCGCTGCGCCGCGCCGGGGAGGGATTTGTGATCACACGGGCGCGCCCGCCCGGTTACGACCGACCCTGGTCGCCGGCACCGGTCGCCGCGGCCCTGCGCGCCGCGCCGGTGTCCGCATCGCGCCCGTCTTCGCCGCCCGACGCCACGCCGGCGATCGAGGACGTCGATCCGGATTGACGGCGCGATTCGATGCGCCCGCGGATCGGCCGCGTCGCGCGGGCCGAAAAAGCAGAAGCCCCGGGCGAAAACCCGGGGCTCCCACTGGGACCGGAGAAGCCGTCACCCGACGGCGACGGGGCCGCCGATCAGTACCGCGCCACCACCGGCGCGCCGCCGCCGAAGCGGTAGTTCAGGCCGATCTTGGCGGTGTGGATGCCACCGACATTGGTGTCGAAGCAGTCGGTCGTGGCGAAGGCCACGCCGTTGCCGCACACCGTATGCGTCTGGTCGACACCGATGTACATGTACTCGGCCTTGATGCTCCAGTTCATGTCGAAGGCCCACTCGATACCGCCGCCGACCGTCCAGGTCGCCTGCGTGTCGCTGGTCGAGGCCAGGAACGTGTTGGCACCGACCCGAGCCGCGATCGTGGTCTCGGTGTCGACGAAGGCCGCGCCGCCCTTAACGTAGACCAGGGCGCGATCCCAGGCGTAGCCGAGACGACCGGTGATCATGCCGTACCAGTCCCCGACCTTGCCCGACGCCGTGATGTAGTTCGGCGCCACGACGAGCACGGACGGATCGTTCGCGCTGCCCTCCAGGCTCAGGTAGCCGATCTCGCCTTCGAGGCCGAGCACCCAGTTGCTGCCGACCGGCTGCCAGTTGCAGCCCAGCGTGCCGCCGCCGATGAAGCTCGAGTCGTCGCTGTAGCCCCAGCCGCGCGTCGCGCGCACGCCCAGCCGATCATAGTAGACGGTGTCGCCGTCGTCGGCACGCCACGCGCCGCCGACATAGCCGCCGATATAGCACCCGGTCCACGAGAACACGGGCGCGACGACCGGAGGAGCCTTCACGGGCATCCGAAGGTCGGCGGCGCTCGCAGTCCCGGCGATCGCGATCAGCGCGACCGTACCCAGCAGAAGCTTCTTCATGGAGAACCCCCCCCTCTCGTAGAAGCGATACTGCACTGTAGGTCGATTCAGGTTGTGGGTGGTGACATTTTCGCCACAGCCCCGAACTCAGTAGAAAAGATGTCCATCTTCTCGCGTGGGTTAGCCCCACTCATGCCCTCGGGCTCGTCCGCTCGCGGGTGGGGTCTCCCCGGCGCCTGCCATTGATTCGGCCGGACATCGAGCCTGCGGCGGATGGGGCACCCGGCCACGGCCGACCCGGATCCCGTCGCCCGATCGGTGTCGCCGGCCGTCGGGCGGCGCTCGCGCGAGCCGGGGCATCGGCGCGCGCCGCCCGAAAGCAAAAAGCCCCGGGTTTCCCCGGGGCTTCCGCTCGACAGAAGGTCGAAAGGCTCAGTACTTCGCGACGACCGGAGCGCCGAAGCCGCCGAAGCGGTAGTTCAGGCCGATCTTGGCGGTGTGGATGCCGCCGACGTCCTGCGAGAAGCAGCCGAAGGCCGCCGTCGAGGCGCAGCCCGCGTGGGTCTCGTCGAGGCCGATATACATGTACTCGGCCTTGAGGCTCCAGTTCATGTCGAAGGCCCACTCGAGGCCGCCGCCGACCGTCCAGGTCGCGACGGTGTCGCTGAGCGAGATCGACGCGCCCGGGATCGTGTAGGTGCTCTCGACGTCGACGAAGGCCACGCCGCCCTTCACGTAGAGCAGGGCGCGATCCCACGAGTAGCCGAGACGGCCCGTGATCATGCCGTACCAGTCGCCGGCCTTGCTGGACGCATAGTAGCCGGTGCCGCGGAGCGGATCGTAGGCCGAGCCTTCGACGCTCAGATAGCCGACTTCGCCCTCGAGGCCGAGCACGAACGGCGAGCCGACCGGCTGCCAGTTGCAGCCCAGCGTGCCGCCGCCGATGAAGCTCGAGTCGGCGTTGTAGGCATAGCCGTAGGTGTTGGCGGTGCCCGAGGTATAGGGATACGCGGTCGAGTCGTCGGCCGACCACGCGCCACCGACGTAGCCGCCGATGTAGCAGCCGGTCCACGAGAACACCGGAGCGATGACCGGCGGCGCCTTCACCGGCATGCGCGCCGGCAGGTCCGCGGCCGAGGCAGCGCCGGCAAAGCCGAGCGCCGCGACAGTAGCGAGCAGGATCTTCTTCATAAACGGCCCCTCCTTCCGAGAAGAAACACCGAAGTCCCGAGGCGGAAACTAGGAGGAATCGCCGTGGCCGTGGTGACATATATGCCACAGCGCCCGGGAACGTGGAGTTGTGGCAGCTTTGTGTCATTCCCATTCGGGTTAGTCCATGCCACGATCCGGTTCGGCGTCGCCGCGGCTCGGAGCGCACGAAAGCGCTGAAACCCCGATCGAAGTCGCAACCGTGGACGTTCGTTTTCCGAGCGCCGCGGGGCCGCCGGGCACCGGATGCCGCTCGCCCGTCGGCCTCGCTGTTCACGCTCCCGTGATCGAACGGCGCGTCCCGGTGTTGCGAGCCCGCTCCGGCTTGCCCGAGCCGGCGCGCGGCGCTAAAAGAACATAAAAAGAACATCGGCGTGTGGACAAGCCGCGGCGCCGGCTTGTTGCCGTGCCGATAACGGGTAGGGTGTGGCGCGCTCCGCGACGCGCCCGCCTCGACGGCCGGCGACGTCCGATCTGGTTCGTCCCGTCCGGGTCGTCCATGTGGTTTCAAGGCGAAGCGTCGTGAGGAGTGGAGAGGCGCATGGCGGGCTCGGTCAACAAGGTCATTCTCATCGGCAATCTCGGAGCCGACCCGGAGATTCGCCGCACCCAGGACGGGCGGCCGATCGCCAATCTGCGCATCGCCACGTCGGAGACCTGGCGCGACAAGGCGTCCGGCGAGCGGCGCGAGAAGACCGAGTGGCATCGGGTCGTCATCTTCAACGAAGGGCTCTGCCGGGTGGCCGAGCAGTACTTGAAGAAGGGCTCGAAGGTTTACATCGAAGGTGCTCTTCAGACACGGAAATGGCAGGATCAGTCCGGCCAGGACCGGTACTCGACCGAGGTCGTGCTGCAGGGCTTCAACGCGGTGCTGACGATGCTCGACGGCCGCGGCGAGGGGGGCGGTGCCGGCGGCTACGACCAGGGCGGCGACGACTTCGGCGCCAGCGGCCCGGCGCCGAGCCGCGAGCGGCGTCCGGCGCCGGCCGCCGCGTCGCGCCGCGACGATCTCGACGACGACATTCCGTTCTGAGCCGCGGCGGCGCCGGCCCTGGGGATCCCGGGCTGGCGCGAAACGTGCTCTCCTGGCCCGAGCGTGACGCTCCCGAATCGCCGTGCACGGTCGCCGGCCGAGGGCGTCGGGACCGCGCCCGAGGAGCCCGGGAATGCCGACACTCGCCACCGCCCTCCTGCAGGGCCTGAAGGACCACGGCGCCCGGGAGCTGTTCGGCATCCCGGGCGATTTCGTGTTGCCGTTCTTCAAGATCGTCGAGGAAACGGCGATCCTGCCGGCCTTCACGCTCAGCCACGAGCCGGCCGTCGGCTTCGCCGCCGACGCGGCGGCGCGGTACCGGTCCGGCATCGGGGTCGCGGTCGTCACCTACGGGGCGGGCGCCTTCAACGTCGTCAACGCGGTCGCCGGCGCCTATGCGGAGCGCTCGCCGGTCGTCGTCGTCGCCGGCGCGCCGGGGGCGCGCGAGCGGGCGAGCGGCCTGCTTCTTCACCATCAGGCGCGCAGCGTCGACACCCAGTTCGCGGTGTTCCGCGAGATCACTTGCGACCAGGCGGTTCTCGACGACCCGGCGACGGCCCCCGGCGAGATCGCCCGGGTGCTGCGCAGCGCCCGCGAGCGGTCGCTGCCGGTCTATGTCGAGCTGCCACGCGACATGGTCGACGTCGAGGTCGCGCCCGTGCCGGTGCTGCCGCCGCGCGCCGCCGAGCCGGACGCGCTCGCCGAATGCGCCGCCGAGATCGTCGCGCTGCTCGGCCGGGCGGCGTCGCCCGTGATCGTCGTCGACGTCGAGGTCCGCCGCTACGGCATCGAGGCGGCTGTGGCGACGCTCGCCCGACGGCTCGGCATCCCGGTGGTGACGACCTTCATGGGGCGGGGGTTGCTGCAGCAGGCCCCCGACGTGCTGCGCGGCACCTATCTGGGCAGCGCCGGCGACCCCGCCGTCACCCGGCTGGTCGAGGACGCCGACGCGCTCCTGCTCTTCGGCGTGATCCTGTGCGACACCAACTTCGCCTTGTCGGAGAAGCGCTTCGACTGGCGCCACACGGTGCTGGCGATCGACCGGAGCGTGCGGGTCGGCCACCATGTCTATCCGGAGCTGCCGATCGAGGAGCTGGTCGGCGCGCTGCTCGCCCGCACCGAAGGGGACGCCGCGCCGAAGCCGCGCAGCCTGCCGCCGTTCGAGGCCTATCCGCGCGGCCTCGTCGCCGACGACCGGCCGCTCGCCCCGACCGACATCGCCACCGCCCTCAACGACCTGTTCGACCGCCACGGCCCGATGCCGATGACCTCCGACATCGGCGACTGCCTGTTCACGGCGATGGAGATCGACAACACGGCGCTGGCCGCGCCCGGCTACTATGCCGGCATGGGCTTCGGCGTGCCGGCCGGCATCGGGGTCGCGGCGGCGACCGGGACGCGGCCGCTGATCCTGGTCGGCGACGGCGCCTTCCAGATGACCGGCTGGGAGCTGGGCAACTGCCGGCGCTACGGCCTCGATCCCATCGTGATCGTCTTCAATAACGCCAGCTGGGAGATGCTCCGGGTCTTTCAACCGGAATCGAAGTTCAACGACCTGTCCGACTGGAACTTTGCGGCGGCCGCGCCGGCGCTCGGCGGCCATGGCGAGCGGGTCTCGACCCGCAACGAGCTCGCCGCCGCGCTGGAGCGCGCCGTCGCCCGTCGCGGCGTCTTCTCGCTGATCGAGGCGATGATTCCGCGCGGCGTGACGTCCCGCACGCTCGCCCGCTTCGTCTCGGGCCTGAAGAGCGCGCGGGACCGGCAGTGACAGCCCGTCGTTCCGGGGCGCCGCGCAGCGGCGAGCCCGGAACCCATAACCCCGGTCTTTCGTGAGCCATCCACACCGGGCGTATGGATTCCGGGCTCGCGGACTTACGGTCCGCACCCCGGAATGAGGGCTTCCCTCAGCCCCACACGGCCTTGGCGCCGTCGATCACGTATTGGACGGCGAGCGCGGCCAACAGGACGCCGAGCAGGCGCGACAGCACGACATTGCCGGTGATGCCGAGGAACCGCGACAGCCGGCCGGCGAAGCGGAACACCACGAGGCACAGCGCGCAGACGACGACGATCACGCCGATCAGCAGGCCGAGCCGGGCGAGGCTGCCGGCCTGGCCGGCGAGCAGAATGGCCGCGGTGAGCGCCCCGGGGCCGGCCATCAGCGGGATCGCCAACGGGAAGGCGGCGACGTGACGGACCCGCTCCTCGATCGCCTGTTCGGCCTCGCGGGATTGCCGCTCGATGCGCACCCCGAGCACCATCTCGGAGGCGACGGCGAACAAGAGGAGCCCGCCGGCGATCCGGAAGGCCGGCAGGCCGATGCCGAGATGGTGCAGCAGCCATTCGCCGGCGAGCGCCGCCCCGACCAGCACCACGACGGCGATCAGGGTCGCCCGCAGGCCGACGCGGGTGCGCGCCGCCGCCGGCAGCCCCTCGGTGACGGCCAGGAAGGCCGGCGCCAGCCCGAGCGGGTCGACCACCACGAACAGCGTGACGGCGGCGGAGAGAAGAAAATCGAGATCCATGCCTAGGGCGTAGAGCCGAGCTCCGACGCCGTCAAATCAGTAAAGAACGTCCACCGGCATGGTCGATGTCGAGGCCGTCATGGTCGCGAGCGCTCCCGGCTGTCACGACGCGCGCGTGACCCCGCTGCACTTCGACATCGCATTCGTGAAATGGTCACGGGCGTCCTGCTCGACACCTCCGAGCATTCGCCACACGAGGGACGTCGGGTTGATGAACGAACGCTCCCGCTTGGCCCGATAATAGTCGACCCGGTGCAGCGCCAGACAATTCAACTCGCTGCCGAGCTCGCGGATCTTTCCGTGTCGAAGCACGATCTCCGAATAGAGCTCCGGCGTCCATTTCCGCTTCTTCGATTTCGCCTCGTCCAGAATCGTGTTCAGCTCCATGAAGCAGAAATGGATGCCGGCAAGCCGCATCTTCAGGCTGTCGGCGGTCAGGCCGATCGTCTCGAGTTCCTCCCCGAAATTCGCGTGAACGGGCAAGCGCGCGCAGTCGAGCCGCTTGGCGGCGATCGTTCGCCCGTTTTGATCGGTGCCCCGCATCGTGTTGAAGAATTTCACGAACCCTTGATGCGTCAGCTTGCTCGTCTGACCGGCGTCCTCGAAGATCATCTGATCGAGAGCGAAGTGGACGTCGGTGAGCTTCTGGTCGATGCTCTCGTTCCATTCCTTGAGGCTGGCGTAGTAGGCCTCGAACCGCTGCTTCTTGAGTGCGATCTCCCATTCCTCGAGACGGGACTGAGCCATCGCCGCAGCAGCATCGGGCGATATGTCGACTGCGATCACGCCTTCGGTCGCGGATGCGACATATGGCGGCGAGAGCGGAACAGCCTTCGGAATATCACCGCGACCCGTCTGACCGTTGGACACGGGACGAGGGGCGACCCCGGGGCTGTCTGGGGCGAGTGGATTGCCGCTGCCGGCGGGTGACTGGGATGCGACTCCGATCGGCTCGTCGGACGGCTGTGGAGGTCTCTGGACGATCGGCTTCTGGAATGTTCCGGGGTGGTC
Source organism: Rhodoplanes azumiensis (assembly GCF_042682915.1). Taxonomy (NCBI): domain Bacteria; kingdom Pseudomonadati; phylum Pseudomonadota; class Alphaproteobacteria; order Hyphomicrobiales; family Nitrobacteraceae; genus Rhodoplanes; species Rhodoplanes azumiensis. Next base: position 87,805 of record NZ_JBHUIW010000012.1, on the reverse strand, counting down.
GGCGCGACTTGCAAACAACTCCGGCGCGACGAGACCTGGCGGTTCGGATGCCAAGCCTACCGCGGACGGGCGATTTTTCTCGGGATGCGGCCAGACGACTGTGTCCGGATGCGCCTCGCCGTTCGGCTGCACGAGATCACGCAGCGACGGAATGAACGTCAGCGTCGCATAATGCCGGCGGCCGATCGCGGCCGTCACCTCCTGGGTGACCTTTAAGGCGCGCTCCGTAGCGCCCCCGGCGTCTTCGACCGCCACCGTGTTGCTCCAATTGACGACCTGGAGCGTCCCCGCCAACAGCGCTGTCAGGGCGGCGAGTGTCAGGGGAACCATGAAATGCGGCTTGCCCCGCAGTTTCGCCCCGACGGTTTCGAGCTGACTGCCGTGGACCTTGTAGTCCGGACCGTCCTGCTGGATCGAGAGCAGGAGTTGGGTGCCGCCGGAGTTCTTCTCGGTATTTCGGCTGTCTGTCCCAGGGTCTCGACCATCGGTCATTCGCACCCTCCCGAAAACAGTGGCGCCACGATGTCGCCATATTCAATCAAAGGAAGCTAAAAGACGAAATAACAACCATGTGATGCGGGGCGTGTCTGCGATCGTGGATCGAGCGTGACTGCCGCGCCCGCCTCGCCGCATCGCGTCACAGGATTGTCGCCCGGGCGGTGGGCTGTCCAGCTAACTGTCTCTGAACAAAGGGAAAGATATCGGTGCGCCGCGGCCCGCGAAACTGGCTTTCGCAGCCGCGATGGACTATCTAAAGGGCAACGGATTCGCCGGGATTCTCCGCACTTGGCCGACAACGACACACCCCCGCCGGGCAGCACGGGTCCGACCGGGCCCTCGAGCCCATCGGACATTCGCCCCGTCTCCATCACCGAGGAGATGAAGCGCGCCTATCTCGATTACGCGATGAGCGTGATCGTGTCGCGTGCGCTCCCCGATGCGCGCGACGGGCTCAAGCCCGTGCATCGCCGCATCCTCTACTCGATGCACGAGCAGGGGCACCTGCCGGATCGCAAATACGTCAAGTCGGCGCGCGTCGTCGGCGACGTCATGGGTAAATACCACCCGCACGGCGACTCGGCGATCTACGACGCGCTGGTGCGCATGGCGCAGGATTTCTCCATGCGCCTGCCGCTGATCGACGGGCAGGGGAACTTCGGCTCCGTCGACGGCGATCCGGCCGCGGCCATGCGCTACACCGAGTGCCGGCTCGCCCGGCCCGCGATGGCGCTGCTCGAGGACATCGACAAGGACACGGTCGACTTCCGGCCGAACTACGACGGCAACGAGCAGGAGCCGTCGGTGCTGCCGGCGCGCTTCCCGAACCTCCTGGTCAACGGGGCGGGCGGCATCGCGGTCGGCATGGCGACCAACATCCCGCCGCACAATCTCGGCGAGGTGATCGACGCCGCCGTGGCGCTGATCGACGACCCCGCGCTCGGCATCGAGGATCTGATCAAGATCGTGCCGGGGCCGGACTTCCCGACCGGTGGCGTGATCCTGGGCCGGGCCGGCATCCGCTCCGCCTTCCACACCGGCCGCGGCTCGATCGTGATGCGCGGCAAGGCCGAGATCGAGACGATCCGCAAGGAGCGCGAGGCGATCATCGTCACCGAGATTCCCTACCAGGTGAACAAGGCCACCATGGTGGAGAAGATCGCCGAATTGGTGCGCGAGAAGCGGATCGAGGGCATCGCCGATCTGCGCGACGAGTCCGACCGCGACGGCTATCGGGTGGTGATCGAGCTCAAGCGCGACGCCGTCGCCGACGTGGTGCTCAACCAGCTCTATCGCTTCACGCCGCTGCAATCGACCTTCGGCTGCAACATGGTGGCGCTGGACGGCGGCCGCCCGCAGGTGATGTCGCTGAAGGATCTCCTCAACGCGTTCATCGCGTTCCGCGAGGAGGTGGTGAAGCGGCGCACCAAGTTCCTGCTCGGCAAGGCGCGCGACCGTGCCCACGTGCTGGTCGGCCTCGCCGTCGCGGTCGCCAATATCGACGAGGTGATCCGCCTGATCCGCGCGTCGCGCGACGCCAACGAGGCGCGCGAGGCCCTGATGGGGCGCGACTGGCCGGCCGCCGACGTGCTGCCGCTGATCGAGCTGATCGACGACCCGCGCCACAAGGTCCAGCCGGACGGCACGTTCCGGCTCTCCGAAGCGCAAGCCCGCGCGATCCTGGATCTCCGCCTGCAGCGCCTCACGGCGCTCGGCCGCGACGAGATCAAGGACGAGCTCGACAAGCTCGCCGCCGAGATCACGGACTATCTGGACATTCTCAGGTCGCGGGCCCGCATCCAGTCGATCGTCAAGTCCGAGATGCTGGAGGTCCGCGAAAAGTTCGCGACGCCGCGCCGCACCGTCATCCTCGACCAGGATGGCGAGATGGAGGACGAGGATCTCATCCAGCGCGAGGACATGGTCGTCACCGTCTCGCATCTCGGCTACGTCAAGCGGGTGCCGCTGTCGACCTATCGGGCGCAGCGCCGCGGCGGCAAGGGCCGCTCCGGCATGCAGACCCGCGAGGAGGATTTCGTCGCCCGCCTGTTCGTCGCCTCGACCCACACGCCGGTGCTGTTCTTCTCGTCGCGCGGTCGGGTCTACAAGGAGAAGGTGTGGCGGCTGCCGCTGGCCGCGCCGAACGCCCGCGGCAAGGCGATGATCAACCTCCTGCCACTCGAGCAGGACGAGCGCATCACCACCATCATGCCGCTGCCCGAGGACGAGACGACCTGGGCCGAGCTCGACGTGATGTTCGCGACGACCTCCGGCACGGTGCGGCGGAACAAGCTCTCCGACTTCTCCGACGTGCGTCGCTCCGGCATCATCGCCATGAAGCTCGACGCCGACACCGGCCACGAGGGCGAGGCGATCGTCGACGTGCAGATCTGCACCGAGCGTGACGACGTGCTGCTCACCACCGCGATCGGCCAGTGCATCCGCTTCCCCGTGACGGACGTGCGGGTCTTCTCGGGTCGCACCTCGATGGGCGTGCGCGGCATCGCGCTCGACAAGGACGACAAGGTCATCTCGCTGTCGATCCTGCGCCATGTCGACGCGACCGGCGAGGAGCGCGAGGCCTATCTCAAGCGCGCCATGGCGGTCCGCCGTGGCACCGGCGCGGAGGCCGAGCCCGACGCGGAAGCCGGGGCGCTCGAGGAGCGCGAGGAGACCACGGGCGCCGAGGGCGCGGGGGCCGACATCCAGCTCGGCGAGGAGCGCTACGTCGCGCTGTCGGCGGCCGAGCAGTTCGTCCTCACCGTGTCGGAGCGCGGCTTCGGCAAGCGCACCTCGTCCTACGAGTACCGGATCACCGGCCGCGGCGGCAAAGGCATCGTCGCCATGGACAACCGCACCCGCGCCGGCATCCGGCCGCGCATCGGCAAGCTCGTCGCCTCGTTCCCGGTGGAGGAGAGCGACCAGCTCATGCTGGTCACCGACGGCGGCCAGCTGATCCGCTGCGGCGTGTCCGAGATCTCGATCAAGGGCCGCTCGACCCAGGGCGTGATCGTGTTCGACACCGCCGAGGGCGAGCGCGTCGTCTCGGTCGAGCGCCTCTCCGAAGGCGAGGCCGAGGAGAACGGCGACAACGGCAACGGGCACGGCGACCGCGCCTGATCGCTCGTGTGCCGGGCGCGGCGCGACGCGCCGCGAACCGGGATCCGGCGGCGATCAGGCGCGGCGGTCGCCGCGCGTCGTCACATCCGGCTCGAGCCGGCCCCCGGCCGCGTCTCCGCCGCGAGCCGGCGCCATTCGACGATGCAGGCGGTCGCGGCCAGCCCCACGAAGCCGGCGACCAGCGACAATGCGATCCAGTGTGGCTCGATCATGCTCTGTCCCCCCGAACGAGTCATGGTCCGTCAACCAGGCCAGCGTCGCCGAAGACTCCGGCGGCAGCGGTGTCGGATCGCGGCCGGCGCGGGGAGATTTCGCGATGTGTCGGCCGGTGACGGACGGTGCGGGGGACCGTGGCGCGACGGCAAACGACGTCGCGGCGGGGAGAATTCCGGGCGGGGGAATATGGTCGGGCGGGAGAGCGCCGGGTTCGTGCGGGATCGAAACTCGTAGGGTGGGCATAGGCGCGCAAGCGCCGTGCCCACGCGGTCTGGTCATCGACGTCGCACGACGCGGGCACGGCGCGTTCACGCCTCTACCCACCCGACGCAGCTGAAAAGAATCAGATCGCCCGCAGCGCCGGGCCGGGGAGCTCGTCGCGGATGTGGGCGATGCGGTTGTCGGCGTCGACCTGGACGACGGTCGGGACGTGGCGCTTCGCCTCCTCGGCCGTCATGTCGGCGAAGGTCGCGAGGATCACGAGGTCGCCCGGCGTGTTGCCGTGCGCCGCCGCGCCGTTGATGCAGATCACGCCGGAGCCGCGCTCGCCCTCGATCGCGTAGGTGACGAGGCGCGTGCCGCGGGTCACGTTCCACACGTGAAGCTCCTGGTTGGTCAGGATCTTCGCGGCGTCCATGAGGTCGGCGTCGATGGTGCAGCTGCCCTCGTAATGGAGGTCGGCATGCGTGATGGTCGCGCGGTGGATTTTCGACCAGAACATCCGGATATGCATCGGGGGCTCCTCGGCGGCGCTCCCATGCCAGATTTTTGCGGCTGTGCCAACCGGGTCGCCCGCAGGCCGGAGCCGCGGCTCAGCGCCGGCGTCGACGCCGCCGCGGTGCCCGGTCCGGCGCCCACTGCACACGAACGTCGTAGGCGCCGGCGGTCGCGAAGCCCGGCCGGTCGGGCTCCGGGGCGGGGAGCCGACGCGGCCCCGCGCCGTGCGCCCCGATCCACGCCGCCTCGGCGACGCTCCACAGCCCGTGCGCCGCCGGCGGCCGCTCCGATCGCGGGCGGGCGCCGGAGGTCTTCCGGTCGCGATAGAGCTGCGCTTCGACGGCCGCAGCCGCGACGAAGCCGCCGACCAGCGCGGCGACGATCCAGTCCAGGACGATCATGCTCAGCCCCCCGACGAGCGTGAATCGTTGAGGCTGCCAGGATCGGCGACGAAGCGGGCGGCAATCGTCAGGGACCAGGGCGGGGGCGTGACGGTTCGGCGATGGCGGCGCCGGCACCGAAATCCGGCGGGCGGCTCGCAACGGCCTGCCCGGCCGCGGGATTTCAGCGTCGGCGAATATGATCGCGCCGGCGCCCCCTCATCTCACCAGCTTGGCGACGTCGCGGAACTTCGGGTGCTCGGCCGACTCGACCCACTCGAACAGCACCATCTCGGTGGTCACGATCTCGGCGCCGTGGCGCTCCATGCGGCGCAGCGCCGTCTCCTTGCTCTCGGCGGCGCGCGAGCCGACGGCGTCGCGCACCACATAGACCTGGCGCTTGCGGGCCAAGAGGCCCAACACGGTCTGGCAGACGCAGACATGCGCCTCGCAGCCGACCACGACGAGCGCGTGGGCGGGCGCCAGGGCCGGCAGGAAGCCGGGCGCCGGCAGCGAGTCGAAGGTCTGCTTGGCGATCACCGGATGGCCGGCGGTCGGCAGCCCGGCGACGGTGCGGCCGAGCCCCTTCGGGTTCTGCTCGGTGAACACGACCGGGATGCCGACCAAGGCGGCGCCCTCGAGCAGGCGGCGCGCATTGGCGATCGCGGTCTCCGCCTCGGCGATCACCGGCATCAGGCGGTCCTGAAAGTCGACGACCACGAGGGTCGATCGCTTGGGATCGATGGTCGGCACGGCACTCTCCGCCGAAATGACTCTCCGCCGAAATGCGGCGCGGCGGCCGCGGTCGGGCGATCGACGTCCGGTAGAATCGAACGATGACAGTAGACCGGAACCGCCCGGCGCGACACGGGGCAGTTTGTCCAGGCAGGGCCGCGAAAGCCCGCGGGCGGAGCGGGGAAGGAGACCGCCGCAGCCCGGCGCGCGCCCGATCCGGTGTCGCGCGGCTCGACCGTCTCCGGCCCGGGTGGTACAGCTTGGAGCATTGCCGCTCCACCGCGAGATTCAGCCCATGCCATACGATGCCGAGATCAGCCGCAAGCATCCCGCGGCCTTCGTGTTCGTGATCGATCAGTCGTCGTCGATGAACGACGCCTTCAACAACACCCGCCGGACGCTCGCCGGCTTCCTGGCGCGCAGCGTCAACGACGCGCTGCGCGAGCTGGTCAACCAGTGCACCCGCGGCGACGAGCAGGTGCGCGACTATTTCCATGTCGCCGCGCTCGGCTATTCGGACGGCGAGGTGCGCAACGTCTGGAAGGGCACCGACGATTTCTTCCTGCCGATCTCGCGGGTCGCCGACGCGCCGCTGCGGATCGAGACCGTCACCATCAAGGTGCCGGGCCCGGACGGCAAGATGCGCGACGAGGAGGTCGAATCCGAGGTGTGGTTCGAGCCGGTCGCGGTCGGCGACACCCCGATGGTCAAGGCGCTGGAGAAGACCCGCGACATCGTCGCGGCCTGGGTGAAGGAGCATCCCGCCTCGTTCCCGCCGATCGTCTTCCACGTCACCGACGGCGAGCCGACCGACGGCGACCCGGAGCCGGTGGCGAACGAGATCAAGGCGATCACCACCTGGGACGGCGCCGTTCTTCTGTTCAATCTCCATGTCAGCCGGGAGACCGGCAAGGAGATCGTCTTCCCGTCCGACGAGGCGGCGCTGCCCGACGTCTACGCCAAGAAGCTGTTCCGCATGTCGAGCGAGATCCCGGAGCCGCTGCGCCCGGCCGTCGCCGAGTCCTACGAGACGACGGCGACCTCGCGCTTCTTCGGCTTCAAGGCCGGCACCGACACGATCGCCCGCTTCTTCCAGATCGGCACGCGGCCGGCCAATGCGCCCGTCTACGTCGCGCCGGCCGACGCCGAGCCGGTGGTCGCCATGGAGCCCGCGTCGGCGCAGCCCGCCTCGGCACAGCCCGCGTCGGCGCAGCCGACCAAGGAGGCGAGCCCGGCCTGACGGCCGGGTGGGGCGATGCGCCGGGTGCGTGCCTGGTCGGTGCCCAAGGAGCCCGAGGTGCCGTCCGAGAACGAGGACGCCTTCGCGGCCAATGCGGCGGCGACCGCCTTCGCGGTGTGCGACGGGGCGACCGAGTCGTTCGCCTCCGGGCGATGGGCGCGGGCGCTCGCCGCCGCTTTCGTGGCGCACGCGCCGCTCGACCGCACCCTGCTCGCCGGCGCGCGGGCGACCTACGAGCAGTCCTTCGACATGCGCAAATGGCCGCCCTACCGGCGCAACGCCTACCGGCGCGGCAGCTACGCCGCGCTGGTCGGCCTGATGCTGTGGCCGAAGGAGCATCTCTACGCGATCCAGGCGATCGGCGACTCGATCTGCGTCGTCGCCGAAGGCGCGCCCGCGGGAGCGGCCGACACCGCAGGCGAGGGTGACGGCACCGCGAACGGCGCGGGCGCGGGGCCGACGCTGGTGCGGTCCTTCCCGCTGTCGACGCCGGCGGCGTTCGAGCGCCGGCCGGTGCTGCTCTCGACCGCCGATCACACCAATGTCGTCGACGGCGTGCATCTGCTCGACCAGTCCGGCATCTGGACGGTCGGCCGTTACACGCCGCACGCCCGGACGGCGTTCTGCCTGATGACCGACGCGCTGGGCGCCTGGCTGCTCGGCGACGCCGCGGCCCGCCTCGCCCGCCTGCAGGCGATCGACAGCCAGACGGCCTTCGCGGATCTCGTGATCGCGGAGCGTGCCGCCGGCCGGCTGCGGCGCGACGACACGACCCTCATGATCGTCGAGACCGGGTAGCGCCATGGCTGGGTGGCCGACCGCCAACGACTACTCGCTCGCCGTCGCGAAGCGCGCCTTCGTGCATCCGCGGCTCGCCGGGCTGACGTTCCGGCGGATGAAGCGCATCAACCGACCGGTGCTGTTCACCGGCAACTACGCCGCGACCTTCGCGCTGGAGGATCCGAGCGGCCGGCCGAAGGCGCTGAAGCTGTTCACCCGCCACGTGCCCGACCGCGCCGACCGCTACGCCGCGATCGCGGCGTTCCTGACCGAGCGCACGCCGCGGCAGTTCGTCGGCTTCGAGTATCTGCCGCAGGCCGTGCAGATCGAGGGGGTGCGCTATCCCGGCCTGCTGATGGACTGGGCCGACGGCGTCCCGCTCGATACCTATGTGAGCGCCAATCTCGACACGCCGGAGGCGCTGCGAAAGATCGCCGCCGACATCCTCGCCTTCACGGCCTCGACCGAGCAGCAGGGCTTCGCCCACGGCGACCTGCAGCACGACAACATCCTGGTCGCCGACCGGCTGCGGCTGATCGACTACGACGGCATGTTCGTCCCGGCCATGGCGGGGCGGCCGGCGGTCGAGAGCGGGCACCAGAACTATCAGCATCCCGGCCGCCGCCGGCAGGTCTTCGGCCCGCATATCGACCGCTTCTCGGCGATCGCCATCTATCTCGCGCTGCAGACCGCGATCATGGCGCCGCGGCTCTATGCCGAGCACGCGGTCGAGAACGGGCTCCTGTTCCGCAAGAGCGATTTCGAGGATCCGCGCAAGTCGGCCGTGATCGCGGCGCTCGACCGGCTGCGCCCGCTGCGGCCGGCGGCGCGCGCCTTCGCGGCGTTGTGTGCCGGCGACGTCGAGGCGGTGCCGAGCCTCGCCGACTTCGCGGCGCAGACGGGGATCGGCCCGCGCGCCCCGGCGCGCCCCGACGCACGCCCGGCGGCGGGCGGCGGGTGGAGGCTGTTCGGCTGGTCCGGCCGGTCGTCTCCTGCGACAACCGGGTCGCCTTCGGCCCCGCCTGCCGGGTCGTCCGGCGGAGCAGGGCGCGGGCTCGGGCCGTGGCGCCCGGCCGCCTGGTCGGCCGCGATCGTCGTCGCCTATCTGGCCGGCGCGCATCTCCTCCGGCAGGACGCGGAGGGACCGGCCGCGCCGACCATCGCAGCGCCGAGCATCGCAACTCCGGACGTCGCCGCGACGCCAATGGCCTCTCCGCCACCGACCTCTCCGCCACCAGCCTCGTCGCCTCCCGACTCGCCGCCATCGGTCTCCTTGTCGCCGGCCGAAGCGGCGTTGCCGGCGGCTCCTCCGCCGACCCCGGCCGACACGGTCGTCGGTACTCCGGCCGTGCCGCAGCCCGCGCCGCCAATGCCGGAGCCCGCCGCCTCGCCGGCGCCGCCGTCGCCCGGGCCGTCTCCCGACCCGGTGGGCGCAACACCACCATCGGCCGTGCCGCCGACGGGCGAGCCTCCGGGTCCGCAGGACGAGATGTCGGGGCGGGCGTCTGCCGTACCGCCGGTGCCGAGCCCGGCACCGGATCCGATGCCGAGCCCCGCGCCGGCCCGTTCGGCGCCGCCTATTTCGCCGCCGGCCGTTGCCGGACCGACCCCGGCGCTCGACCCTGCGAAGGCGGCCGAACGCCCGGCCTGCGCGGGCCGCGAGCTCGCCGTCCCGGCCGTGACGCCGCAGAGCGAAGGGCCACCGGGCGAAGGGCCGGCGACCCGGGCCGAGTGGCGGTGCATCACGCCCGACCAGACGCCCGACGGACCGGCCGACAGGGCGGCGCCGGAGCCGCCCGAGCCGCCGATCGCGACGACGGGCCGAACAGGCGTCACCCGGCCGGCCCGCGCCGTCGGGCCGCCGACGCGGCACCAGCCTCGGTCGCCCGGGTTTCGCCCGCCCGAGCCGCGCAAGCCGGTGTTCGACACACCGCTCGACTGACACGCCGCGACCGGCGCGACCGAGGCTCGGCCCGGCCGTGGCGATTGGCAAGGCACGACCGTGCCGTCATACTGACGGAGGCCCTGCGCAGGCGCCGTCCCGTCGCCCGCGCCACATTCTAGATTTCGGTTTTTCGTTCGCGTCGCAGCCGCCGCGGCACGGCGCTCGCGTGCCGCTTCGGCACCGCGCCGAGTCTTTCGTTCGTCGCCGTCTTCGTCGAAGATCCCGTCCAGGACTGCCCAGGGGAATGCCATGCTGTCGATCGTCCGCACGCTCGCTCTCGCGGCCGGCGTGATCGCCGTCACGTCGTCACCCGGCTCCGCGCCGGCCCAGACGTTTCCGTCGGCGCGTCCGGTGACCTTCGTGGTGCCGTTCGCCCCCGGCGGCTCGACCGACACGGTCGCTCGCATCGTCGCCCAGGCGGCCGGTCAGCCGCTCGGCGTGCCGACCGTGGTGGAGAACCGCACCGGCGGCGCCGGCGTGGTCGGCTGGAGCGCGGTCGCCCGCGCGGCGCCGGACGGCCACACGCTGCTGACGCTCGAGATGTTCTACACGATCGCGGCCGGGCTGATCCCGACGCTGCCCTTCGAGGCCAAGACCAGCTTCGTGCAGGTGACGACCGCGGTCGAGAACCCGCACGTGATGGTGGTCAACCCGAAGCTGCCGGCCAACACGGTCGCCGAGCTGATCGCGCTCCTGAAGGCGAACCCCGGAAAGTACTTCTTCGGCTCGGGCGGCAACGGCACCAACACCCATATGGGCGGCGAGCTGTTCAAGAGCCTCGCCGGCGTAGACCTCGTGCACGTGCCGTATCGCGGCGCCGGCGCGGTGCTCCAAGACCTGGTCGCCGGCCAGGTGCAGGTGCTGGTCACCTCGCTGCCGACCGCGCTGCCGTTGATCCAGTCCGGCCAGCTCCGGCCCCTGATGGTCGCCGCCGAGACCCGCTCGCCGGTGCTGCCCGACGTGCCCGCCGCCGCCGAGGCGGGCCTGCCCGGCATGGTGATGAAGTTCTGGGTCGGCTTCGCCGTGCCGGCCGGCACGCCGCCCGCCGTCGTCGAGCGGCTGAATCGCGACATCCGCGCCGGCCTGGCGCAGCCCGAGACCAAGAAGCGTCTCGCCGAGCTCGGCATGGACGCGGTCGGCAATACGCCGGCCGAGGCGCAGGCGCTGATCGAGTCGGAGATCGCCCGCTGGAGCGCCATCGCCAAGGCGGCCGACATCAAGCTGCAATAGGCTGTCGCCATGAGCTGGTTCGCCCCGCCCGCCGATGTCGAGAGCCGTGTCTTCGCGCGGCTGCCCGACACGTTCCGAAAGCCCCGGCCGACCGAGTGGGGCGCCGCCAACAAGCCCGGCGCCGCGATCGACTCGTTCCTCGAAGGGCCCTGCCTGGCGCCGGACGGCACCCTCTACGTCACCGACATTCCCTATGGCCGCATCTTCGCCGTCGACGGGGCCGGCCGCTGGAGCCTCGTGCACGAATACGACGGCTGGCCGAACGGCATGAAGGTGCGGACGGACGGGAGCCTCCTGGTCGCCGACTATCGCCGCGGCCTGCTGCGCATCGATCCGGAGAGCGGGACCATCCATCCGGTCTGCACCACGGTGAACAGCGAGAGCTTCAAGGGTCTCAACGACCTCGCGCTGCTCGCCGACGGGTCGGTGCTGTTCACCGACCAGGGCCAGACAGGGCTGCACGATCCGAGCGGCCGGCTCTACCGGCTGTGGCCGGACGAGCGGCTCGACCGGCTGATCGGCAACGCGGCCTCGCCGAACGGCGTCGCCGTGAACCTGGAGGGCACCCACGCCTTCCTGGCGCTCACCCGGGCCGGCCAGATCTGGCGGGTGCCGCTGGCGCCGGCGGCACTGGCGGCGAAGACGCAGCTCTTCGCCCAGCTCCCGGGCGGCCTCTCCGGGCCGGACGGGCTGGTCGTCGACCCGCTCGGGCGGCTGATCGTCTGCGATCCCGGACACGGCGCCGCCTGGGTGCTGTCGCGGCTCGGCGAGCCGCTCTTCCGCATCCGGAGCTGCGCCGGCCGCACCCTCACCAACGCGGTGCTGCGGCCGGACGGCCGCACCCTCCTGATGACCGACTCGGAGAGCGGCCAGATTCTGGAGGCCGTGCTGCCGGGGTGAGACGGTGGAAGGCTGTCATTCCGGGACGGTGCGCAGCGCCGGACCCGGAATCCAGCGGAGAACACCTCGCTGGTGGCTGGATTCCGGGTTCGCGGCTTCGCCGCGCCCCGGAATGACGGCGACCCGATCAGTAGCCTCGAGCTCACGCCGTCTCGTCGATCTCCTTCGCGCGGGCGAGCAGCGCCTGGGCACGGACGAGGTGCGGGCGGTCGTACATGACGCCGTCGAGGCCGACGACGCCGGCGCCGGGCTGCGCCGCGAAGGCGGCGACGATCGCCTTCGCCTTGGCCACCTGGGCGGGGTCGGGCGTGAACACGGCATTGATCGGACCGATCTGGTCCGGATGGATCGCCATCTTGCCGGTGAAGCCGTCGCGCCGCGCCTCCTCGCATTCGCGCCACAGCTTCGCCTCGTCGCGGAAGTCGACCGCGACCGTGTCGATCGCCTGCACCTTGGCCGAGGCGGCGGCGGCGAGGCAGAGCGTGCGGGCGAGCCGGAAGGCGTCGAGGAAGCGGCCGTCGGCGTCGCGGTTCGCCTCGGCGCCGAGATCGACCGAGAGATCCTCGGCCCCCCAGGTGAGGCCGGCGAGACGGCGACTCGCGCCGCGATAGCTGCCGGCGACGAACAGCGCATGCGCCGTCTCGGTGGCGATCGCATAGACGGCGACGTGGCCGTCCGAGAGGCCGGCGACCGCCTCGCGCACCGCCAGCTTGGCGTCGAGATGCATCACGGCCGGACCGCCTTCCGCCTTGGGCAGCATGATCCCGTCCGGCCGCGCCTTGATGACGACGTCGAGATCCTGGTCGGTGAGGCCGGTGTCGAGCCCGTTCACCCGCACCAGGATGCGCGGGCGCGACGGCCAGTCCGCCACCGCGGCGACGAACTCGGCCGCCGCCGCGCGGGCCGCCTCCTTGCGGTCGGCCGAGATTGAATCCTCGAGGTCGACGATGACGGCGTCGGCTCCGCACTCCATGGCCTTGGCGAGCTTCTTCTCGGCGTCGGCCGGCACGAACAGCAGCGAGCGCATGCAGGGTGTCTCCTCAGGCGGGGCGCTTGAGCATGAAGACCTGGCGACGGCATTCGGCGACCAGCCTGTCGTTCTGGTTGAAGCCGCGGTGGTGGAACTCGACGATTCCAGCGTTCGGACGGGACGACGATTCGCGCTTGTTGATCACCTCGGTCTGGGCCCGCAGCGTGTCGCCCTCGAACAGCGGATGCGGAAAGACCACGTCGGTCATGCCGAGATTGGCGATGGTGGTGCCGACCGTGAGGTCCGACACCGACATGCCGATCATCAGGCCGAGCGTGAACAGCGAGTTCATCAGGGGGCGGCCCCACTGCGTCTCGTTCTCGCAGAAGTGCCGGTCGATGTGCAGCGGCTGCGGGTTCAGCGTCATGTTGGAGAACAGCATGTTGTCCATCTGGGTGACGGTCCGCCGGTAGCGATGCTCGACCACCTCCCCGATGACGAAATCGTCGAAATACATCCCGCCACGCGGGTGCCGGACCGCCGTCGTCCAGGACATTCCTCTGGTTCCCCTCTGGCTCGTCTCCGTGCCGCGTCTCCGGCCCTGAACGGGCGACAGCGCGCGATTCATACTTTGTTTACCATAACCGGCGCAGCCTCGGCGGTGTCGTCCTTCCTCCCGTCTCGCGCCCGCGCCGCAGGTTGAACCTTGCCCGTCTCCGGCACCAGCTCCTCGACCTCCGGATGGGCCGTCAACGACGCCATCCGGGGCGCCGCGCAGTCGACCGGCACCAGCTTCGACTATCTGCTGGCGACGGCGAAGGTCGAATCGGACCTCAACCCTAACGCCGCGTCGACGACATCGTCGGCGCGCGGCCTGTTCCAGTTCATCGACCAGACTTGGCTGATGATGCTGAAGGAGGCCGGCACGGCGCTCGGCTTCGGCCACTATGCCGACGCCATCACCAAGACCGCGTCGGGCCGCTACGAGGTGACGGATCCGAGCCTGCACCAGGCGGTGATGAATCTGCGCGGCGACGCCGGCGCCAATGCCGCGATGGCGGGCGCCTTCACGCAGCGCAACGCGCAGAAGGTCGAGGCGCTGATCGGCCGCCCGCCCAACGAGGGCGAGCTCTACATCGCGCATTTCCTCGGACCGGGCGGGGCGGCCCGGCTGATCACCGAAGCGAGCCGCAATCCGAGCGGCGTCGCCGCCGAGGCTTTCCCCAACGCCGCCGCCGCCAATCCGTCGGTCTTCTACGAGCGCGACGGCACGGCGCGCAGCTTCGCGCAGGTCTACGGCAATCTGGTGGGGCGCTACGACCGCGCTGCCGCCGGGACGGCCGGGATGGCGGCCACCGGCGCGACGGCCGGCCGCTCCGGCGCGTCGGGTCCGGTCGTGTCGGGTCCGGTCGTGTCGGTCGCACCGGCCGGACAGGGCGGTGAGCGGCGCGTCCCGGCGACCGAGGCCGTGAACCTGCAGACGGAGCCGTCCCGCACCGTGGCGACCGGCCCGCTGTTCCACAGCCTGTTCCAGAGCGGCCCGGAGCGCGGCGCCGTCGCCGACATCGTCAGCGACCTGTGGTCGACCCGCCCACATGTCGCGGCCGCCCTCTCGGGCGTCGCCGCTCAGGCGACACCCCGCACCGTGACGGGACCGGCAACGGTCGCGTCCGTGCCGGCGGCGATGGCCCGCTCCGCCTACGCGGCGAACGCACCGGCGGCGCCGGCCGCCTCTGCGCCGGCGGTCGCGCCGGCGCGGCCCCCCGTGATCACGGTCGTCCCCGTCACCGTGGCCCCGACCGCCGCGCCCCCGACGGCCACGCGCCCGGTCGCGTCGTCGGCCGTCGCCTACACGCCGGCCGCCGTGACGCCGGTCGCCCCGTCTCCTGTCGCCCCGTCTCCCGTCGCGCCGATGCCGGTCGCGGCGGCCCCGGTGGCGGCGAGCACGGCCGCACCGGCGTCCCTCGCGGTCCCCGACCCGAGCCGCGCGTCGGAGCTGTTCTCCGCCCCCGGCACCAACGCCGGCGGCCTGTTCGGTCGCCGCGGGTAGGGCGCCGCGGGCAGGACGCCGCGTCGCGTCCCGGCGCCGTTAACAAATCAGCAACAAACACAAAGATTTATGGTGAACCCTTTGTTAAGGGCGCGCCCGTAGGCTGGGGCATGGCGGGACTCGTCGGCCTCTCGTGGGGACGCCGGTCCTGACAGTCTCCACCGTGTCGTCCTCGGTCGCGTCGGGTTCAGCAGCATGATCGTCCGCCAGTTTCTACAGTGGGTCCGCACCGCGCCCGCCGGCGAGCGAGCCGAGGCGACCAGCGCCCTCGCACGGGCCTATCTCTATTCCGATCTGCCGGACGACGAGCGCGACGCCGTCGAGGGCGTGCTGGTGATGCTGGCCGAGGACGTCTCGCCGTTGGTGCGCGGGGCGCTCGCCGGTGTGCTGGCGCCGAGCGCCGAGGCGCCGTCGACCGTCGTCCATCTGCTCGCGCACGACCGGCCCGACATCGCCGCCGTGGTGCTGGCGTCGTCGCCCTTGTTCATCGACGCCGAGCTGGTCGACCTCGCCGCGACGGGCGGCGACACCGTGCAGACCGCGATCGCCGGCCGCGCGCCGCTGCCGCGCGCCGTCGCCGCCGCGATCGCCGAGGTGGCCGGTCCCGAGGCCTGCCTGGTGCTGATCGAGAACCCGCAGGCCGAGATCGCGCCGCTGTCGTTTTCCCGTCTGGTCGAGCGCTTCGGCGATCTCGGCGCGATGCGCGAGGCGCTGCTGGGGCGGCCGGATCTTCCGGTCGCGTGCCGCCAGGCGCTGATCGCGCGGCTCTCCGCGACGCTCGCGGCCTTCGTCTCGGGCCGCTCCTGGATGGACGGCGGCCACGCCCGCACGGTCGCGCGCGAGGCCTGCGAGAAGGCGACCGTGGCGCTCGCCGCGCGCGCCGGCGAGGAGGGCGCCGCGCCGCTGGTGCGGCATCTGCGGGCGAGCGGTCAGCTCACCGCCGGGCTCATTCTCCGCGCGCTCCTCTCCGGCAACATCGCGCTGTTCGAGGAGGCGCTGGCCGAGCTCGCCGGCCTGCCGCTGCGACGCGTCCGCCTGTTGATCCACGACCGCACCGGCGTCGGCTTCCGCGCGATCTTCTCGCGCGCCGGGCTGCCGGGCTCGACCTTCCCGGCGTTCCGCTTCGCGCTCGAGGCGTGGCGCGAGGGGCCCGATCTCGACGGCGCCGCGCGCCTGCATCGCCGCATGGTCGAGCGGGTGCTCACCGCCTGCGGCCAGTGCGACATCGGCGAGGTCGAGCCGCTGCTCGCGCTGTTGCGCCGCTTCGCTGCCGAAGCGGCCCGCGAGGAGGCGCTGATCGCCTGCGAGAAGCTCGAGCAGGAGCTGGTCGCGGACCTGATGCGCATTCGCCTCGCGGCGTAGGGCGGGCGACGCGGACCGCGTTGCCCGTGCCGTCACACGCCGATCACGAGGACCGCGTGGGCAAGGCGCGTTGCGCCATGCCCACCCTGCGGTTCGTCACGACTGCGGGCCGTCGCTGCGCGGCACGGTCGGCGGGCTCATCACCTCGTCGTCGTCGGGGAGGCGGCCGCCGTTCTCGCTCTTCAGGTGCTCGTCGACGATCTCGCGAAGCTTCGTCGACAGCGCGTCGGCCAGCACCTCGGCGCGCGCCGTGCCGTGCTCGCGCACGATCGCCCGCACGGCGTCGACATGCTGGTCGACCAGCGCGAGCGGGATGCGCTTGCTGTCGATGGTCCGCTCGATCAGCCGGCACAGGCTCGCCGCCGCGGCGGCGGCGCGCGGAAAGCCGAGCGTCGCCGCCTGGCCCTTGATGTCGTGCGCGGCGTGATACAGCGCCTGCCGGGTCTCGGCGTCGAAGCCCTTCGCCTTGACGGCCTTGCGGGCGGCGTCGAGGCGCTCGCACTCGTTGTCCATCCAGCCGGCGAACTCGCCGGACAGCGCGGCGAGCGCGCGCTCGGCGTCGGCGACCGGATCGGGCAGGCCGGGCACGGTGTTGCGGGCCCACGCCTTGCGCAGGAGATTCTTCGGCACGATCACGGCATGGTCGCCGTAATTGGTGACCTTCGGCACGTCCGGAGCCTTGTCGGCCGAAGATCGGCCGGCCGAGGATCTGCCGGCCGACGTCTTGCCGGTCGGTTGTCCGGCCTTGCCGCCGCGTCGCCCGGTCGTCATCGGGGCACCCCGTTCACTCGGTGATCTTCACCCGCTCCAGCAGCGCCTGCTGCGGGATGATCTCCGCCTTCGCCGTGCCCTTGCGGCGCTCGACGCCGACATAGTTCGGGTTCACCAGGCGCCGCCGGTCGGGGCCGAAGAAGGTCTTGGTCTTGATGAAGGGACGCGGATTCACGACCACGGTCAAGATGCGCTGATAGAGCGCGTTGGCCGAGATCGGCTTGACCAGAAATTCCGTCACGCCGCAGTCCCGCGCGGCCATCACGCGCTTCTTCTCGGAGTGGCCGGTCAGCATGATGATCGGCACGAACGGGTTGGCGTTGGCACCCGGCTGGCGGATCATCTGGGTGAGCTCGAGCCCGTCGAAGATCGGCATCGCCCAGTCGGTGATCACGATGTCCGGGATGTTATGCGTGAACGCCTCGAGCCCGGCGGCGCCGTCCTCCGCCTCGTACACCTCGCGCGATCCGAACCCGTGCAGCAGCGTGCGCAGGATGCGACGCATGTGCGCGTTGTCGTCGATCAGAAGAAACCGCAGCCGGTTGAAGTCGATGCGGACCATGGCTCACGCGAGACTGACACGATGCCCGAAAGATCAGGCTCGATCCTGCCCGCGAAGCTTTAAGGAAGGGTTTAGGTTAATCGGGCGGGCGGATGCCTCGCGTGTCACGATCAGGGCGCGTCATTCCGGAGTCGCACCGGAGCCCGCGCCCGGACGGCGCGACGCGCCGATCCGGGTGGTGCGCCGCGGAACGACCGGCCACATCGCCTCAGTGGCTGAACTGCTCGCGCAAGATGCGCTCGTCGAGATTGTGGCCGGGGTCGAACAGCATCAGCATCTCGACCGCGTGGTCCATCCGGATGTCGACGTGCTTGACCGAGCGCACCTCGTCGTGGTCGGCGACGGCGGCGACCGGGCGCTTGTCCGCCTCGAGCACCTCGATGGTCACCACGGCGGTGTCGGGCAGCAGCGCGCCGCGCCAGCGCCGCGGCCGAAACGGGCTGATCGGGGTGAGCGCGAGGAGCGGCGAGCCGATCGGGATGATCGGGCCGCCGGTCGACAGATTGTAGGCCGTCGAGCCGGCCGGCGTCGCCACCATGATGCCGTCGGCGGTGAGCTCGCGCAGCCGCGTCTTGCCGTCGACGATGACGTCGAGGCGGGCCGCCTGATAGGTCTGGCGGAACAGCGACACCTCGTTGATGGCACGGTACTCGTGGCCGATGCCGTCGACGTCGAGGGCGCGCATCACGAGAGGGTGGATCACGGTCGCCTCGGCGTCGTGCAGGCGCTCCTTCAGCCCGTGCTCGTGATACTCGTTCATCAGGAAGCCGACGGTGCCGCGATGCATCCCGTAGATCGGCTTGCCGGTGCTCATGAAGACGTGCAGGGTCTTGAGCATCAGGCCGTCGCCGCCGAGCGCGACGATGACGTCGGCCTCGTGCGGATCGACATTGCCGTAGCGCTGGACGAGCCGATTCAGGGCGGCCGTCGCCTCGGGCGTCTGGCTCGCCACGAAGGCGATCCGCTCGATCTCGGCGGGCAGATGGGTCATGCGCGGCTCGTGCGGCGGATCGTGCGGCGGATCGTTCGGCGGTTCGTGCGATACCGGCGCCGCACCGCCGCCGACGCGAAGGAGTGGCGATGGAACGGGTGGTGTTCGTCTATACGACCTTTCCGGGGCTTGTCGAGGCGGAGGAGACCGGACGCGCGCTGGTCGAGGCGCGGCTCGCCGCCTGCGTCAACATCCTGCCCGGGATGGTCTCGCTCTATCGCTGGGAGGGCGCGATCGCGCGCGGCGAGGAGGTGGTGATGCTGATCAAGACCCGGGCGTCGCGCGCCGAGGCGGTGCGGGCGGCCGTCAAGGCGCGCCACTCCTACGCGACGCCGGCCATCCTGGTGCTGCCGATCGAGAGCGTCGATCAGACCTATCTCGGCTGGCTCCTGGCGGAGACCAGGACGGACGCCGAGGAGGAGTGAGCCGCGGTCCACCGCGCGCCGTCAGGTCGTTCCGAGGGCGCGCTTCAGCGCGCGAACCCGGAATCCGGGGGCATGCACCGAGATCGTGGTCGGTTTCCGGGATTGCACCGTCGGTGCGCCCGGAGTGACCAACGGGTGTGGGCGGCGTGCAACACTCCTGCGCCTAATGCGATCGGGTCGTGTCATGCACCATTGACGTTCGGGCGGCGTGCGCCCGAAAGTGCACGCGTGCTGGTTCCCGGCGGGCGACCGCCGGGAGGAAAGAGGGAACACGGAACGCGCATCCGCGAGGATCGCGAAGCCGTGGCTGGACCCGCAACTGTGAGCGGCGAGCCGCATCCGTGATGGCCACTGGGAGACCGGGAAGGCCGGATGCAGCGACGACCCGCGAGCCAGGAGACCTGCCCGCACAGTCACCCAACCGGTGGGCGGGAAGCCCCATACGGAGCGGTCTTTCGCAGCGGTGACACCGTGACCGGCGCGGGGACCGCGATGCGCGTTCGTCTCGTGACGCTTCGTCTCGTGAAGCGTTCAGGCACCGATCGGCCATGGTGGCCGGACGGGCGTCTTTCGCGTCGGCTCATGCAACCCCAACCGCATGACCCCTTCGCGAAGGACGACAGGAATGACCCACGACCATCCAAACGGCGGTAGGGCGGCCCGCGCCGCCGGCCTCGCGATTCTGCTCGGCGGCACCGCGATGCTGCTCGCAGGCACGGCGCGAGCCCAGCAGGCGACGGCGCCCGAGACGACGCTCCCCGACCTCTATGTCACCGCGACCCGGCTCGGCGGCACCGGCAGCGCGCTCGGAATCACGGGCGCGTCGACGACCGTGATCACGGCCGAGGAGATCGAGCGCTCGCCGGAGCAGACGATCCCGGGCATCTTGGCACGCGAGCCCGGCATCCAGGTCTCGAACCTGTACGGCGGCGTCAACGGGGCGCGTGCCACGGTCGACATCCGAGGCTTCGGCGCCACGGGCGCCCAGAACACCCTGATCCTGATCGACGGACGCCGCGTCGACCTGCCCGACCTGCAGACCTTCGACTGGGGCTCGGTGCCGATCAACGCGGTCGAGCGCATCGAGGTGACGCGCGGCAACTCCGGCGGCGTGCTGTACGGCGACGGTGCCGTCGGCGGCGTCATCAACATCGTCACCAAGAAGGCGACGGGGCGGCCCAACGGCGCCCGCGCCGAGGTCGCCTGGGGCTCGTTCGACCAGGTCGAGGGGCGCGGCACCGCCTTCGCGTCGAGCGGGCCGCACGCGATCGCCCTCTACGCCAACGCGGTGCGCTCCGACGGCTATCGCGACAACGGCCGGTATCACCAGACCAACGCCGGCGCCGATTACCGCTACACCCGCGACTGGGGCAGCGTCTATCTCAACACGACGGCGAGCGACCAGGTGCTCGGCCTGCCGGCCGGGCGCCGCGTCGACCCGACGCTCGGGCTCAATCAGCTCGCCGGCGACCGCCGCGGCACCAACACACCGTGGGACTTCGCCAACCAGCAGCAGGCGACCGCGACCACGGGCATGACCTATGACATGACGCCGGGAGCCGAGCTGATCCTCGACGGCGGCGTGCGCGTCCGCAAGCAGCAGGCGGCCTATTTCCCCTCCTGCCTCGACACCTTCACGGGGGTCTTCGACACCGGCTGCCGGCGGCAGATCGGTTCCGCCTACGACACGTCCTATTTCGAGTCCTCGCTCGTCACCTCGTCGGTGACGCCGCGCCTGAAGGTCGACACGACGGTGTTCGGCCTGCCGCTGAAGTCGCTCACCGGCGTCGACGTCTATCACACCGACTATTCGTCGCCGCGCGCCCTGATGGAAGGCGCGGCACCGCTGCATCAGTACGACCTCGACCAGACCTCGCTCGCCGCCTACACGATGAACACGGTCACGCTGTTCTCGACCACCGACGTGTCGGTCGGCGGCCGCGTGCAGCGGACCTCGCTGTCGGCGCGCGACGCCGTGAACGCGGCGGCGCCCGGCTATCTCTACTTCGGCTTCCCGACTGTCGTGCAGGCGAACCCGCTCGACGACACCCAGACCAACCGGGCCTGGCATATCGGCATCGAGCACCGGTTCAATCAGCAGCTCACGTTGTTCGGCCGCACCGCCCAGAGCTTCCGGGTGCCGAATGTCGACGAGCGCATCGGCAGCGCGCCCTGGGGTACGCCGAGCAACTTCGCGCTCAAGACCCAGACGTCGCGCGACTGGGAGGCGGGCGTGAAGGTGACGGCCGGCCCGATGGCCCTGCAATGGAGCATCTACGACATGTATCTGAACGACGAGATCTTCTACTCGCCGTTCACCACCACCAACGTGAATCTCGATCCGACCCGGCGCTACGGCTCCGAGGCGCTGGCGACCATGCGGGTCTCCGACACGGTGCGGCTCAAGGGCAGCTATGCCTATACGCGCGCCGTGTTCCGTGAGGGCGTCTATGCCGGCAACGACGTGCCGCTCGTCGCGCGCAACACCGCGGGCGTCGGCGTCGTGTGGAACATCCTCGACAACCGCCTGGTGTTCACCGGCGACGTTCGCTTCGTCGGCTCGCGCCGCATGGACAACGACAGCCGCAACCTCCAGCCGATGACGCCGACCTACACGATCCTCGACGCCAAGATCGCCGGCGAATGGGACCGCTATTTCTGGTCGGTCGCGGTGCAGAACCTGCTGAACGCGGATTATTTCGACTACGCCGTCGCCAGCCCCTATCCGGACGGCTTCGGCAGCAAGTACGGCGTCTACAACGCCTATCCGCAGCCGGGCCGCACCTTCGTGCTGCGTGTCGGGGCGAATTTTTAAAAGGCCGTCGTCACGCTTCATGCAGCCGACAGGTTCACCTCTCCCCAGCGGGGAGAGGTCGGGGGTCGCGCCGAAGGCGCGAAGTCCGAGTGAGGGGGTGCCGAGGCCAGCCAAATGGCGCCGTAAACCCTCACCCCGGTCGTCCGCTTCGCGGACGCCCGACCCTCTCCCTCAGGGAGAGGGTCTCGGGAGGCGCCGGCGTGCCGCTACGCCGCGCCCTCCAGCTTGGCGCGGTCGCGCACCATCTGGACGACCGTCAGGTTGTCGACCTTGCCGGAGCCGAGCAGCGGCATCTTCTCGACATGGACGAACTCGGCCGGAATTAACATCTCGGAGGCGCCGCGTGACCTCGCGAAGGCGATGAAGTCGGAGCGGGTCGCGCCCTTCTGGGTCGTCACCATGATCAGCTTCTCGCCCTTGCGGGCATCCGGGACGGTCGCGACGGCGTGCAGGGCGTCCGGCCACAGGTCGAACGCGATCGTCTCGACCGCGGCGAGCGAGATCATCTCGCCGCCCACCTTGGCGAAGCGCTTGGCTCGGCCCTTGATCGCCACATAGCCCTCCGCGTCGATCGTCACGATGTCGCCGGTGTCGTGCCAGCCCTCGGGCGGCGGCTCGATGACGCCGGGCTTGTCGACCTTCAAGTAACCGACCATCACGTTCGGCCCGCGGATGTAGAGCCGACCGCCCTCGTCGACGCCTTCGACCGGATCGAGTCGTGCCTCGATGCCGGGGAAGAGCCGGCCGACCGTGCCGAACTTGTTGAACATGGGCGTGTTGAGCGCGATCACGGGCGCCGCCTCGGTGACGCCGTAGCCCTCGAGGATGCGCACGCCGAACTTCTCCATGTAGGTCTTGCGGGTCGCCTCCTTCACGGCCTCGGCGCCGGCGAAGATGTAGCGCAGCGAGCGGAAGTCATAAGGATTGGCGGTGCGGGCGTAGCCGTTGAGGAACGTGTCGGTGCCGAACATGATGGTCGCGTTGGTCGCGTAGACCAGCTCGGGCACCAGCCGATAGTGCAGGGGCGAGGGATAGAGATAGACGTGCACGCCGTTGACCAGCGGCAGGATGAAGCCCGCCGTCAGTCCGAAGGCGTGGAACACCGGCAGGACGTTGAACAGCTTGTCGGAGTAGCCGAAGTCGACGATCGCCTTGGCCTGGGCGGCGTTCGACAGGATGTTCCGATGCGACAGCACCACACCCTTCGGCACGCCCTCCGAGCCCGACGTGAACAGCACGGCGGCCGGGTCCGACGGCTGCCGCGCCACCATGGGCGTCCGGAACTCGCGCAGGCCTTTCAGCTTGTCGAGCGTCGTCACGGTCGGCCGCACGTCTTCCAGATAGACGATGCGGTAGTCGGGGGCGAGCGCCGCGATCACGTGGTCGAGCCGGCCCTTCTCGACGAAGGCGCGCGAGGTGACGACCGTCGTGAGGCCCGCCGCCTTGCAGGCGGCCCGGATGTTGGTCGGCCCGGCCGAGAAGTTCAGGATCGCCGGCACGCGGCCCGCCCACATCAGGCCGAGCAGCGTCACGGCGGCGCCGTTGGCGTTCGGCAGCAGCACGCCGATGTACTCGCCCGGTCCGGCATGGACCGAGAGCTTGCGCCCCAGCACGGCGGCACCGACCAGCATGCGCTTGTAGGTGAGGGCGCCCGACACCGGATCCTCGACGGCGATGCGGCTCATGCCGTGGAACTCGCCGGCATGCACCATCGCCTCGAACACGGTGCAGTCCATCTCGGTGGTGCGGAAGATCAGATCCGACATCACGCGATAGAGTGCCGCGCCGGCAGCGACGCGGCGTTTTTTTCCGCGCAGCTCCTCGGGGACGGTGATCCGCACCGGGGGCAGGATCGTCATCGTGATCTTGGGGAACCAGCGGCGGCGGACCTGATGGTCCTTCAGGCGCGAGAACGGCGTCTGCTCCAGCCCCTTGATGCGCACCGGGACCACCATGGCGCCGGACTTGTCGGCGATCAGGCCGGCACCGTCGTAGATCTTCATCAGGCTGCCCGTGACCGTGATGCGACCTTCGGGGAAGATGATCAGGCTGTCGCCGCCCTGCACGGCGTGGATGAGCTGGCGGGTGCCCCACGGATTGGTCGGGTCGATCGGCATGGCGCGGGTGAAGCGCAGGAACGGCTTCACCCACCAGCGCTCGGCGATGTGGCAGTCGATGGCGAAGACCGGATCCTTGGGCAGCACCGAGAGCGCGAAGGGCGCGTCCAGGAAGCTCACGTGGTTGAGCGCGATGATGGCGTTCGGCCCGGCCTTGTCGATGTTCTCGAGCCCGTGCACCTCGGCGCGGAAGAACGCGCGCGCGACGGTCGACAGGA
The DNA here is from genome assembly GCF_042682915.1 of Rhodoplanes azumiensis. Classification (NCBI taxonomy): domain Bacteria; kingdom Pseudomonadati; phylum Pseudomonadota; class Alphaproteobacteria; order Hyphomicrobiales; family Nitrobacteraceae; genus Rhodoplanes; species Rhodoplanes azumiensis. Next base: position 63,763 of record NZ_JBHUIW010000012.1, on the reverse strand, counting down.
AGTCGCGCACCGGATTGGTCGGCAGCGTCTTGAAGATCGCCCATCCGACGACGAGATTGGCGGCGCCGAGCAGCATGAACAGCGTCGCCGGCGCGAGGCCGGCGAGCTGGAGGAGCGCGACCCCGAGACCGGCCGCCACCATGAAGGCGGCGTTGAGCACGTTGTTGGCGGCGATCACCCGGGCGCGGTGGTCGGCGCCGGCCCAGGCCTGCATGGCCGCGAAGGCCGGCACGATGAACAGTCCGCCGGCGACCGCCATGCCGAACAGGTCGAAGCCGACATGAATGCCGCGCACCGAGCCGAGCACCTCGGAGATCCCGCGGCCCTGCACCGGGCTGGCGACCCCCGACATCCACCAGCCGAGATCGATGCACAGGATGCCGAGCAGCGCGGCGCCCAGCACGGTCGGCAAGAGCACGATGCGGCCGGCGGCGAGCCAGGCGGCGAGCGCCGAGCCGGCCGCGATGCCGATCGAGAACACGGCGAGATAGACCGTGATCACCTCCTCGGCGGCGCCCAGCGTGGTCTTGATCAGCGGCGGCATCAGCGAGAGCGCGATGGCACCGGTGAGCCAGAACCAGGAGACCACGAGGGCCGACCACCACAGCCGCCGCTCGGCCTTCAGCTCGCCCATCAGGCGGGTGGTCGAGCGCACGATGTTGGTGTCGATCGTCAGGTTGGGTGCCGCCTGTCCGGTCTTGGGGATCAGCAGGGCCGAGAGCCAGCACAGGATCGCGACGATCATCATCAGCCCGGCAAACGACGCCGGGTCGCCGCCGTCCTTGGCGGCCAGCCCGCCCACGATGGTGCCGAGCAGGATCGCCAGGAAGGTCGCGCCCTCGACCAGCGCGTTGCCGGCCGGCAGCTCGGAGCGCTCCAGATGGTCGGGCAGGATGCCGTACTTGATCGGGCCGAACAGCGCCGCGATCACGCCGACCAGGAACAGCGCGACGAACAGGAGCGCGATCGAGTGCAGCCAGAAGCCGAGCACGGCGAACAGCGCCACCGGAATCTCGGCGAGCTTGAGCCAGCGCGCCACGATCGCCTTGTCGTAGCGGTCGGCGATCTCGCCGCCGACCGCCGAGAGGACGAAGAACGGAAAGATCAGGGTGGCGCCGGCGAGCGTGATCAGAGCTTCGGAGTTCGAGCCGGTCAGCCGGTAGAGGATCAGGAAGACCAGCGAGTTCTTCAGGAAGTTGTCGTTGAAGGCGCTGAAGAACTGGCACCAGAACAGGGGGGCGAACCGTCTGGTGGTCATCAGGTGCGAGAACATCGGCGGTCCTGTGCGATGGCGCGGCCGCCGGTCGGGGGAGGCCGGGCACTTGATCGGGCCGTGGAGTTAGCCGGGATTCACGGGTTTGAGCAATACCGCCGGGACGTGCCGCAGGGCCGACCTTAGGGCCGCCGTCGCACGACGCGGCCTGCACGCGCCGGCGTCCGGGCCGTGCGCCGACGGGCCGATCCACGCACAGCCGAGCTGCCGGAACACGGCGCGAGGCCGGGAGATTCAGCAATCAATTACGGGTGAATTACGGGTGAATTACGGGTGACTAGGCGATCGAACGCGCGATCGAGGCCGGAACCACAGGCCCAGATCGAACGACGCTAATCTCGCCGCCCGCAGCGGCAGGCCGGGCCCGACGGCGGGCCTGCCGGACTGCGCTCGGTGTGCGAGCGGGCGACCAAGGGCCGCCGGACGGGATCGGCTCAGGCCGCTTCGGCGCACTGCGGCACGCAGTGCATCTCGCCGAGCTCGGGTTGGAACTTGACCCAGGTGCTGAAACCGGTGCCGCAGGCCTCGCAGCTCCACAGGTGCCGCACGACGCGATCGGCGATGTGATGAGACTCGTCCGGCGCCACCAGAAGATAGGCGCACCGCGGGCAATGCTGCTTGCCGAACAACGACCTGTCGGATCCCCGCGTATCGAGGTAGCCGCCGTTCATCATAACGAAATCCTCCCTGTCGTCCTGGCGGTGGTGTCACCATGCCCTGCGTTCGGCTTGCGGGTGGGGATGCCGCACCGACGCAGTTCGGATCTCGGCGCTTCGCCGACGCGATAGCCGAGACCCCCCTTGGTGTTTTGCCTGTTTTTGAAAGACTGCCAGCCGAGGCGAAGTCGACTGCAGCTTGGACTTTAGTCTAACAGAAAAGCTGTAGACGACGCCAGCAATAAATCAGGGTTGAACGTGGAATTTCGATGCCGCATCGCAACTTCGGACTAGTTGGTGGGCGATATTTACAGTGGGCGACACATTGGGATCCGGCATGGCGGCCGTGCCGGCCGCCTCACGAAACCTTATTGCCACTTAGTGAGAGATGCGGATAGCGCTCGGCCCCGCCGGTGGCGAGATCGCCCGTGACCGGCACCTTGTGGTCGAGCCCGACGATGGCGCCGCTGCGGCTGCCCGAGATCACATTGGCTGCCAGCACCGTACTGCGCGCGCCCGGCACCACCGTCACACCGACCCCGATGCCGCAATCGCGCACCACGTTGCCGGTGACGGACACGTCGCGCAGATACGAGCCCCAGCCGACCGCGATGCCGACCGCGCTCGCGCGCTCGACCACGTTGCCGGAGGCCGTGGTGTCGGCCTCGACATACATGCCGACGCCGAGCAGGAACTCGGGGTCCGGATTGACGGTTCCGGGTGCGAGGTTGCGCAGGATGTTGCCCTGCACGACGGCGATCCGGCCGCCACTCGCGAAATTGGCGATCGAGACGCCCATCTGGGCGCCGTCGACGATGTTGTTCGCCACCACGGCGGCCTCGAACTGGAACTCCGAGTAGAGCGCCGTCTCGCCGACATTGGTCACCGTGTTGCCGACGATCTGCAGGTTGGAGGCCGAGTTGCCGCGCACCCCCGAGAAGGCGCAGTCGGCGATGCGGTTGCCCCGCACGATCACGCCGTTCGCGCGGTACACGTTGATGGCGTTGCCGAACTGGCCCTGGCCGCCGGCCCGGTTGCGGATATCCGTCACCCGGTTGTCGACGATCAGTGTGCCGTCCTCGCCGGCCTCGAAGCGCAGCACTTGGATGCCGTTGTTGCCGGCCCGCGCGACGACGTTGCGGGCGATCACCAGGCCACGGCTGTCGCGGGTCTGGATCGCCACGTCGGTCGTGTCGGTCACGCGGTTGTCCGCGATCGTCCCGGCGCAGCGGTAGAGGTAGAGCGCGGTGCCGTCCGCCCCCACAAGAGTGCAGTTGGTCACCGCCAGCGCATCGACTTGCTCGCAGTGGAGGAGCGCGCGCTCGGGCGGCAGCGGCCGGCCGCCGCCGTCGAGCACCAGGCCGTCGAGCGACACGCGGCCGACATTGGCGGCCGACAGCAGCGAGGCGCCGCCGAGGAACTGGAACCGCACCGCGCCGGGCGCGCCGACGAGCCGTGCGCCGTCCGGCAGCCGCACGCCGCCGACCTTGTAGACGCCGGGCGGGAACGCCAGCGGCGCGCCGGTCGCCGCCGTGCGGTCGAGGGCGCGCTGGAGGACGAGCGTCTGGTCGTCCGGGCTGCCGGGCCGCAGCCCCAGCGTCGCCGCGTCGATGCCGAAGGCCGACGCCGGTCCGTTCGCGGCCGCCCGCGGTGGGCGCGGCTGGGCGACGGCGGGCAGGGGGGCCGCGGCCGCTCCGGCCGCTCCGGCCAGGCCGGCCGTGCCGACGAGGCCACCGAGCACGGCACGGCGGGTCGGGCCGGTGGTGGGCGGGTGCTGCTGCATGCGGTCAGGATAGCCACACCGGGCCGGCCTGTCGCCAGCGCCGGCGGATCTCGCTCAGCGGTGCGCCGCCGGCGCCCACAGGCTCGGGCCGGCGCGCAGATACTGCGGCGGGCGGCGCGTCTCGGCGCCGAGCGCGCCGGCGGCGTGCCAGCCCCAATGCGGATCGTCCAGCATGGCGCGGGCGAGCGCCACGATGTCGGCCTTGCCCTCGGCGACGATCGCCTCGGCCTGCTTCGGATCGACGATCAGGCCGACCGCCCGGGTCACGAGGCCGGTCGCGTGGCGCACCGCCGCGGCGAGCGGCACGTTGTAGCCGGGCGCGGTCGGGTTGCGGGCCTCGGCCGTGAGGCCGCCCGAGGAGACGTCGACATAATCGTAGCCGATGTCCTTCAGGGCACGGGCGAAGACGATCGCCTCCTCGATCGCGATGCCGCCGTCGAGCCAGTCGCGGCCGGTGACGCGGGCGCCGAGCGCCACGTCGCGCGGCACGCCGCTGCGCACCGCCTGGGCGACGGCGAGCGGAAACCGCATGCGGTTTTCGCGCGAGCCGCCATACGCGTCGCTGCGCTGGTTCGATACCGCGGAGAGGAATTCGTGGATCAGATAGCCGTGCGCGGCGTGCAGCTCGACCGCGTCGAAGCCGATCCGCACCGCCCGGGTCGCGGCCTGGGCGAAGGCGGCGACGACGCGATCCATGTCGTCCTCGGTCATCGCCTGCGGCACGTGCCAGCCCGGCCCGAAGGGCAGTGCGGAGGGCGCCTCGGTCGGCCACGGATCCTGGTCGACGGCCAGCGCCTTGCCGCCCTCCCAGGGGCGTTGCGACGAGGCCTTGCGGCCCGCATGGGCGAGCTGGACGCCAAGCTTGGCCGTTCCGATGCGCCGGCAATGGGCGACGATGCGGGCGAGCGCCGCCTCGCAGGCGTCCGAGTAGAGGCCGAGGCAGCCATGGGTGATGCGGCCGCGGCGTTCGACATGGGTCGCCTCGACGACGACCAGGCCGGCGCCCGAGTTCGCAAGCATGCCGAGATGCGTCATGTGCCAGTCGGAGGCGCAGCCGTCGTCGCCGCTGTACTGGCACATCGGCGCGACCGCGATGCGATTCTCGAAGGTCCGGCCGGCGATCTCGATGGGCGTGAACAGGGCGCTGGTCATGCGGGCACTCGATCGGGGTGGGGAGGGGGCGGCACGGCACAGCACAGCACAGCACAGCACAGAGACAGGGAAGGGGCCGTGCGAAGCACGACCCAGTCGTATCGCGGACGTGTTCGACCGGGCAACCGACGCCGTGGGCCGGCCGTCGGCCGGCGCGGCCTCAGAACGGAACGCCGACTCGGCCGCCCATGCTGCCGCCGCCGAGATTGGGCCGCAGGCTCGGCCCGCCGCCACCACCGCCGCCGCGCATCTCCTCGGCCGTCACCTTGCAGTCGCCGTTGCGGTCGAAGCGGGCGAAGAACGGGCTCGGGCGGTCGACGAACTCGGCCCGGGCGATGCGGCCGTCGCGGTTGTCGTCGAAATAGCCGAACTCGGCGTTCTTGAACGTCGGATCGGCGCGGCGCAGCCCGTCGAACTCCTTGGCGTCGACGAAGCCGTCGCGGTTGGCGTCGGCATTGACGAAAATGCGGGCGACGAACTGTTTCCACTCGTCGCAGGTGAAGACACCGTCGCGGTTGGCGTCCCAGGCCGGGGCCGACTGGCGGACCGGATCCTCGCCCGGGCGGTTGGCGGCCCGCAGGTCGGGCTGGCGGTCGTAGACGCCGGGTAGGCCCGGCGCGCCGCCGGACTGCGCCGCGGCGCCGCCGGCCGTGGCCAGGCACGTCACCATCACAAGCACGTATCGCATGAAGATCCTCTCCCGCCCGTCGCGGCCGAGTGACGCCGGCAAGGCGGCAGCTTTTGGGCACGCCCGGTCTCCGGGCTCCGGCTCCCGCCGCCGCGCCGGCCGGCCGAGCGATCCGTGGTCGGCCCTTGCGCGCTCGTCGCCGGCGAGGCCGATGGAGAAACCTGTCCGGCGGTGTCAATCCGGCACGACATCCCGGAACTCTCCCAGCTTGACAACCGGGCGGCTCGGCGCGCGAGGATCGGCGCGCCCGCCGGCGATCTCGGATGCGGCGGCACGATGGGACGACCAGATGATCCGCTTGATTTCATTCTTCTTCACGGTGGGGGCGTCCGCGTTCGGGGCGGCGCTCGTCGGCATTCAGGGCGTCATGCTGCTGCGCGGCGACGGCGGGAATTATCTCGTGCTCGGCGCCGCGACCTTCGCCATGATGGTCGGCCTGTGGGGGCTGCGGGCCGATATCCGTCGTAGCAAGGCCGCCGCCGCGGAGATGCGCGAGGGACGGCTGCCGGACCAGTGGGCGCCGCCGCGTGGCACCCCGAAACGCGACACGCCGAAGCAGGCCGTCGTCGCGCGGTCGGCCCAGCGGAGCGATGTCGACCCGGCGCCGATCGCCCCGGCCGCGGTGATCGACACGGGCGCGCCGATCGCCGACGTCGTCGCCGCCGAGCGGGCGCGCACCGACGCCTTCTGGCGCGACGGCGTGGCGCGGCTGGAGGCGGAGGCCGAGGCACACGGCATCGGCGACGGCGCCGTGGTGCTGCTCGACGTCGCCGCGCAGAACCTCGCCCGCACGCTGGGGGCCCGCCAGGTCGCCCGTATCCTGCGCGAGGCGGCGGCCCGCTACGCCGATCCGCCGGCCCGCGACGCCGGCGCCGCCTGACCGCGGCAGCCGACCGGACGTCGCCGGCTGCGCGGCGGCGCCGTTGGCGCCCGCATGGGGCCGCCGGTGACTCCGTCACAGACCGGGCCGGCGTGGCCCGCCATCGTGGCCTCGGTCGCGGACGCCTGCCGTCCGGTCGCACGGAGGGTCGGATCATGTCGCTCAGGATCATCGTCGTCGGGGCCGTCGTCGTCGGCGCCGCGGCGCTCTATGTCGGCGCCGAGCGCGATCGCACCGCGCGCGAGGCGCGTCTCGCCGCGCAGGCCGCGACGGTCGCGGCCGACTACGGCGCGACCCTGCTCGGCGCCGTGAAGAGCGCCATCGAGACCTCGGGCCTCGTCGGCGCGATCGGCTTCTGCAAGGAGCAGGCGCCGGCGATCGCCGCCGAGCACAGCCAGCGCACCGGCTGGCGGATCGCCCGCACCAGCCTGAAGCCGCGCAACCCGGCCGCCGCGCCGGACGATTTCGAGCGGGCGACGCTGGAGATGTTCGCGGACCGCATCGCCGCCGGCGCGCCGGTCGCCGCACAGACGCGCAGCGCGACGGTCGACACGGCCGACGGGCCGGTGTTCCGCTTCATGAAGGCGATCCCGACCGGCGAGCCCTGCCTCGGCTGCCACGGATCCGCGCTGAAGCCGGACGTCGTCGCCGCCCTGAAGCGCCTCTATCCCGACGACACCGCCACCGGCTTCAAGGCCGGCGACATGCGGGGCGCCTTCACGCTCGCGCGCCGGCCCTGAGCCGCCGTATGATGGCACCGCGTGCCGGGCCGCCGGTCGTGGCGGCGCCGGTCGGGCGGAGGATGCCATGACGGACGCAGCCAGCACGGCCGGCAAGGCGGTCACCGGCGCGACGACGGGTGCGGCGACCGACGCGGCGACCGGTTCGGTGTCTTACGACTTCTCCGGCCGTCGGGCCGTGGTGACGGGTGGGGCGCGCGGGCTCGGTCGCGGCGCCGCCGAGCGGTTGCGCGATGCCGGCGCCGTGGTCGAGGCCTGGGACGTCGACCCGGTGGCGGTCGACGGCATCGTGCCGATCGCGGTCGACGTCACCTCGTCGCACCAAATCGCCGCCGCGGTGGCGCGGGCGGTCGCGGCCGGCGGCATCGACATCCTGGTGCTCGCCGCCGGCTACGGCGGCACCCGGAAATCCGTCGACGCGGTGAGCGAGTCGGAGTGGCGGCAAGTGATCGACGTGACGCTGACCGGCGCGTTCCAGGTCTGTCGCGCCGTCGTGCCGCACATGCGCCGGGTCGGGCGCGGCCGCATCGTCACGGTCGCCTCGCTCGCCGCCAAGGAGGGCCGGGCCGGCCTCGCCGCCTTCTCGGCGGCCAGCGCCGGCATCGTCGCCTTCACCAAGGCGCTGGGCAAGGAGCTCGGCGACACGCCGCTGCGGGCGAACTGCATCGTCTGGGCCGCCGTCGACACCGAGTTCCTCCGCGCCATGCCGCCGTCGGCCGTCGAGGCCGTGGTTCAGCGCAGCCCGATGAAGCGTCTCGGCACGGTCGCCGAGTTCGCCGCGCTGGTGGCGTGGCTGTGCTCCGACGCCTGCAGCTACAACAGCGGCGCCGTGTTCGACCTCTCCGGCGGCCAAGCGAGCTACTGAGGCGGCGCGCGCCGCGCCACCCCCGGCCCGGTGCGTTCCGATCACGAGCGTGTGAATCGGCCGCGCATTTAAGCATTTCTCCACGAATGCCGTTGCCGCGCAGGGAACCGACGACGGTCTTTTCCGTTGTATCGGGAGCCGGTTCGGTGGTGAGGGGGGCACGCCGTCGTCCACCACGTCCGTGACCGGCCGGGTGTTGTACGGACCCAAGCCGACGTCGTCCGGCCATCGCGCCGCATCGACGGCGACGGCTCCAACGGGAGGTGGACATGACGATTCAACGCACGATTCTCACCGCTCTGCTCGGGCTCGCCGGCATCGCCGTCGCGGGCGTCGCGACCGCCGAGAGCCTCGACATTCGCCAGCTCATCGAGCAGCGCTGGATGGCGGCTGCGCCGACCGGCGAGACCTGGATCTGCCCGACCGCCGACGCGGCGACCATCCAGGCCGCCTTCGAGCAGCAGGCCGCGCCGGACCTGACCGTCGCCCTCAACGACGATCCGCGGCCCGACAGCCTTCGCGGCCCGATGGCCTCCGACATCCCGGTCGTCGCCTACGGGCAGTGACCCGACCGCCCTCCGGTCCCCGCAGGCCGGAGCAGAGCGGCCGAAGCACGAGACGGCGCACGGAGCCGGACGGCTCCGGAGCGCCGTCTCGCTGTCTACTGGTCGGCGGACGGCCGACGGCCGACGGGCTCAGGGCCGACGCACCGACGCAGGCTGATCGACGTTCCCCGCGCCAGTCCTTCGGCCGAACGTTCCGGCTGGGTTCAGGTCGGCGCCGTCGATCGGCGTCGCATGCTCGCTTTCGGACAAAAGTCACGATCTTCGATCGCCGTCGTCGCGGCGACTCGCGTCCTTGTGGTAGGAATTTCCCCAGCCTGCTCTTTCGGCGCGGGGATTGCGGAATGCACCGGGATCTCGGAAGGGCTTTCGTCGCCGTGGCCTGGGCCGTGTTCGTCGGCGCGGCGGCGGTCGCCATGGCGGCCGGCCTGCGGGTACTTCTCGGCCTGGTGCTCTCGACGGATCTCTCCTTCACGGCGATCCTGCCGGCCGTCGTCGTCGCCGCGCTCGCCGGCGGTCTCGGCGCCGGCCTGGTGGCGGGCGTTCTCGGCGGGATCGTCGCCCAATGGGCGTTCGTCGAGCCGTATTTCCAGTTCGTGGCGCCGACCTTCAGGGAGGTCGGCAATCTGATCGCCTATGCGATCTTGTGCGCCCTCGTGCTGTGGGCGACGGGTGTCTACGACCGCGCCCGGCGCCGCGCCGAGGCCAATGCCGCGGCTGCCGCGCGCCTCGCCTCCGTGGTGACCAACAGCGTCGACGCGATCGTCGGATTCGACCGCGACGGCATGGTCGAGGATTGGAACGCCGGCGCCGAGCGGCTGTTCGGCTACGCGGCCGACGAGATCGTCGGGCGGCCGGCGACGACTCTGTTCGAGGACGACGCGGGGCGGGACGGAGCCGGCAAGCTGCTCGCGCGGGAACAGGCGCGGTTCACGACGCGCGGCATCGCCAAGGACGGCCGTCGTGTCGAGATCGCCGTGACGACCGGCCCCGTGCATCTCGCCGACGGAACCTGGATCGGCGTCGCCGCGATCGCCCGCGACATCGGTCCCGAGGCCGCTGCGGAGCGGGCGCTGCGCGAGGCCAACCGACGCAATGTCGCGCTGCTGTCCGAGGGCCACCAGCGCATGCGGGGCGTGCTGCAGATGGTCGGCGGCCTGGCCCATGTCTGCAGCCGCGCAGCGGAGCCCGAGGCGGCGCGTGTGGCGATCGTCGCGCTCGAGCGACGCATCGAAACGGTGACGCGCATCCACGACCAGCTCCACCGTATCGAAGAGCACGGCAGCGTCGAGGTCGGCGCCGCCCTGCGGCGGCTGATCGGCGACATGATCGGGCTGGCCGGTCGACCGGCCGACATGGAGATCGTCGGCACATCCGAGGTGCGGCTCGCGAGCGACGTCGCGCTCGCCGTGACCTTCGCCGCGACCGAGCTCGTCGCCAATGCGCTGACCCATGCCGGCAGCGTGCGGCCCGGCGTGCGGGTCCGGTGCAGCCGTGAGGCCGGCGCACTCGTCGTCGTGGTCACCGACGACGGCCCGGGCCTGCCGGCCGGGTTCGAGACGAGCCGGGCGCGCGGCCTCGGGCTGCGGATGGCGGAGAGCGCCGTCGAGCGCCTCGGCGGGACGCTGCGGCAACTGCCGCAGGACGTCGGCGCGGCCTTCGAGGTCCGGGTGCCGATCGGCGAGTAGCGTCGGCGGGCCGCCACGCTCGGTCGCCACGCTCAGTCGGCGGTGCGCATCGTCCAGCCGGCGTGCTCGACGCCGGGCAGCTGCTCGACCCGGGCGACGATCTCGTCGAGCTCGGCCGGGCGGGCCGACGAGCCGGCCAGCGTCACGGCGAGCTCGAGCGTCTCCTCCGCCTGCTCCTCGACCGTGGAGCCGCGCACCGCATAACGCTTGGCGTCGAGCTGGTCGAGAACGGCGGCCCGCACCACCGGCATCTCGTCCGGCGTGACGGTGACGCGCACCTCGTAGGTCGCCTCGGTGGTCGCCTCGTCGAGCGGCTGGCGGTTGATCAGATCGACCAGCGGTCGCAGTGCCGTGTTGGCCATCAGCACGAACACCGCGATGGTGACGGCCTCGCCGATCAGGTCGGCGCCGGCCGCGCCGCCCGTCGCGGCGGAGCCCCACAGGGTCGCCGCCGTGTTGAGGCCGCGGATGTTGAGGCCTTCCTTCATGATCACGCCGGCGCCGAGGAAGCCGACGCCCGACACCACATAGGCTAGCACGTGGACGGCCGAGGCGTTGCCGTTGAGCCGCATCCCGATGTCGACGAAGGCGGCGGCGCCGACCGCCACCAGGACGGCGGTGCGCAGCCCGGCGTTGCGTTGCCGCCACTGGCGCTCGGCACCGATCAGCGTGCCGAGCACGAAGGCCGTGCCCAGGCTGACCAGCGTGTTGACGAACTGGGGCAGGTCGAAGTTCGACAGCGCGGCGATGCTCATCCGGGCCTCCGGCCCGCTCGGGGCGCGCGTTGAAGCTCCGGCCGTTCTATCGCGACGCCGAGATTCGCAAAACGCACCACCGACGAGCGATCGGCTAAGGCGTGGCCTCCGGCGTCTCGTCGAGCATCCAGACGACTGTCCAGGCGCCCAATGCCAGGGCCGCCCCGTCGGCTTCGGTCAAGCGGCTCTCGCCCTCGCACCACAGCGTCCGGCCCGGGATCGGGTCGAGCCGGCCGAGCGGCTCGGCCGACAGGTTGGCGAGCAGCCGCAGCTTGGCATCGCCCATATCCCATTCGACCGTCACGGCGCCGGGGCCTCGCACCGCGTATCGACCGGCGCCGGTGCCGGCGAGCCGCGGCACGATCTCGCGACGGCGGACGTTCAGCAGACCGCGATAGAGCGCGAGCCGGCGCACGTGCGCGTCGCGACGGAGGACGCTCCAGTCGAGCTTCGCGGCCTCGAACGTCGCCGGCAGGGTCGGGTCGGGGATGCGATCGCGCTGCGCCGGGTCGTGGAATTCGGGAAAGCGGGCGAATTCGGCGCGGCGCCCCTCGCGCACCGCGCTCGCCAGCGGCTCCTCGAAATCGCAGAAGAACGGGAACGGCTCGGCGGCGCCCCATTCCTCGCCCATGAACAGCATCGGCACCTGCGGCAGCAGAAGATAGACGGTGGCGATCGCCCGCACCGCCGCGGCGGGCGCGAAGGCGGTGATGCGATCGCCGAAGGCGCGATTGCCGACCTGGTCGTGATTCTGGATGAACGACACGAACGCCGTGGCGGGCAGGTCGCGCGACGGCTCGCCCCGGGGCGAGCCGCGATAGGGCATCTCCTCGCCCTGGAACGCGAAGCCTTCGGCCAGCGCGCGGCCGAGCTTGTCGGTGTCGCCATGATAGTCGGCATAGTAGCCGGTGGTCTCGCCGCTCGCCGCGCAATGGAGCACGTGATGGACGTCGTCGTTCCATTGCGCCGTGTAGAGGCGGGGCGCGCCGTCGGTGTCGCGGACCAGCAGATGCGCCTCGTTCTCCTCGTTCTCGAGGATCAGGTGGACGTGCCGGCCCGGTGTCGCCGCATGAACGGCAGCCGCGATCTCGTGCAGGACATGTTCGGCGCTGTCGTCGAGGATCGCGTGGACGGCGTCGAGCCGCAGCCCGTCGAGCCGCATCTCGTCGATCCAGTGGAGGACGTTCTCGATCACCAGGGCGCGCACCATCTCGGCGCCCTCGGCGTCGAAGTTCACGGCGGCGCCCCACGGCGTGTGGTGCCGCTCGGTGAAGATCGGCGCATAGGCGGCGAGGTAGTTCCCGTCCGGCCCGAAGTGATTGTAGACGACGTCGAGCAGCACCATCAGGCCGCGCGCATGGGCGGCGTCGACCAGCGATTTCAGGTCGTCGGGGCGCCCGTAGCTCGCATCCGGGGCGAACGGCAGCACGCCGTCGTAGCCCCAGTTCCGTCGGCCCGGGAAGTCGGCGATCGGCATCAGCTCGATCGCCGTGACGCCGAGATCGACGAGGTGATCGAGCTTCTCGATCGCGGCCCGGAACGTGCCCTCGGGCGTGAAGGTGCCGACATGCAGCTCGTAGACGACGGCCTCCTCCCACGGGCGGCCGCGCCAGCCCGGCGTCGTCCATGCGTAAGCGTCGGGATCGATCACCTCGCTCGGCCCATGCACGTCGTCCGGCTGGAAGCGCGAGCCCGGGTCCGGCACGGCGAGGCCGTCCGGCAGCACGAAGCGATAGCGCGTGCCCGGCCCGGCGTCGGCGACGACGGTCTCGTGCCAGCCGTCGCCGACCGGGGTCATGGAGATTTGCCGGTCGGTGTCGACGACGTCGAGCGTGATCTGCGCGTGCTTCGGTGCCCACAGGCGGAAGCGGGTGCCGTCCGGCCCCACGACCGGCCCGAACCGGGTCGCCCGGCGGGCGGGCGACGGTGCGGAACGCCCGGTGGGCGGAGCGCTCGTCGGCGCGGCGCTGCCCCCCGACCCCGGGCGGGTGGCGGTGGCACGGCGGCTGGCGTCTCGGATGGTGGTGTCGCGGACGGACGTTCTGGACATGACCCCGGCTTCGTCAGTGGTTGCGCATCTGCAACACGCCCCACCGTGTCATCGTTCCGCCACGGGTGGCGGACGAGCCGGGTCGGGCGGGCAGCGGCCGGCCGACCGCCGGCGGGGCGCGGGCACGCCCGGGGTTTCGCTCCCGGCCATCCGCGGTGGCGAACGCCGGGTGCGGTCGCGGTCCGGTGTCGGTGGCCGCGCCGGCGTGGTGCCCCCACCCGGAATCGAACCAGGCTCTGCGGTTTACAAAACCGCTGCATCACCACAATGCTTTGGGGGCGGCCCGAGCGAGCACTCCTGCGGGAGATCGTCGCGACCGGCACGGCGTCCGCAATAGCGCGGCGCGGCCGGTCTTGTCGAGGGCGGTGCGGCCGGCGCGGTCGCCCGCCGACCGGGACGCCGCTCCGGAGCCGGCCGGTTCCGGCCGCCTCAGCCGCGCCTGCCCACCGGCACGTATTCGCGCCGTGTCGCGCCCGTGTAGAGCTGGCGGGGCCGGCCGATCTTCTGGCTCGGGTCGGCGATCATCTCCATCCACTGGGCGATCCAGCCGGCCGTGCGGGCGAGCGAGAACACGGCCGTGAACATGGCCGGCGGGAAGCCCATGGCGCGCAGCGTCAGGCCCGAATAGAAGTCGAGATTGGGGAACAGCTTCTTTTCGACGAAATATTGGTCCGTCATGGCGGCGCGCTCGAGCTCGAGCGCCACGTCGAACAGCGGGTCGCCGCCGGTCTCGGCCAGAACCTCGCGGCAGATGTCGCGCATCAATGCGGCGCGCGGATCGTAGCTCTTGTAGACGCGGTGGCCGAAGCCGAGCAGGCGGAACGGATCGTCGGGGTTCTTCGCCCGAGCGATGAACTCCGGGATGCGCTCGGGCGTGCCGATCGCCGTGAGCATCTTCAGCGCCGCCTCGTTGGCGCCGCCGTGTGCCGGCCCCCACAGGCAGGCGACGCCGGCCGCGATGCAGGCGAACGGGTTCGCCCCCGAGGAGCCGGCGAGCCGCACCGTCGAGGTCGACGCACCCTGCTCGTTGTCGGCGTGCAGGATGAAGATCCTGTCCATGGCGCGGGCCAGCACCTCGTTGACCTTGTACTCCTCGAACGGCACCGAGAAGCACATGCGCAAAAAGTTGCCGGCATAGGAGAGGTCGTTCTTCGGGTACACGAAGGGCTGGCCGGTCGTGTACTTGTGCGCCATCGCCGCGATGGTCGGCATCTTGGCGATCATGCGGATGCAGGCGAGCATGCGCTGGTGCGGATCGGCGATGTCGGTGGAGTCGTGATAGAACGCCGACATCGCGCCGACGCTGCCGACCATCACGGCCATCGGGTGCGAGTCGCGCCGAAAGCCCTGATAGAAGCGCACCATCTGCTCGTGCACCATGGTGTGGCGCGTGACCTTGTCGTCGAAGTCGTGCTTCTGCTTGACGGTCGGCAGCTCGCCGTAGAGCAGCAGATAGCAGGTCTCCAGAAAATCGCCGCGGGCGACCAGATCCTCGACCGGGTAGCCGCGATAGAGCAGGTGGCCGGCCTCGCCGTCCACATAGGTGATCTTCGACTCGCACGCCGCCGTCGAGGTGAAACCGGGGTCGTAGGTGAACAGGCCGGCCTGGCCGTAGAGCTTGCCGATGTCGACCACGTCGGGCCCGGCGGTGCCGTGCCGCAGCGGGAGCTTGTAGGTCTTGCCGTCGATCTCGAGAGTCCCGGTCGGCGCGTGCGCACCCTGGTCAGCGGCCATGTTCGGAAGTCCATCCTGCGCGGTTGACGGCGATACGGAAGAAAGGACGTAGGGACGAAACGCGGTCCGGACGAGTTCGGTCCGGACGATCACGGTCGGGCCCGAACGGCAGAGCCGGCCGCCCGGGCCGGACGCCAGTCGGGCGAAGCCGGCACGGCACCCGCGGTCCGCCGGTCGAAGCACGCCGGCATCTTACCCGCCCGCGGGCCGCTGCCAAGGTGGGAGGCCGGAGTGTCGCAGGCGATGCTGCGGTGCGAAATCGTAGGGCGCAATAGCGCAGCGTATTGCGCCGGCAGCCTTGATGGACGGTTCCGTGCGGCTGTACCGTCCCCCTCATGCCGAACTATCGTCGCGCGTTCGTTCCGGGCGGCTGCTGGTTTTTCACCGTGACGCTGCTCGATCGCGGCAGCACGGCGCTGGTCGACCATATCGACCCGCTGCGCCGCGCGACGGCATGGACGCGCCGACGCTATCCCTTCCAGATCGATGCCGCGGTCGTTTTGCCCGACCACCTGCACGCGGTCTGGACCCTGCCGCCCGGCGACGCCGACTTCTCCATCCGCTGGCGGATGATCAAGACCCGCTTCGTCCAGGCGCTTGCGCCCACCGAGTGTCGAAGCCCGGTCGGCATCGCGCGCGGCGAGCGGGGCATCTGGCAGCGGCGCTTCTGGGAGCACCTGATCCGCGACGAGCGCGATTACGCCCGCCACGTCGAGTATTGCTACATCAATCCGGTGAAGCATGGCCTGGTCCGGCGGGTCGTCGACTGGCCGTTTTCGTCGTTTCACCGGGACGTCCGGGCCGGCGTGTTTCCGGAGGATTGGGCCGGCGAGGAGGATGCCACGGGCAAGTTCGGCGAACGCGACGAGCCGCGATCGTAGGGCGCAATAGCGAAGCGTTTTGCGCCGAAGGGCCTCGCGCCGAGCGAGGCGCCGGATCGGCGGAATACGCTTCGCTATTCCGCCCTACGACGACCCGGGCTACGCTTCCTAAATCTGAATCCCGGTAGGGTATCGGAGATACTGCAAGGGGATCGGTGATTATTTAATGGGCGTCGGTCACTCCGCCGCCTGCGCACCCTTCCTTCGGCGCCCGTTCCCCGCGCCGCGCCCGGCCGCTGTCGCACCGGTCGAGACCGGCTTCCGCTCCAGCACCGGCTTCAAGAACTGCCCCGTGTAGCTCCGCTTCTCCTTGATCACGTCCTCGGGCGTGCCGATGGCGACGATCTCGCCGCCGCCGTCGCCGCCTTCGGGGCCGAGGTCGATGATCCAGTCGGCCGTCTTGATCACCTCGAGATTGTGCTCGATCACGGCGACCGTGTTGCCCTGGGCGACCAGCTCGTGCAGCACTTCCAAGAGCTTCTCGACGTCCTGGAAGTGCAGGCCCGTCGTCGGCTCGTCCAGGATGTAGAGCGTGCGGCCCGTCGCGCGCTTCGACAGCTCTTTCGCCAGCTTCACGCGCTGCGCCTCGCCGCCCGACAGCGTCGTCGCCTGCTGGCCGATCTTGATGTAGTCCAGCCCGACGCGATGCAGCGTCTTGAGGGTTTCCCTCACCCGCGGCACGGCCTTGAAGAACTCGGCGCCTTCCTCGACCGTCATGTCGAGCACGTCGGCGATCGACTTGCCCTTGAAGGTGACGTCGAGCGTCTCGCGATTGTAGCGCTTGCCCTTGCAGACGTCGCAGGTGACGTAGACGTCCGGCAAAAAGTGCATCTCGATCTTGATCACCCCGTCGCCCTGGCAGGCCTCGCAGCGGCCGCCCTTGACGTTGAACGAGAAGCGCCCGGGCTCGTAGCCGCGCGCCTTCGCCTCGGGGAGCCCCGCGAACCACTCGCGGATCGGCGTGAACGCGCCCGTGTAGGTCGCCGGGTTCGAGCGCGGCGTGCGGCCGATCGGCGACTGGTCGATGTCGATGATCTTGTCGATGTGCTCCAGCCCCTCGATGCGCTCGTGCGGGGCCGGGGCCTCGGCGGCGCCGTGCAGCTTGCGGGCGACCGCCTTGAAGAGGGTGTCGATCAAGAGCGTCGACTTGCCGCCGCCCGAGACGCCGGTGATGCAGGTGAACAGGCCGAGCGGGATGTCGGCGGAGACGTTTTTCAAGTTGTTGCCGCGCGCCCCGACGACGCGCACGACCCGCCGGGGGTCCGGCGGGCGGCGGGGCGGGATCGGGATCGAGCGCGCGCCGGTGAGATACTGGCCCGTCACCGACTTCGGGTCGGCCATCAGCTCGGCCGGCGTGCCCTGCGAGACGATCTCGCCGCCGTGGATTCCGGCGCCGGGGCCGATGTCGAGCACCCAGTCGGCGGTGCGGATCGCGTCCTCGTCGTGCTCGACCACGATCACGGTGTTGCCGAGGTCGCGCAGCCGTTTCAGCGTCTCGATCAGCCGCGCGTTGTCGCGCTGGTGCAGGCCGATCGACGGCTCGTCCAGCACGTACAGAACGCCGGTGAGGCCGGAGCCGATCTGCGAGGCGAGGCGGATGCGCTGGCTCTCGCCGCCCGAGAGCGTGCCGGAGGCGCGCGCCAGCGTCAGATAGTCGAGGCCGACATCGTCGAGGAAGGCGAGGCGCTCGCGGATCTCCTTCAGGATGCGGGCCGCGATCTCGGTCTGCTTGGCGTCGAGGGTCTTCGGCAGGGCGGAGAACCATTCGCCGGCGCCTCGCACCGACATCGCCGACACCTCGCCGATATGCCGGCCGTCGACCTTCACGGCCATGGCCTCGGGCTTGAGGCGGTGGCCGTCACACGATGCGCACGGGATGGCCGTGAAGTACTTCGAGATCTCCTCGCGCGCCCACTCGCTGTCGGTCTCGCGCCAACGCCGCTCCAGATTGTTGACCACGCCCTCGAACGGCTTGTGGGTCGTGTAGGCCCGCATGCCGTCGTCGTAGACGAACTTGATCTCGTCCTCGCCGGAGCCGAACAGGATCGCGTCCTGGGCGCGTTTCGGCAGATCCTTCCACGGCGTGTCGAGCGTGAAGCGGTAGTGCTTGGCGAGCGCCTCCAGCGTCTGCCCGTAATAAGGCGACGACGACTTCGCCCACGGCGCGACGGCCCCGCGCTTGAGCGACACGCCGCGGTCCGGCACCACGAGATCCGGGTCGATCTTCTGGTCGAGGCCGAGGCCGCCACAGGCCGGGCAGGCGCCGTGCGGCGAGTTGAACGAGAACAGCCGCGGCTCGATCTCGGAGATCGTGAAGCCCGACACCGGGCAGGCGAATTTCTCGGAGAAGATCAGGCGCTCCGGCCCGCTCTGGTCGTGGATCTTGGCGGTCCTCTTGGCCGCCGCGGTGGCCGCGGTGTCGTCCGCGAACTCCACCACGGCGATGCCGTCGGCGAGCTTCAGCGCGGTCTCGAAGGATTCGGCGAGCCTCGTCGCGATGTCGGGACGTACGACGATGCGGTCCACCACCACGTCGATGTCGTGCTTGAACTTCTTGTCGAGCGCCGGCGCCGAGGCGATCTCGTGGAAGGCGCCGTCGATCTTGACCCGCTGGAACCCCTTCTTGAGGAGCTCGGCCAGCTCCTTCTTGTACTCGCCCTTGCGGCCGCGCACGAGCGGCGCCAGCAGATAGAGCCGCGTCCCCTCCGGCAGCGCCATCACCCGGTCGACCATCTGGGACACGGTCTGGCTCTCGATCGGGAGACCGGTCGCCGGCGAGTAGGGCACGCCGACGCGCGCCCACAGGAGACGCATGTAGTCGTAGATCTCGGTGACGGTGCCGACCGTCGAGCGCGGGTTCTTGGAGGTGGTCTTCTGCTCGATCGAGATGGCGGGGGAGAGGCCGTCGATCTGGTCGACGTCCGGCTTCTGCATCATCTCGAGGAACTGGCGCGCATAGGCCGACAGCGACTCGACGTAGCGGCGCTGGCCCTCGGCATAGATGGTGTCGAAGGCGAGCGAGGATTTGCCCGAGCCCGACAGGCCGGTGAAGACGACGAGCTTGTCGCGCGGCAGGTCGACGTCGACGTTCTTCAGATTGTGCTCGCGCGCCCCCCGGATGGAGATCAACCGCCCGTCGGGGCGGCGGGAGCGCGACGTCTCGCTTCGATCGGTCATACGGAGTCCAGACAACGGCGTGCGGTCACGAATCTTGCGGTCACGGGCCTTGCGGTCACGGGCCTTGCGGTCATGGTCCGAGTCAGGGTCCAAGTCACGGTCCGAGTCACGGTCCGAGTCACGGCTCGGCCGCGGGTCGGCGGGCGGCCGCGGCGGGCTCGGAACGTAGAAAGAACGCCGGGCGAGCACCAGCGAAAAGCGCGCTCCCGGCGGTCCCCGGCACCCTGCCGACGGCTTTGCGGTACGATCATGGCACGCGGGCCGGATCACCGCGCCGGCGCGGATCCATGGTGGTGGCCGCCGGGGCCGGTGCCCCCGGTGCCCCAACTCGCGCCGGCGTTCGGCGCGCCCGTGCCGCACCACCGCCGCGACGCACCCGAGGCGGCCGCCCACGGCCCATCTCGACATGCGGACGCGAGCGTCCGCATGGGCACGGATCGGCACGGGACGCCCCGGCGGACGATGCGGGCCTCCGCGTCGCGGCCGGCGCGGCCGGCGCAGGGCGGCTCAGTACCGCCGCATCAGGCCGACGAGCTTGCCCTGGATGCGCACCCGGTTGGGGGGAAGGATGCGCACCTCGTAGGAGGCGTTGGCGGGCTCCAGCGCGATCGAGGCGCCGCGGCGGCGGAAGCGCTTGAGCGTCGCCTCCTCCTCGTCGACCAGGGCGACGACGATGTCGCCCGTGTCGGCGTTCTCGGAGCGGCGGATCAGGGCGATGTCGCCGTCGAGGATGCCGGCGTCGATCATCGAATCGCCACGCACCTCGAGGGCGAAATGGTCGCCGGCGCTCAACAGCTCGGGCGGCACGTTGACGATCGAGCTCTTGGTCTGGATCGCCTCGATGGGGGTGCCGGCGGCGATCCGGCCCATCACCGGCACGGCGATCGGGCGGGCCGTGTCCTCGTCCTGCGGCTGCGGGGCGGGCGGGCGAACCCGGCCGAGATTGCCTTCGATGACGCTCGGCGTGAAGCCGCGGGCGCGGCCGCCCGCCATGACGCCGTGGCCGACCGATTCGGGCAGCTTGATCACCTCGATGGCGCGCGCCCGGTTGGGCAGGCGGCGGATGAAGCCGCGCTCCTCCAGGGCCGTGATCAGGCGGTGGATGCCGGACTTGGAGCGCAGGTCGAGCGCGTCCTTCATCTCGTCGAAGGACGGCGGCACGCCGCTTTCCTTCAGGCGTTCGTGGATGAACCGCAACAGCTCGAACTGCTTCCGCGTCAACATGCGTCGTCCCCCGGGGCTTGCTCAGGCAGTGCAACGCAGCCGCCTAAACAAATCATGAACATACCCTATCTGTTCGGCATGTGTTCCGCAACCTTTTAATGCCGGCCGGGGGAATCGACAGGTCACGGCGAATGTTGGTTAGCCCTAAGGCCTGGTTCAGGCGAGCAAAACCGTGCACCCGGGGGAACGCGAGCGCTGCGCCGGCCGATCGACCGTGTCCGATCGGCGCGGCGGCGCGGCCGGTCAGGCCGGCAGACGAATCACGCGGCAGGGGCCGCCGGCCGTGACGGCGGGCGCGTGCGGCGGCCGCATCAGCAGCCCGTCGGCGAGGCCGAGCGGGGCGAGCAGCGAGGAGTCCTGGTCCGTCACCGGCGTCGCGACGAGGCGGCCCTCGGCGTCGGTCGAGAGCGTCGCGCGCAGAAAATCGGCGCGCTCGTCGTTGGCCTTCAGGTCGGCGCCGGCGACCGCCGGCTCGTCCGCGATCGCGAGGTCGGCGCGGCCCTGCAGACGGCGCAGCAGCGGCACCAGAAACAGGACCGCGGTGACGAAGGCGGACACCGGATTGCCGGGCAGCCCGAGCACGTGGATGTCGCCCAGCCGTCCGCTCATCAGCGGCCGGC
Organism: Rhodoplanes azumiensis; assembly: GCF_042682915.1. Taxonomy (NCBI): domain Bacteria; kingdom Pseudomonadati; phylum Pseudomonadota; class Alphaproteobacteria; order Hyphomicrobiales; family Nitrobacteraceae; genus Rhodoplanes; species Rhodoplanes azumiensis. The sequence goes on along the minus strand of NZ_JBHUIW010000012.1, from coordinate 43,034 downwards.
CGGGCCGCATGGCGATCTTCCAGAAGGCGAGCTGCATGCCCTCGGCCGCGAGCGCCGACTGGACGAGGTCGTAGTCGCCGACCGAGGCGCCGCCGGTCGTCACCAGCACGTCGACGTTTTCGGCGCGGGCGCGGCGGATCGCCGCGACGGTGTCGTCCAGCCGGTCCGGCACGATGCCGAGATCGAGCGTGTCGGCGCCCTCGTGGCGGGCCAGCGCCGCGATGGCGAAGCCGTTCGAGTAGACGATTTGTCCCGGCCCCGGAGGCGTACCGGGCGGCACCAGCTCGTCGCCGGTCGCCAGCAGCCCGACGCGGGGCCGCCGATGCACCGTCACGGCCGGGTGGTTCATGGCGGCGGCGAGTGCGAGGTCGCGCATCGACAGGCGGCGGCCCGCGCGGAGCAGAACCGTGCCGGTCGAAAAGTCGCGGCCACGGCTGCGGACGTGGCGGCCGCGCATGCCCGCGGCGGCCGAGAAGGTGACGGTGTCGCCGTCGCGGGTGGCGTTCTCCTGCACGACCACGGTGTCGGCGCCGGCCGGCATCACGCCCCCGGTGAAGATGCGGGCCGCTTCGCCTTGGCCGACCGTGCCGTCGAACGGCCGCCCGGCCGGCACCTCGCCGATCACCCGCAGCCGGGCGCCGGGCGCCGTCACGTCGGTGAACCGCACCGCGTAGCCGTCCATGGCGGAGACGTCGTCGGGCGGCTGGGTGCGCAGCGCCGCCAAGTCCGCGGCGAGCACGCGGCCGTGGGCGTCGCCGACCGGCACGTCCTCGGCCGGCAGCGGCACGGCCCGTTCCAGCACCCGGGCGAGGGCGTCGGCGACCGACAGGGGCGGCGCCATCAGGCGTCTCCGCCGTCGCCGACGGCTTGGTCGGTGCCGGGCTGGTCGGTGCCGGGCTGGTCGGCGCGAAAATGGCCGGACTTGCCGCCCTGCTTCTCCAGGAGCCGCACGCCCTCGATGCGCATGCCGCGCTCCACCGCCTTGACCATGTCGTAGATGGTGAGGCACGCGACCGAGACGGCGGTGAGCGCCTCCATCTCGACGCCGGTCTGGCCGGCGACCTGCACGGTCGCGGTCACGCGCAGGCCGGGCAGAGCGGGCTCGGGCGTGATCTCCACCTCGGCCTTGGTGATCATCAGCGGATGGCAGAGCGGGATCAGCTCGTGGGTCTTCTTGGCCGCCATGATGCCGGCGACGCGGGCGACGCCGAGCACGTCGCCCTTCCTGGCGTCGCCGCGCAGCACGAGATCGAGCGTCGCGGCCGTCATCACGACGCGGCCTTCGGCGACGGCGATGCGCTTCGTCGAGGCCTTGTCGGAGACGTCGACCATGCGGGCCTCGCCGCGCGCGCCGATATGGGTGAGCTGCGGCTCGTCGGTCATGCTGGGGTCCGGGTTGGTTCGCGGAACGGTGTGGTCGTCGGGCGCGATCACTCGGCCGCGGGCGCGGCGGCGCCGCGGCCGAGGAGCGCACGGGTCGCCGCCGTCACGTCGGCCTGACGCATCAGGCTCTCGCCGATCAGATAGGTCGAGATGCCGACGCGGGCGAGACGGGCGAGATCGGCGGGCGTGAAGATGCCGCTCTCGCCGACCAGCACGCGGTCCTTGGGCACCAGCGGCGCGAGCCGCTCGGAGACCTCGAGCTTCGTCTCGAAGGTCTTGAGGTCGCGGTTGTTGATGCCGAGGAGCCGCGAGGAGAGCTTCAGGGCGCGCTCCAGCTCGGTTTCGTCGTGGACCTCGATCAGCGCGTCCATGCCGTGCTCGGCCGCGGTCTCCTCCAGGTCGCGGGCGGTGCGATCGTCGACGGCCGCCATGATGATCAGGATGCAGTCGGCGCCGAGCGCGCGCGCCTCGACCACCTGATAGGGGTCGTAGAGGAAGTCCTTCCGGATCACCGGCAGCGCCGTCGCGGCGCGCGCCGCGATCAGATGGTCGGGACGGCCCTGGAAGCTCGGGCCGTCGGTCAGGACCGACAGGCAGGTGGCGCCGCCCGCCTCGTAGGCGCGGGCGAGCGCCGGCGGGTCGAAGTCGGCCCGGATCAGCCCGCGTGACGGGCTCGCCTTCTTGATCTCGGCGATCAGGGCGGGTTGCTGGCGGGCGAGCCGACGCTCGACGGCGCGCAGGAAGCCGCGCGGCGGCGTCGCCGCCTTCGCCACCTCGGCGACAGCGGCCCAAGGATGCGCCTTCTTGGCGGCGGCGATCTCGGTGCGCTTGTAGGCTTCGATCGTCTGCAGGATGTCGGCCATCGGGCTCACGCCTCGCGTTCGGGTCTTCGGGGCGTCACGTCCGGTCTCACGCGTTCGACACGGCGATCAGCCGGCCGAGGCTGCCCTCGGCGGCGCCGGTGTCGATCGACTGCGCCGCGAGCGCGACGCCGCTCGCCAAGTCCGCGGCCTTGCCGGCGACGACGAGCGCCGCGGCGGCGTTGAAGATCGCGACGTCGCGGTACGGTCCCTTGCGGCCCTCCAGCACGCCCTTGAGCGCGAGCGCATTGGCGGCGGCGTCGCCGCCGCGCAGCGCCTCCGGGACGGCGCGCGGCAGACCGACCTCCTCGGGCGTGATCTCGAAGGTGGTGACGGTGCCGTTCTCCAGTGCGGCGACGGCGGTCGGCCCTGCCGTCGTGATCTCGTCGAGCCCGTCCGAGCCGTGCACCACCAGGGCGCGCTCGGAGCCGAGATTCTTCAGCACATGGGCGAGCGGCTCGACCCAGTGGCGCGAGAACACGCCGACCATCTGGCGCTTCACGCCGGCCGGGTTCGACAGCGGCCCGAGCAGGTTGAAGATCGTGCGGGTGCCGAGCTCCACCCGGGTCGGCCCGACATGCTTCATCGCGGGGTGATGCACGGGCGCGAACATGAAGCCGATGCCGGCCTCGCGGATGCAGCGGCCGATCTGCTCCGGCGAGAGCTCGATGCGCACGCCGAGCGCGGCGAGCACGTCGGCGGCGCCCGACTTGGAGGAGAGCGCGCGGTTGCCGTGCTTGGCCACCGGCACGCCCGCGCCGGCGACCACGAAGGCCGCGCAGGTGGAGATGTTGAACGAGCCCGAGGCGTCGCCGCCGGTGCCGACCACGTCGACCGCATTCGGCGGCGCCTCGACCTTGAGCATCTTGGACCGCATCGCCGTGACGGCGCCGGTGATCTCCTCGACGGTCTCGCCGCGCACCCGCAGCGCCATCAGGAGCGCGCCCATCTGCGACGGGGTCGCCTCGCCCGACATCATCCGGGCGAACACCGCGGCGGCCTGCTCGCGGCTCAGCGGCGCACCCGTGGCGACCTGCGCGATCAGCGTCTTCAGCTCGACCATTTGAAGCCTCACTGCGGCCGGGACGCCGGGCGCCCGTCGGTCCGGCCCGCCGCCTCGTTGAAGGCGCGGGCGATGTCGAGGAAATTCTTCAGGATCAGATGGCCGTGCTCGGACTTGATGCTCTCGGGGTGGAACTGCACCCCGTGCACGGGCCGCGTCCTGTGCTGCATGGCCATGATCAGCCCGTCGGTCTCGGCCGTGACGGCGAGGTCGTCGGGCAGGGTGGTGCGCTCGACCACCAGCGAGTGATAGCGGGTCGCCCGAAACGGGCCGTTGATGCCGCGGAACAGGCCCTGGCCCGCATGCGACATCTCGGACAGCTTGCCGTGCACCGGCACCGGCGCGCGCACGACGGTGCCGCCGAACGCCTGGCCCATCGCCTGGTGACCGAGACAAACGCCGAGCATCGGCACGGTGGCGGAGGCCTTGTCGATCAGCTCGAGGCAGATGCCGGCCTCGTTGGGCGTGCACGGGCCCGGCGACAGCACGATCGCCTCCGGCGCCGCCGCCAGCACCGCGTCGGCCGTCACCTTGTCGTTGCGATGGACGGCCACGTCCGCCCCCAGCCCGCCGAGATAGTGGACCAGGTTGAAGGTGAAGCTGTCGTAGTTGTCGATCAGGACGATCATGGCGCCGGCCGCCCCCCTCTCGGGGTCTTAGACCGCGCGGCGGAGGGGGGTCAAGGCGGCGACGGCCGCGAGCGGACGCGGGCCGGTAAACATCATCGCCTCCGGGACAAGCACCGAGACCAGTGTCGGTGAAGGTCAAGCTCGTCCGTTCGACCGATCCGGACCGCCATTGCCTAGACCAGGCTTTCTCGGAAAAAGGCCGATATATGCAAGGTAGATATAACAAATTCCGGATATAAAGATATATCCTTCCAAATTCGTTATCTTTTGAAGGAGCGTCACATCAAAAGCACAAATGATCAAAGCTATGCCAACGACGAGTCCCGCCCCGGCCGTGGTCTTCTGGATTATTCCCGGGAGATCTGCAGGATATTGCTTGACGGCATAGAACGCTGCTTGCCCAATCGCACAGAGTAGGGAAACCGTGATCAGAAATTTTCCCAGATTATCAATATAAAGGTTGGAAAGCTTTTGTAAGAGCATCATGATCGAATACGATTATGGCATCCGGCCGGCTTGATTATAGCGACGCTAGCCCAGATCGCGAAAGAGATCGCAGCGGCAGGAACTGCCAAGTCGAGCCTCACGTCACCAACGCGCAAGCCGGACAGAAAGTGGATTTCGGGAAGCCAGGACATAACATTATAAAATACGAGGAAGCCAAAAGATAGAACGATAAAACTGAAGTGCGGACGATAGCGCTTTCTGCGATTTTCAGCCATTGCAAGCATGCTTTTATCTCCCCGTGTGAACGGAGAAGCTCTATACATCACATATGCGAGTCGACCAAATTCAATCTTCGATAGTATCGTCTATTGATGCAATCCGGTGTTGTCAAGCGCCGCGGTCCCCAGTGGGCGGCGCTCTGGAGAGACAATGATCCGGAACATCGTCCCGCCAGAGGACGATGTTCAGAACAGACGGCCCTGGCGGTCGTCCGGCGCCTCGACGAAGCCGCCGGCGTCGGCGAGGTCGCCGCGCAGCCGCAGTGCGCGGGCGAGGATCTCCTCGATCGTCGGGGCGCTGGAGATTTCGAACGTCGCGGGGCCGGCGACGCGCAGCTCGACGGTCGAGCCCTCGCGCAGGCCCAGCACCTCGACGACCTCCTTGGGCAGCCGAACCGCCAGACTGTCACCCCACTTCGCGACCTGCACGACGGCCTCCGCAATTCCACGTCGGAAAGGTCGCCGTCCTACCGATCCGCCTGCTCCCGCGCAACCGGAAAGCGGTGATGACGGCCATGTGCCAAAACGGGAGGTCGACTAGTTTAAAAGGGTTAATCGGTATTGCTGGGGCGCGCATGCCCCCCGCTACTGCCCGCGTTTCGCCGCGCTGGCGAACCGGCGCGCCTCCTCGGCGGCGCGGAACAGGGCCTTGGCCTTGTTCACGCATTCCTGCTGCTCGGCGGCCGGATCCGAGTCGGCGACGATGCCGGCGCCGGCCTGGACGTACATGGTGCCGTCCTTCACCAGCGCGGTGCGCAGCACGATGCACGAGTCCATCTCGCCGGCGGCCGAGAAGTAGCCGACGCAGCCGGCATAGAGGCCGCGCTTCTCCTTCTCCAGCTCGTCGATGATCTGCATGGCCCGCACCTTCGGGGCGCCCGAGACCGTGCCGGCCGGGAAGCCCGCCGCCAAAGCGTCGAGCGCATCGTGCGAGGACGCGAGCGTCCCCTCGACGTTGGAGACGATGTGCATCACCTGGCTGTAGCGCTCGATGAAGAACTGGTCCGTCACCGTCACGCTGCCGATCGCCGCCACCCGGCCGACGTCGTTGCGGCCGAGATCGAGCAGCATCAGATGCTCGGCGCACTCCTTCGGGTCGGCGAGCAGTTCCTCCTCCAGCGCCTTGTCCTCGTGCGGCGTGCTTCCGCGCGGCCGTGTCCCGGCGATCGGGCGGATCGTCACGGTGTTCTCGCGCACCCGCACCAGGATCTCGGGGCTGGAGCCGACCACGGCATAGCCGCCGAGATCGATGAAGAACAGGAACGGCGCCGGGTTCACGCGGCGCAGCGCGCGATAGAGCGCGAAGGGCGGCAGCGCGAAGGGCGTCGAGAACCGCTGCGCCAGCACGACCTGGAAGATGTCGCCGGCCGCGATGTACTCCTTGGCCCGCCGCACCATGTCGGCATACGCGTCCGGCGTGGTGTTGGAGACGGGCGGCTGGTCGGGCAGCTCGGCGACGGTCACGGCCTGCTCCTTGAGGAGCGGCCGGTCGAGCGCGTCGACCACGGCGGTGAGCCGCTCGACGGCGCGCGCATGCGCGAGGCGGGCCGGCACGCCGGGATCGGGCCGCACCGGCGTCACCACCGTGATGGTGTCCTTCACGGCGTCGAACACGATCACGATGGTCGGCCGCAGCAGCACGGCGTCCGGGATGCCGATCGGGTCGGGGTTGGGCTCCCCGATCTCCTCCATCTGCCGCACCATGTCGTAGCCGAGATAGCCGAACACGCCGGCCGCCATCGGCGGCAGCGCGTCCGGGAGCGCGATGCGGCTCTCGGCGATCAACGTGCGCAATGCCGCGAGCGGCGGCTCGAGGCAGGGCGTCACCGTGTCGGGCGTCCGGCCGTCGGGCGCGCCGCGCCCGGGCCGGACGATCTCGGCCTTGCCGTCGCGCACCCGGAAGACGAGGTCCGGATCGAGCCCGATGATCGAGTAGCGGCCGCGCACCGCGCCGCCCTCGACCGACTCCAGGAGAAAGCTCGCCGGCTTGCCGTCCGCGACCTTGATGAAGGCCGAGACCGGCGTCTCCAGGTCGGCCACCAGGGTCGTGGACACGACCTGGGCGATGCCACGCCCATAGGCGTCCACGAAGGCGTCCGCCTGCGGTTCGATCTGCATGTCACGCCACGCTCGCGTCGGCCGCGTTATGGCTCGGCCGAGCCCCGTCCGACGGCCTGCGCCAGCGCCGTCTGATTGATCTTCACGTTCAGCTCGTTCTGCAGCTGGGCGACGTACTGCGCCATCACGTCGTCCGCATAGGCGTTGCGGAGCTGCTCGACGAGCTTCTTGACGTCGGCGCTGCCGGCGTCGAAGGGCGGCGGCTTGATGTCCGTCACCTTGAAGACGATGCGCTCGGTCGGGCCGGAGCCCGCCGCCGTGCCGACGCCGTCCTTCGGCGTCTTGAACACCAGCTCGACCACGTCGGCCGGCAGCGGCCCGCGGGCGCGGCGTTTCAGCGCCGGCGCGCTCTCGACCTTGAGGCCGTCCTTGGTCGCGACATCGGCGAACCAGCCGCCGGCCTTGAGCGCGTCGACGATCTGGTTCGCCTTGGCGGTCAGGCGCTTGCCGATCTCGTCGTTGCGCCAGCGCTCGGCGACCCGGTCCTTGACCTCGTCGAACGGGCGCTCGCGTGACGGCGTGATGCCGGCGACCTCGTACCACAGCGAGCCGCCGCCCGGGATCGACAGCGCCTCGTTCTCCACGCCGACCTGGGTCGAGAAGGCGGGGCCGAGCACGTCGATGCCGGTCGGCAGCGCGACCGTCTGCCCGTCCGGGGTGCGGCCGGAGCGGTCGATCGCGTCGATGATGCGCACCGGGAGCTTGAGCTTGGCGCCGATCTCGTCGAGGCGGCTGCCGGCGGCGAGCTCGTCCTCGATCTTGTCGCGCAGATCGGCGAGCGACGCCTTGGCGCGGTCGACGGCGAGATCCTTCTTGATCTGCGCCTCGAGCTCGGCGAACGGCCGGGTGTGGCCCGGCTCGACCTTGGTGACGCGTAGGATCGCCGTGGTGAAGCGGCCGGCGACCGGCGCGCTGACGCCGCCTTCGGGCAGTCCGAACGCCGCCTCGGCGATCGCCGGATCCAGCATCTCGGCCTTGGCCACGAGGCCGAGATCGAGGTCGGCGGGCGCGACGTTGCGCTCGGCCGCGAGCGCCTCGAACGTGGTGCCGGCCGCGAGCTTCTCCTGGGCCGCCTTCGCCTCCTCGGGCGTCGGGAAGGCGATCTGCTGCACCTGCCGCTTCTCCGGCACGGTGTAGCGGGTCTGCGCGGCGTCGTAGGCCTTCTTGGCGTCCTCGTCGCTGACCTCGATCGTCCCGGCGATCTGCTCCGGCGTCAGCTCGAGGAGCATCACCTTGCGATATTCGGGGGCCCGGAACAGGAACTTGCGCTGGTCGTAATAGGCCTGCAGCTCCTCCGGGGTCGGACCGGGGATGTCGCCCGCCTTGGCGGCGTCGAGCACGACGTAGTCGACGAAACGCTCCTCGTTCTCGTAGCGGGCCATCGCCTCGGCCGTGGTCATCGGTGCCGCGACCTCGCCGCCGACCGAGCCGGCGAGCTGGCGGCGCAGCGACACGCGCCGTTGCTCGGCGATGAAGCGTTGCTCGCTGTAGCCGGCCTGGCGGATCAGATAGGCGAAACGCTGCTGGTCGAACTTTCCGTCGAGGCCGCGGAACGCCGGATCCTGCATGATCTGGCGCACCACCTCCTCGTCCGAGATGGTGAGGCCGAGCTGGCGGGCCCGCTCGTCGAGCACGGCCTCGGCGATCAGCGAGGTGAGGATCTGGCGGTCGAGGCCGGCGGCGCGCGCCTGGTCGGGCGTGATCGGTCGGCCGAGCTGGCGGCCGTACTGCTGCAGCCGGTCGTTGTAGGCCTGACGGAACTGCTCGATGGTGATCTCGCTCTTGCCGATGGTCGCGACCGTCGACACGCCGAAGCCGCGGAAGATGTCGCCGATCCCCCAGATCGCGAAGCTGATGACCAGGAAGCCGACGACGGCCGCCATGACGATCTTGCCGAGCCAGTTGGATGAGGCCTTGCGGATACCGCGGAGCATTTGTCCTGTTCGCAATGGTTGGGGGCGCCTTCACGCGACATCCGCTGGTCGGGTCGAGGAAGAAGGCCCCGTCGATCGGCCGCGTCGCCCGCCGGCTCGTCCGGCGGTGCGCGAGGGGGAGTGCCGCCCCGGACGATCTCGTCGGCCGGTCGGCGGCGGCGCGCATCATAGGGGGGGCGCCGCACCCCCGCAACTTCGCCGAAAGGCCTGAGGCACGACGGATTTTGTCGCACCGCCGGGACGATCGTGGCATAACCCGAGCGACCCGGAGAGGCCTCGGTCGGGCCGGCCGGCGCGCGGCGCCGCGCCTTCGATTCGGGCCGTCGAGCATCGCGAGGACGAGATGGCGGCTGAGCGTCGCCCGCTGGTGGCGGGCAACTGGAAGATGAACGGGCTGAAGGCTTCGATCGGGGAGCTCGACGCCGTGATCGCAGCGGCGTCCGGCGTCGGCCGGTGCGACCTGATGGTCTGCCCGCCCGCGACCCTCGTCGCCGCCTTCGCGGCGCGCGCCGCCGGCACCCCGGTCGCCATCGGCGGGCAGGACTGCCACGCGGAAATGTCCGGTGCCTTCACGGGTGACATCGCGGCCGAGATGCTGGCCGATGCCGGCGCGACCGCCGTGATCGTCGGCCACTCCGAGCGCCGCACCTACCACGAGGAGAGCGACGCCGAGGTGCGCGCCAAGGCGCTGGCCGCTTGGCGGGCGGGCCTGACCGCGATCGTCTGCATCGGCGAGACCAAGGACGAGCGCGTCGCCGGCAAGACGCTGGAGGTGCTGGGCGTCCAGCTCGCCGGCTCGCTGCCGGACGGCTCGACGGCGACGAATCTCGTGGTCGCCTACGAGCCCGTGTGGGCGATCGGGACCGGCCTCACCCCGACCGCGGCCGACGTCGCCGAGGCGCACGGCTTCATCCGTGATCGCCTGATGGCGCGGTTCGGCGCCGAGGGGGAGGGCGTGCGCGTCCTCTACGGCGGCTCGGTGAAGCCGTCCAACGCCGCCGAGCTGATGGCGGTCGCCAATGTCGACGGCGCCCTGGTCGGCGGCGCCAGCCTCAAGGCGACGGACTTCTTGGGCATCGCCGGCGCCTATCGGTAGGAGCAAGCCCATCGCCGGAGCCCGTCATCCCGGGGCAGGGACCGCAGGTCCGTGAGCCCGGGAGCCATAGTCCCGGTGCGAGTGGCTCACGACAGACCGGGCGAATGGATCCCGGGCTCGCGCCTTCGGCGTGCCCCGGGGCGACCCGCGTCAAGCCCCCCGTCCCGACGGATTGCCTGCTCACTTTTACCGGAACTTACGAATTCCGTGAGATCATTCGCCTCGGCCGCGACCTCGGCCGTTGCCCCGGCCTGCGGCGCCGGAGGCGTGCCATGAAGACCGCCAATTCCCCCGAATCCCCCGTGACTCCCGACCCCCTCGCTCGATTCCTCGACATCGCCGGACTCTCGTTCAGCGCCCAGGCCGTCATCGCGATGCGCACCCTCATGCTCGCCCGCGGTGGTCCCGCCGCGGTCCGCGAGGCGCACCGCATGGTCGCCGAGAAGGTCGTCGCCGGCCTCGAGGCCGAGGCGGCCGCCATGCGCACGCTGCTGACCGGCGGCAGCTTCGACGATGCCGCCCGGCAGGCGCTCGTGCCGGTGCGCCGCTGCGTCGAGGACAACATCCGCCGCCTGTCCCGCCCGCCGTACTGACGTCCGCTCAATCGCCTGTCCCGAACCGGAACAGGCTGGCGCCGGCCCGTAGCGCGTCGGCGGCGGCGCCGGTGGCGCGGGCGAGCGCGGGATCGTCGGCGATCGTCGCCAGCGGCTCCAGCCGGTCGGCGACGCCTTCGGGGTCGTCGGCGAAGCCGGCGAGCGTCGTCAGCGCGCTCTCGGCGCGCGACCGCATCGCCGGCGGGCGGCTTTCGTCACGGGCGAGCGTCTGCAGGTCCATGACCGCATGGCCGAGATTCAGCGCCGCGAGCAGGCCCTGCGGGGCGGCGGCGCCGAGATCGCCGGCGCGGCGAAGGTGCAGGAGGAGGCGCAGCATGCGGCGCGAGGCGTGCGGGTTCCACCCGGCCCGGGCGCTCGGCGCGAAGCGGACGATCATGGCCGCGATGTCCGAGCGGATCGAGCCGGCCGCGCCGGCGGCGTGGATCTCGGACCGGCGCGGCATGACCAGGTGGGCGCCGCTCGTCAGCGCCGCGGCGATCACCAGGGCGAACGAGTCGATCAGAACGGTGCCGACCTCGGCGGTGCCCGGCAGTCCGGCCTGGCTCGCCAGCAGGAAGCACATGTTGAAGTCCATGGCCGCGATCGCCGTCTTCGGGCTCGCCCGGAACAGCGCACCCACCACCATGAAGGGCAGCACCGAGAGGACGACCGCGCCGACGGTCGGCACCGCGGGCTGGATCGCGAGCCGATAGAGGATCGCGGCCAGCACGCCGGCCACGACGCCGCCGAACAGGAGCGGCGCGATCTTCTGTGGCGCCGGCATCGAGCCGAGCACCATGGAGAAGATGCAGATGCCGAGCGCCGTCAGCTCGGCCGCCGGGAAGCCGGTCCACCAGCCCAGGAGACCGGCCGCGAAGGTCGCGGAGCCGGCGGCGAGTCCGGTGTCGCGGGCGAGGATCCAGTCGCGATAGGGCGCGAGATAGCGCGCCTTGGCGCCGAACGAGGCCGCGTCGGCGGAGCCCGGCTCGGCGAACAGGGCGCGGTCGGCGCCGAGGATCTGGCCGAGCGCGGCGGCGATACGGGCGACCTCGGGCGGGCCTGAAGAGAGCTCCGGCCCGAGCGACAGGACGGCCGTGCCGCCGGGCGGCTCGCGCAGCACCGCGGCGACCGCCTGCAATCGGTCCGCCAGCCCGGCCGGCAGCGTCCCGCCGCGGCGGACCCGGGCGCCGGCGTCGCGCCCGGCCGCCATGATCTCGATCGCGGCCGACACCAGCGCGTTGACGTGGCGCAGCCGGCGATAACCCTCGACCGAGCCGGCCGAGACCATCACGGCGAGCGCATCGACGTCGGCGATCTCGGCCAGCACGGCGCGCTCGTCGTCGGCCGACGGGCGTCCCGCCGCGCCCGCGATCGCGGTCGCCGCGAAGCTCACCGCCGCGGCGGCGAGTTTTCGAGCGCGGCGGTAGAAGGCGTCGCGGCGCGAGCCCGGCGTGATCAGCCCCATCACCAGCGTGACGACCAGCACACCGATGAACGTGCATTCCACGCGGGCGACGGCGATCTCGGTCGCGTGCTCGGGCGCCAGCACCGAGGGGAAGACGACCACGGCGGCCGTCATCCCGACCATGAAGGTGCCGTAGGAATGCACGCCGCGCAGGATGTGGGTGAGCCCGGCCCCGATCGCGACCACGACGGCGAGCAGCGCGAGCTCCGCCACCGGCTGTCCGATGCGAACGATGGCGAAGCCGAGCGCCGCGCCGAGCCCGGTGCCGACCATCCGGTAGAAGGCGCGCTCGATTAGGAGGCCGCGCGAGGCCTGCGCCACCACGAAGACCGGCATGGCGGCCCAGTAGGCGTTCTGGATGTACAGAGCGGCGGCGATCGTGAAGGCGAGCCAGGCGGAGCCGGCGAGGCCGGCGGCATGGAGGAGGGCGGCGCGGTCGAGGCCCGACCAGCGTTTCAGGGTCGCGAGCATAGGGGTCCGGGGGTCGGCAGGCGGCGGCAATGCTGCACTGCGGCACCGTTGTGCCCCGGCCGGCGCCGGATGGCAACCCGCAGGGGCGGCATTGCCGGCCTGCACGCGGCCGGCGATCAGTCTCCGTCGTCGATGCGTTCGCCGGTGATCGGAAGTGGTCGGAACCGAACACGCGACCGTTCGATGACGACGACGCAGCCGCTTTCGAGCGTCGTCAAAAGCGGTGGGAGATTGGCAAGCAGCAACTTGGCTTGGCGATCGGGACGGCGATCCGTGCCGCGCCTGAAAAGGATGACGGACGGCCCGCGGTCCCGACGGAGAGCGAGAAGCGTTCCGAAGTCAGTGTCTGCGGACACCAGCACGCGGTCGTGTTCGGCCGCTGCGGCGAAGATGCGCTCGTCGCTCGCCGTCTGCAGGCCGAGATCGCGGACATGGATCGCGTCGTGCCCGGCGGTTCGAAATGGGCCGCCACCGCTGGCGACAAGGCATTGTCGATCAGGAACCGCATGCCGGGACAAGCGGGAGTTCACGCTCCCGCAGGGCGTCGGCCGCGAACCTGAGGGCCTCGGTGATGTCCTCCGGCTCGAGATCCGGCAACGCCGCCAGGATCTCGGCGTGGCTCATGCCATCGGCCAGCATGCCGACGACGGTCGCGGCCGGAATCCGGAGGCCGCGGATGCACGGAACGCCGCCCATCTGCCCGGGATCGATTGTGATGCGCATGGTCATGGGAGACCCGTCTATGGCTGCATTGTCGCGCCCATCGGGGCCGGGGGCAACTCGACCGGACAACGGTACTTGCTCGCGCCTCACTTCCCCTTCTGGGTCTCCTTCACGTCCGTGAAGGCGATGCCGGGGGCGCGTTCGCGGGTGTAGCCGAGATAGAACTCGTTGCGGGCCAGGTAGACGAGGTCGCCGTCGAGATCCTCGGCGATGCCGGAGCGGTTGGCCGCCACGAAGCTTTCGAATGCCGTCTTGTCGTCGGACGAAATCCAGCGGGCGAGTTGGAACTCGGCCGGCTCGAACTCGACCGGCAGGCCGTATTCGGCGGCGAGCCTCGCCTTGAGCACGTCGAGCTGCAGCGGGCCGACGACGCCGACCAGCGCCGGCGAGCCGTCGGTCGGGCGGAACACCTGGACGACGCCTTCCTCGGCGAGTTCTTGCAACGCCTGCTTCAGCTTCTTGGCCTTCATCGCATCGGAAAGACGGACTCTCCGGAGGATTTCAGGAGCAAAACTCGGCACGCCGACGAAGGTGATGTCGCGGCCTTCGGTCAACGTGTCGCCGATGCGCAGCGTGCCGTGGTTCGGGATGCCGACCACGTCGCCCGCGAAGGCCTCGTCGGCGAGCGAGCGGTCCTGGGCGAAGAAGAAGTGCGGCGTCGACAGCGTCACCGGCTTGCCGGTGCGCACCAGCTTCGCCTTCATGCCGCGCGTGAGCTTGCCCGAGCACAGGCGGGCGAAAGCGATGCGGTCGCGGTGGTTCGGATCCATGTTCGCCTGGATCTTGAACACGAAGGCCGACATGCGCGGATCGGCGGCGTCGATCGGCCCGGCGTCGGAGTTCTGCGCCCGCGGCGGCGGCGCGAAGCGGTGCAGGCCGTCGAGCAGGTCGCGGACGCCGAAGTTCTTCAGCGCGCTGCCGAAATAGACCGGCGTCAGATGCCCTTCCAGGAACGCCGCGAGGTCGAAGCGCGGACAGGCCTCGGTCACGAGCTCCATCTCGGCCGCGATCGCATCGGCGTCGAGCGTGGCGTTGAGGGCCGCGATCTCGCTCATCTCCATCGGCACGGGCGGACCGGAGTCGTCCTTGGCGTCGAGCAGCCGCACGCCGCCGCGCTCGATGTCGAAGGTTCCGACGAAGTCGCGGCCGCGGCCGATCGGCCAGGTCATCGGCGTGGTGTCGAGCGCCAGCGTCTTCTCGATCTCGTCGAGAATTTCGAAGGGATCGCGGCTCTCGCGGTCCATCTTGTTGATGAAGGTGACGATCGGGATGTCGCGCAACCGGCACACCTCGAACAGCTTTCGGGTGCGCGCCTCGATGCCCTTGGCGGCGTCGATCACCATCACGGCGGAGTCGACCGCGGTGAGGGTGCGGTAGGTGTCCTCGGAAAAGTCCTCGTGGCCGGGCGTGTCGAGGAGATTGAACACGCGGTCGCGGTAGTCGAACGTCATCACCGAGGTGACGACCGAGATGCCGCGCTCGCGCTCGATCGACATCCAGTCGGAGCGGGTGTCGCGCCGGTTCTTCTTGGCCTTGACCTCGCCGGCCAGGTTGATGGCGCCGCCGAACAGGAGGAGCTTCTCGGTCAGCGTCGTCTTGCCGGCATCCGGGTGCGAGATGATGGCGAAGGTGCGCCGGCGCTCGACCTCGCTCGCCAGCGGCGAGGCGGTCGAACCCGAGACGGCGAGCTCGGGCGCGGCGTCGGGCAGGGCGGACGAATCGGCGACGGGCACGGCGAGGGCCGGGTCCGGATCACGAAGCGGCTGGGTCATGCCGCGCCATGTGGCAGGGAATTGGCGCAGGGGCAAGGGCTGGGTGGTCAATCCGGGCCGGCGCAACGCGCCGGACCCGGAATCCAGCCGCGAATGCTGATTTGCGACGCCGGATTCCGGGTTCGCCGCGGCGCCAGTCGTCCGGTCGGCCAGAGGCCGGACCGGAGGGCGGCGCTCCGGAATGACGGACCGTGCCGCCCGGTCTACTGCTTGGCCAGCGCGTCGATCGCCTGAGAAAAACCCTTGAACGAGACCGCGATGCCGACGTCGCGCTGGATGGCGTCCTTGTATTCGAGGCGGCCCGGCTCGGCCCTGGCCTTCATGCGGCGCAGGAGGTCGTCCGGAATGTCGGCGTCGGCGAAACAGCCGCCCGGCACGCAGCGCTTGAAGCCGAGCGCGATCGGCGCCTGCTTGTCGTCCCACAAGAGACGCGGCGCCGTGGCGAGCCAGACGTTCACGGGGATCTGCGCGACCAGCTTGTGCGGCCCGGTCTTGCCGGCGCGGCCGATGGCGATCTGCGACACCGGACCGGCCTGGCCCTGCTGCTGCTGGGCCTGGAACACCTCGCAGGTCTTTTGTTGGGCGCCCGGTGGCGTCTCGCAGCGCACCGTCCAGTCCTCGTAGGTCGCGGTGGTGCGGGTCGGCGCGCCGCCGCCGGTGGCCGGTGCGGCGTTCGGCGCGGGAGCCTGGGCGAGTGCGGGCGCGGCGTCGGCGAGGGTCGCGGCGGCGAAGGCGGCGATCACCAGCGCGGCAGCGACCTGCGACGAAGCAAGGCGCGACGAAGCAAGGCGCGACGAGACGAGGCGCGACAGGGCGAGGCGGGGCAGGGGGCTGCGGGGCATCGGTCCTTCCAGGGGGCGAGGTCAGTAAGTGGCGGTCACGCGGGCATGGATGCGCCAGGTGCCGGCCGGGGTGTGGGGGCCGTCGAGCAGCGCGTAGCCGGCCGCGATGTTGGCCCGGAACGGGCCGACCGTGTCGTCGAAGCCGGCGCCGACCGAGGCGAGCGTCGTCTCGTAGCCGAAGAAGATGTCGCGGCCCCAGCCGACGTCGGAGAACACATAGGGCACCAGCTTGTCGTTCAGGCCCTTGATCTTGAGCGCCTCGCCGAACGAGTAGCCGGGCAGGAAGAGCGTGTTGCGCGAGATCACGGCCTGATCGACGGTGCGGTCCTCGGTCATGTAGCCGCGCACCGTGAAGGCGCCGCCGAGCGAGATGCGCTCGGTGTCGGGCAGCGGCTCGCCGGAGATCAGGGCGAACAGCTCGTTGGTCAGCACGAAGTCCTTGGGCAGCGGCGTCGTGTGGACATAGGCGAGCGTGCCGTAGGCGTAGTGGATGTCGTCGACCCGGCCATTGGTGAACAGGCTCCACGCCGCCGACGTGTTGCCCGGCAGCATGTGGCCCGGATTGGCCTTCAGCCGCACGTCGAGGTCGTTGACGCCGACCGGGTCGCGGAAGCGGCCGGCCCAGCCGCCGACCAATTGGAACACGTCGGTCGAGAAGTCGGCGATCGGGATGCCGACGAAGTACAATTCGCGGGTCTGGTGCTTGGTCTCGACGCCGAGCAGCAGGTCGCCGAACGCCCACGGCAGCACGTTCTGCACGGCGCTGCGGTGGAGCGCCGTGAACTCGGTCGTGCGGGTGCGATAGCGCAGGAAGAGGTTCGGCTCCTCGTTGCTCTGGACGTAGTTGGCGATCAGCTCGAGGCTCGATCGCGGCCACAGCGGCACGATCGCCCGCCCCGCATGGCTCTGGTACTTGGCCGTCTCGGGGTCGTTGATCGGATGGCCGTCGTCGACCCAGAAGTCGCGGCTGCCGGTCGCCTGGTAGGAGGCGACGATGTCGCCCGGCAGCGCCACGTTGGTGCCGACGAACCAGCGGTCGCGGCTGGTATAGAGCGTGCCGGTGTTGGCGTAGCCGGCATAGACCTGCCAGGGCCGCGCCTGCTCGGTGGTGCGCAGGCTCAGGTCCGCCTCGGCGAGGTCGCGGCCGGGGCCGAACACCGCCTCGACCCGACGGAAGGGATTGCGGTTCAGCCAGTCGAGGTCGGTCTCGAGCTGGCGGCTGTCGATCGGCGCCCCCGGCGTCACCCGCACCCGGGTGCGGATATGCTCGTGGCTGGTGCGCTCGGCCCCCGACACCGTGATACGGCCGGTCTTGTACTCGATGACCCGGACCTGGAGGGTGCCGCCGGTGATCTCCTGGGGCGGGATCGTCACCGAGACGAAGGCGCGGCCGGCGTCCTTGTAGACGGCCGAGATGGTCTTCTGCACCTCGGCGATCAACTTGCGGCTGATCGGCCGGCCGAGCAGGGCGGAGAGGCGGGCGCGCAGCCCTGCGGGGTCGATCGCCGGGATGCGCTCGACCTCGACGCCCTTCCGCTTGGGGGCGGCGAGCGGCTGGTCCTTGGCGCCGAGCAGGACGATGCCCGAGAGGGTGGCGCCGAGCGGCGTGTCGTCCTCGCCCTTGAGGAGATCGGGGGCGATATAGCCGACCGCCGGGGCGCCGCGCGGCGGGGCGGGCGGCAGGTTGCGCTCGACATACTGGGCGGCGGCCGGCGCGGTCGCGACGAGGAGAGCGAGGACCGCGACGCCGGCGGCCGCAAAGCCGCTGGCCGTCAGGCCCGTGGCCGGCAGGGCGCGCGCGAGGCCGCCCGGCCGCCCGGCCGGGTGTCGTCGCGCCGGCGGCCGTGCGGTCCCCCGCAACGGCTCGATCGCCGGCCAGACGCCGGTTCGCGTTCCAGTCCCCATTCCCGCCTGCCCTTACGCAACAACAAATTTTATCCGAAGAGGCCGAGGTTTGCCCCCGGTCCTCGAGAACTTGCATCAACACGCCGCCGCGCGGACGCGGCGGGTCTTGTCCGTCTCAGCGCAGCGGCATCGCCGGCATCACGCCCGGCCGCAGCGGCGGCGGAGCGATCTGCGAGGTCGCCGCCGGCACGACGCCGGCGAGCGACCGGATCGGATCGATGAGCCCGGCGCCGACCTGCACGTCCTTGCCAGGCCCGAGCGGCTTCGCCGTCCGGGTGAGAATGCCGCGCACCTCGGCCGGCGTCAGGCTCGGCCGCGCCTCGATCAGCAGCGCCGCGACGCCGCTGACATGGGCGGCCGCCACCGACGTGCCCGTCGTGAGCTGGTAGGCGCCCTCGGGCGACGGCACCAGGACGTCGACGCCGGGCGCCGCGACGGCGATGTGCTTGCCGCGGTTCGCCTGGGCGAACGGCTTGTCGTCGGTGTCGGTGGCCGAGACGGCGATCACGTTGGGGTCGGCCGCCGGGTAGAGGGGGGGCGACTTCGGCCCCGCATTGCCGGCGGCGGCGATCAGAACGATGCCCTTCTTGGCCGCCGCCTCGAGCAGGCGCTCGGTCATCAGGTCGCGCGGCCCGGCGAAGCTCATGTTGATGATCCGCGGGTTCCTGGCGATCGCCCAGTCGAGCCCCTTCAGCACCTGGGTGGTGGTCGCCTCGGCGCTCTTGTCGGTCTCCGAGAAGGCCCGGACGGCGAGCAGCCGGATGCCGGGCGCGACGCCGAGCAGCCGGGTGCGCGACGCGATGGCGCCCGCCATGCCGGTGCCGTGGGTGTGGGGCCGGCTGGGTGCGCCGGTCGCGTCGAAGCGCTCGACCGGGACGCCCTGCAGGTCGGGGTGGCGCAGGTCGATCTCGGAGTCGATCACCGCCACCGTCACGTTGGCGCCGCGCACCCGCTTGTGGACGGCGCCGAGGCCGAGCTTCTGGATGACGTATTGGGCCGGGTCGCCGGTCGGCAGCGTGGTGCGGGCGGCGAGGTCGCTGGCGAGATCGCTCGACCCTGAGGCGGCCGTCTCGGGTCCGCCGGGGCTCGGCGGGATCGACCCGGTGCCGGTGTCGGCGGCCGGGTCCGTCGTCCCACCGGCGGCCGGCGCGCTCGCCGGGGCGCCCGCTTGTGCCAGGGTGTAGACGTAGTTCGGCTGCGCCGAGGAGACGATGCGGTTCTGCTCCAGCCGGCGGATCAGGGCGCGGATGTCCTGCCCCGCCTTCAATTGGAACTTGTAGAGGGTGCGGCCGGTGAGCCCGATCGTCTCGGCCGAGGCGATCTCGACGCCGAGCGCGCGGGCGATGGCCTCGACCTGGTCGCGCGACACGCCGGCCGGAATTTGCAGCACGATCTCGTTGGGGATGAACCGGGTCTCGCCGATCGGCGGGACGCCGCTCATCTGCTGCTCGCTCGGGGTGCGGTCGAGCCCCGGGCCGGGCGGCGGACCGCCGCCCGGATTGTTGCCGCCGGGACCGCCGGCGCCGCGGCCGCCCCGTCCGCCGTTGCCCGAGCCGTTGCCGCCGCCGGCCGGCGGGGCGGGCGGCGTGATGTTGGTCTGGTTCGGATCGGGCGGGCCGTTGATCTGGGGGTTGGTCGGCAGCGACACCAGCGTCGTGAGGACGGTCGGGTCGTAGATCTGGGGCGGCGTCGGGTCGGTGCCGGTGCCGGTTCCGGGATTGTAGGTCGGGCCGCCGAAGATGAACGGGTAGGACTGGCCGGGGATCGAGGTCCACACGGTCGGATCGAAGCCGTCCGGCAGGCCGCCGGTGAGCTGCGCCGTAGTCAGCCCGGTGCCGGCTGCGCTGCCGCTCTGGCCGCTCGTTTGGGTGTCCCAGTAGCTGCTGCTTACCTGGCCGGCGCTGACAAGGAGGTCACCGACGAATTCGGTTGCGGTCGCGGAGGAGGACGATACGGCGTTCACGGCGACGAGGCCACCGCTCTGCCCACCGGCCCCGGTTGAGACCGGCCCGGCTGCATAGGTCTGGTCGATGACACCGCCATTTTGGCCGACCAGCCCGCCGACTACACTGTACTCTTGGCCGGAAACGCTGCCTGTCGCGTAGGAACGGGTGATGGATCCAGTCGTGCCACCGTCCTGGGTCGCATTGAGGCCGACCAACCCGCCGACAACGTCGAGCGGTCCGCCTGCCACCGTGCCGGCAGCTGCCGACCGGTCGATCGCGCCGACATTGATGCCGACGAGACCGCCAACGAAATTGTCCGAGCCGGTGACGGTCGTGGTAGCTGTCGAGAATGAATCGGTGATGCTGCCGGCGTTGACACCGACCAAACCGCCAACCGCGCTTGACGACGAGCCCTCGACGTAACCGAGCGCATATGCGTCCTCGATCGTGCCGGTATTCCGCCCGGCCAACCCGCCGACCATCGAGCCCGGGCCGGCCGATGTAGCCGCGTATGCATCCCCACCGGTAATGATGCCGATATTGTCGCCGACGAGGCCGCCGGCACGACTGGTCGCTCCGGCGATCACCACCCCGAAGCCGGCCGAATCGATGATCTGCCCCGATGCCGTGTTGATGCCGACCAACCCACCAGCTTTGCTGTTGTCATAGACGGTCACAACTGTGAGCGCTGTCGAATTGTAGATCACCCCGGTGTTCTCGCCGACGAGACCGCCCGCACTTCCATGCGGACCCGCAGAGACGGCGGCGAACACCTGGGAGTTCTCGATCCGACCGGAGTTATGTCCGACCAGCCCACCCGCGGCGACGGCGCCATAGTCGACGGCGTTGACGCTGCCACCAATAATCTGGACGTTGGAGATCAGTCCCTCGTTGACCCCGGCCAGGATGCCGATGGCTGTTTCGCCGGCCTCGGCAGTCACCGTCGCGTTGACCAGTGTCAGGTTTCTTATCGTCCCGGTCGCTCCGATCGTGGCGAACATGCCGTAGGGGCCGAACGACGAGGGGCCGGAAAGATCAAGCCCCGAGATCACATGAGCGGTGCCTGTGTCGTCCTTGCCGTCAAACAACCCGGTGAATGTGCCGCTGATCCCGTTGAACTCAGTGTTTGAGGGCACCTCGATGTCGCGGCCAAGCGCGTAGGTGCCGGCGAGCGAGGTCAGGGTATCGTCGATGCGCGCCAAGTCGGCGGCGCTGTTCACCAACATGTAGCTGGTGAGCGTTCCGCCGCCGGTGACCACTACGTTGGAAAAGGATTCGGGTGAGTTGTAGCTGCTCGGATTGTAGTAGATCGAAACCGACCCGCCAGCCGTGAACGTGATCACGGCCGGCATTTGGATGGCATTCGGGTTCTGTGTGTCCGGCGGCGTGAATACAACCGTCCCGGTGCCCGTTCCAGTATTATCGGCGCGCAGCACGAGGTGCCCGCCGCCCGAGTTCGAGATCACGACACCCGGCTCGAGCACGATATTTCGGTAGGCGCTGAGTGTCAGCCTCGCGTTGCTGCTCCAGGCGATGTTCGTCGCGACCGTGATGTCGCCATAACCGCCGGTTCCGCTCTGCGGGGTCTCCTGAATCACGTTCGTGCCGGCGTTCAGGGCCGAGACGATGGCGCCGACATTGTTGGTGTCGATGATCAGATCGTCCGGATCCAGGAGCCACGTGCCGCCCTGGCCGGCGTTGATCGAGGCGCCGGCGAAGCTCAGGGTCTTGCCCGAGGTCTCGATGAAGCCGCCGGCCGTGGTGCCGGTCGCCGAGATCGTGCCGGCGACCGTGGTCGTTCCCTCCGACCACACCACGATGTTGCCGCCCGCGCCGGCCGTGCCGTCGGCTCGGATCGTCGCGCCGCTCTCGACCGTCGTCCGGTCGGCGTTGCGCACCGGCGTGTCGGAGTACTTCACCGTGCCGCGGCCGCCGGCGCGGTCGCCGCCGACCAGCACGGTGCCACCGGCCGTGCCGGAGGCGTCGAGCAGGGCGCCGGCCGCGAGCGTCACGGTGCCGCCCGTCACCACGATGCGGCCGCCCGCGGCGCCGTCGCCGGTGGCGTCGAGGTGGCCGGCGATCGACACCGCGTCGGCCTCGATCAGGATGTCGCCGCCGCGGCTGGTCGAGGTGGCGACGCCGGCCGTCGTCGTTGTCGTCGGGGCGCGGCGCGCCACCATGCGCTGGGTCGCCGTCACGGTGCCGCCCTGGGCGGTGAGGAAGATGCGGCCGCCCTTGTTGGCGATGCCGGTCGCCTTGATGACGCTGTCGGTGTTGCCGGCGAGGGCGTAGACGTTGCCGCCGTTGGCGCGCAGCTCGACGTCGGCGGCCCGGATGGTGCCGCGGTTGATCACCTTGCCGTCGCCGCCCGGCGCCTTCACCTGGACCTTGCCGTTGCCGAGGCTGCCGTCGGAGAGCACCACCTCGCGGCCCGAGGCCATGGCGGCGGTGCCCTGCGGCGCCTCGATGACGCCGTCGTTCTGCACCGTGCGGGCGATCAGCACGACGTCGCCCGTCGACGAGCCGATGCGGCCGAGATTGACCACGGCGGCCGTCGACGGCCCGTCGAACGTCATGGTGCCGCGCGCCAGGAACTCGCTGTCCTTCACGTCGAGCGTCGAGGCGACGAAGCTGCCGCCGGTCTGCACGACGCCGTTCGGCCCGACCGCGATGCCGGCGGGGTTCACCAGGAACACGCTGCCGGTGCCGGTCAGCAGGCCGTCGATCGAGGAGGGGACGTTCCCGGTGACCCGGTTGAGGGTCGCGCCCGAGCCGTTGTTGAAGTTCACGGTGCCGCCGGCGCCGATCGAGAAGGTCGACCAGTGGACGATGCCGGTCGGGCTCGACTGGTTGATCACCAGGGTCGAGCCGTTCGGCTGGGTGATGCCGACCGTGCCGCTGGTGACGGTGCCGCCGGTCGGCAGCGCCTGCGCCAGCACCTGCCCGGGCAGCCAGCAGGCTGCCAGCAGCGCGGCGGCGAGCGGCGCGGAGAACGGGCCCAGGCGGAGGCGTCGTCGGCTCATGCGGTCTTCCTGACGTCCATGGTCGGCAGAAAGGGCGCCCGCCCCGGCCTCCCCGGGCACCCTTCGGTCTAGGAAACTAGCAGACACGAATTCGGCGGAACAAGGAAACGGGTGAGGAACCCGGTAACAACCCGCTCGAATCCCTCGCCGAGTGGCGCAATTGCCGCATCGTTGCTGCGCTGCAACGCTGTGACACGCAATATGGGTATTTCGGCGCCGGATGATGTCGGAAAACCGCCGTCAACGGGCCAGCACCACGTCGCCCATCAGCGAGGAATGGTCCCATGGAAGCTGGCGCTGGCGGGTCGCCTGGTAGACGTCGGCGCGCACCCGCTTCATCAGGGCGCCGATCTCCAGCCCGGGGGTGGCGATGTGCTTGAGGAGGGCGGCCGTGAACGGGCTGTTGCGGCCTTCGCCGTCGAGGGCGACGTTCTTCGGCTGGGTGGCGTAGACGATCATGGTGCCGACCGCGCTTTGGATGGCGGCAAGGCCGGAGCCGACCGAGGCCGAGCGGGTGCCGAGCGAGGCGGCGAGCGAGCGCGCCAAAGGGTTGTCGCGGCAGGCGTCGAGGAACACGAGGTTGACGCGGCGCTCGCTCTCCATCTGGGCCAGCACGTCGTCGATCGTGATGGTGTCGAGCGCGAGGTCGCCGGGCCGCTCCAGCTTGGCGTCGATCGGCACCAGGTAGTTCTTGTCGGCGACCTGCAGGCCGTGTCCCGCGTAGAAGAACAAGGCGAGGTCGGCGTGGTCGAGCTTCTTGCCGAACTCGCGGATCTTCGTCTCCATCGCGTGCTTGCCGAGGTCGATGCCCTCGACGACGTCGAAGCCGAGGCCGCGCAGCGAGCGGGCGAGGTCGCGGGCGTCGTTGCTCGGGTTGGGCAGAGGCGTCGCGTGCACATAGGCGCCGTTGCCGACCACCAGCGCGACCCGCGTGCCGCGCCCGACCGGCGGCTCGGCGGCGGCCGGCGGCGGCGGCGGGGCCGGGGCGACCGCGACGGCACCGGAGGGCGCCGGGGCCGGGGTCGCGGCCGGGACGGGTGGCGCGGACGGACGGGTGGCCGCGCTCTGCGTCGGCGAGCCCGCCGACGCCGGCGTACCGGCCTCGAGGGCGGCGAGGCGGGTGCGCGCCGTCTGCACGGCCCAGTCGCCGCTCAGATAGGTGCGCGGCGGCGCCGCCAGCACGGCCTTGTAGTCGTCGCGGGCACGCACGAGGTCGCCGCGCGCCTCGAGCGCGAGGCCGCGGCTCGCCAGTGCCGGCGTCAGGGCCGCGTCCAGCGCGAGCCCCTGGCCGATATCGACCAGGGCGCGGTCGAGATCGCCTTTCAGCCGCCAGGCCTCCCCGCGGCTGGCGAAGGCGACGGCGTCGCGGCCGTTGCGCTTGATCGCCTCGTCGAAGTCGGCGATGGCGCGATCGAGATCGCCGCGTTGGCGCAGCGCGAAGCCGCGGATGGAGTAGAGGCCGGCGTCGTTCGGGGTGACGCGGATCGCCTCGTCGAAATCGGCGACGGCGCGGGTCCAGTCGCCGCGGCCCAGATAGGTGCGGCCGCGGGCCTGCAGGGCGGCGGCGTGGCGCGGGTCGAGCCGGATCGCCTCGTCGTAGTCGCGGATCGCGCGGTCGAACTCCTTCATGTTGCGATAGGCGTTGCCGCGGAAATTGTAGTAGCTCGCGCTGCGCGGCTCGAGCCGGATCGCCTCGTCGTACTCGGCGACGGCCCGCGCCCAGTCGGACTTGTTGTACCAGGTGTGGCCGCGATTGATGATCGCGGTGACGTAGTTCGGTTGCAGGCGCAGGGCCTCGTCGAAATCGCGCAGCGCCCGATCGTAGTCGTTCTTGTTGCGGTACGCGTTGCCGCGATTGCTGCGGTAGACGGCGTTCTTCGGCGCCAGACGGATCGCCTCGTCGTAGTCGGCGATCGCTTTGTCCCACTCGCGGCGATCGAAATGGACGTTGCCGCGGGCGTTGAAGTAGTCGTCGGCGCCGGGCTTCAGCCGGATCGCCTCGTCGTAGTCGGCGAGCGCCTTCTCGGATTCGCCCTTCTTGCGCCAGGCGACGGCGCGATTGCCGAGCGCGACGACCTTCTTCGGGTCGAGCCGCAGCGCCTCGTCGTAGTCGCGGATGGCGCGATCGGGATTGCCGCTGGCATTGAAGGCGTAGCCGCGATTGTTGAAGGCGGTCGCGTTGGTCGGATCGGCGCGCAGGGCCTCGTCGAGATCCTTGATGGCCAGCGTGTGCTGGCCCTTCTCGTTGTAGACATAGGCGCGGTTCGTGTAGGCCTCGGACCGCTCGCGGGCGGTGAGCTTGCCGGCCCTGTCGAGAATGCGGCTGCAGGCGGTGACCCGCTTGTCGAGGTCGCCGGTGCGGCAGGCGGCCCAGTCCTTCTGGCTTTGCGCTTGCGCGGGAAACGGCGCGGCGAGGATGGCCGCCGCGGCGGCCAGAACGGCGAATGTCGCGAGACGCCGGCGCATCGGATCCTCCCGGGAGAACGTGCTGTCACTGCGGGTCTTGCTTTCGACCACCGTCATAGATTCCGCGAGCCACCCGCCGGATTCAAGCCCCGGCGGAGGTTTGTAGGCCGGGCGGGCCGATCGGTTCGATCGACGGCCTGCGCCACTCTCGTCGCGCCTGCGCCACTCTCGTCGCGTCTGCGCGACCGTCATCGCGCCAGAACGACGTCGCCGATCAGCGAGGAATGGTCCCACGGGAGCTGGCGCTGCCGCGTCGCCTCGTAGACGTCGGCGCGCACCCGCTTCATCATGGCGCCGATCTCCAGGCCGGGGGTGGCGATGTGCTTGAGGAGGGCGGCCGTGAACGGACTGTTGCGGCCGTCGCCGTCGAGCGCGACGTTCTTGGGCTGGGTGGCGTAGACGATCATGGTGCCGACCGCGCTCTGGATGGCGGCAAGGCCGGAGCCGACCGAGGCCGAGCGGGTGCCGAGCGAGCGGGCGAGCGTGCGCGCCAGCGGGTTGTCGCGGCAGGCGTCGAAGAAGACGAGGTTGACGCGCCGCTCGCTCTCCATCTGGGCCAGCACGTCGTCGATCGTGATGGTGTCGAGCGCGAGGTCGCCGGGCCGCTCCAGCTTGGCGTCGATCGGCACCAGGTAGTTCTTGTCGGCGACCTGCAAGCCGTGTCCCGCGTAGAAGAACAAGGCGAGGTCGGCGCGGTCGAGCTTCTGGCCGAACTCGCGGATCTTCCGCTCCATGCCGTGCTTCTCCAGGTCGATGCCTTCGACGACGTCGAAGCCGAGGCCGCGCAGCGAGCGCGCGAGGTCGCGGGCGTCGTTGCCCGGATTGGGCAGGGCGGTGGCATGGCGGTAGTCGCCGTTGCCGACGACCAGCGCCACGCGGCTCCCGCGGGCGACCGGGGCGGCGGTCGACGGCGACGACACGGGTGGGGAAGCCGGGGATGGACTCGGCGCGACCGCGGCGACGGTCGCCGGCGCGGCCGGGGTCACGGACGACGCGGCCGGGGTCGCCGCCGTCGTCCCGCTCTCGATCGCGGCGAGGCGGGCGCGCGCCGTGTCGACGGCCCACGCGCCGGTGAGGTAGGTCCGCGCCGGAGCGGCCAGGGCCGCCCGGAAATTCTCCTTGGCGCGGGCGAGGTCGCCGCGCGCTTCGAAGGCGAGGCCGCGGCTGGTCAGGGCCGGCGTCATCTCGGGCGAGAGCCGTAATGCCTCGTCGAGATCGGCGAGCGCGCGCCCGAGGTCGCCCTTCAGCCGATAGGCCTCGCCACGATTGCCGATCGCGGTCGCGCTGCGCGGGCTCAGGCGGATCGCCTCGTCGAAATCGCGCAGCGCGCGGTCGAGGTCGCCCCGCTGCCGGTAGACGAAGCCGCGGAGATTGTAGGCGACCGCGTCCTTCGGAGTGATCTCGATCTCCTTGTCGAGATCGGACAGCGCCCGGTCGAGATCGCCGCGGGCGAGATGCGCCTCGGCCCGGAAGTGCCAGGCGCCGTCGTCGCGCGGGTTGAGGCGGATCGCCTCGTCGAGATCACGGAGTGCTCGGTCGACGTCGCCGGCGAGCCGATAGGTGCGTCCGCGATAGGCGTAATAGGGCCCCGACCGCGGCTCCAGCCGGATCGCCTCGTCGAAATCGCGGATCGCCTCCGTGTACTCGTGGCGCGCATGGTGGCTGTGGCCGCGGTTGACCCAGGCGGCGACGTAGGTCGGCGACAGGCGGATCACGGTGTCGAAGTCGACGATGGCGCGATCGTGCTCGCCCTTGTGACGGTAGGCGTTGCCGCGGTTGTGGACGATCACGGCGTCCTTGGGAGAGAGCCGCAATCCCTCCTCGTAGTCGGCGATCGCGCGATCGTACTCGTTCTTGTCGAACCAGACATTGCCGCGGGCGTTGCGCAGCGGGGCGGATTTCGGGTCGAGCCGGATCGCCTCGTCATAGTCGCGCAGCGCCTGGTCGGTGTTGCCGAGGCTGCGATGGATGGAGGCGCGGTTGCCCCAGACCGTGGCGCTCCGCGCCCCCAGCCGCAACGCATCGTCGAAGTCCCGCACGGCGCGCTGGTTGTCGCCCTTGCCCGAGAAGGCGACGCCGCGATTGTTGAAGGCGGCGCCGTTGGTCGGATCGAGCCGCAGCGACTCGTCGAGCTCGCGGATCGCCTGATCGTACTGGCCGCGCTCGTTATAGACCTGCCCGCGGTTGTTATGAGCTGCGGAGCGGTTCTTGGCCGAGACCTTGCTGCCCTGCGCGATGATGCGGCCGCAGGCGGCGAGCCGGGTGTCGAGATTGCTCGACTGGCAGCCGGCGACGTCGCTCTTGCTCTGGGCCTGTGCCGGGCAGGAGCCGACCACGGCGGCGAGAAGGGTGCTGGCGGCGAGAACCGAAAGAGCAAAACGATGTCGATGCATGCGGGTCTCCCGAACGCATCTCGTGACGTGATCACGGGCGGCGGCTGCGCCGACCCAAGTGTCGTCCTGTCGGTCGGATGTTTCAAGAGCCGACAAGAATTAGAGCGCCGTCGCCGCCGCGCGGTTCGATGCTGCGGCGACCCGGGGGCGGGGGCTGCGGGCTGCGGGCTGCCGGCGTCAGCGGTCGTGGTTCTCGCGCATGAGGGCGGCGCGGGCCTTCAGGAGGCCGGCGCGCTCGGACTTCGACAAGGTCGGGAAGGCGAGGTCGAGCGTTCCCATCGCCTCGACGATCGCGGCCACGATCACCAGTCGGGCGAACCATTTGTTGTCGGACGGCACGACGAACCACGGCGCGTGCGGAGCGGCGGTCGCCCGGATCATGTCCTCGTAGGCGCGCATATACGCCTTCCAGTGCTGGCGCTCGGCGATGTCGGCGCCGGAGAACTTCCAGTTCTTCTCGGCCTCGTCGAGCCGCTCGATGAAGCGCCGCTTCTGCTCCTTCTTCGAAACGTGCAGGAAGAACTTCAGGATCAGCGTGCCGTTGCGGGCGAGGTAGCGCTCGAAATTCGCGATGTCCTCGTGGCGCTCCGTGAAGATGTGCTTGCCGACGAGCCGGGGAGGAAGTTTCTGGCGGGCCAGCACCGCCTCGTGGACGCGGGCGACCAGCACCTCCTCGTAATAGGAGCGGTTGAAGATGCCGATGCGGCCGCGTTCCGGCAGATGGATCAGGCAACGCCACATGTAGTCGTGGTCGAGCTCGAGCGCCGAAGGTTGCTTGAACGAGGTGACCTGGCAGCCCTGCGGATTGACGCCCGACATCACGTGCTTGATGGCGCCGTCCTTGCCGGCCGCGTCCATCGCCTGGAAGATCAGCAGCACCGACCAGCGGTCCTGGGCGTAGAGCTTCTCCTGCATCTCCGAGAGCCTCTCGACGCCGGCCGCGATGTGCAGCTTGGCCTCCTCCTTCTCGATGTCGAGGCCGAGCGTGTCGTCGGGCGCGATGTCGGACAGCGCGAACTTGCGGCCTTTGGTGACGCGGAAGGGGGCGATCAGCTCGGCGGCCCTCATGGGCATGCGCGGACACTCCGGAGGCGGGACGGTGTGGGCGCGAGCGGCGTGCGCCCGGACGGCGCCGCATCGATACCGCGTCCGGACGCGTCGGGCAAAAAGGGGTGCGGGAGGGTCGGGTCCGACGATCGGCCCGCGGATCGTCGACGCCCGACCTCTCCGGCCTCACCGCTCGGCTCGCGCGCCGGTCCCGGTCGCCATGGCGAGCCGTCGGACGAGCTCGGGCATGCGGGTTTCGGCGGTCCAGCCGAGCGTCGCGCGCGCCCGATCCGGCCGGCCGACCGAGAACGCGATGTCGGACGGCCGCTTGAGCGCGTCGACCGACACGACATGCGCCTCCCAGTCGAGCCCGAAGGCGCCGAAGGCGGCGGCCGCGAAATCCCGCAGGGTCGCCGCGCGGCCGGTGGCGACGACCAGATCCGCGGGCGCCTCGGCGCGCACCATCAGCCGCATGGCGTCGACATAGTCCGCGGCCCAGCCCCAGTCGCGGGTGACGTCGAGATTGCCGAGCCGCAACGGCCCGGAAATCTCGCCGGCGGCGATGCGGGCGGCCCCCCGGACGATCTTCCGGGTGACGAAACGCTCGGATCGCAGCGGCGATTCGTGGCTGAACAGGATCGCCGTGACGGCGAACAGGCCGAACGTCTCGCGATAGGTCTCGACCGTCCGCTGGGCCGCCGCCTTGGCGATCGCGTAGGGACTGTGCGGCCGCAGCGGCGTCGTCTCGTCGGCGCCGTCCGGGCCGGTATCGCCGAAGGCGTCGCCCGAACCCGCATTGCAGAAGCGGATCGGCGCCGCGACGTCGCGGATCGCGTCGAGGATGCCGACCGTGGCGCCGAGAATGCTGTCGATCGTTTCGCGCGGGGCCGCGAAGGAGCGGCCGACCGAGCTCTGGGCGGAGAGGTTGTAGACCTCGTCCGGTTGCACCCTCTCCAGCAGGCGCCGGACGTCGGAGACGTTCTCCGGCACGCAGGTGTGGACCGTGACGCGCTCCCGGATGCCGAGCCGGGCGAGGTTCGCGAACGGGTTACCGGCGGCGTCGCGCGACGTGCCGTGCACGACCGTGCCCTCGGCCGACAGCCGCTCGGCGAGCAGGCTGCCGTCCTGGCCCGAGACGCCGAGGATCAAGGCGGTCCGGCTCATGCGGACCTGGACGGCCTGCCGGGCCGCGACGACGAACGGCCGCCGGCGCGTCGGGGCCGGGACACGAGAAGGGCCGCGGCTGCGATCATGACTCCACTCGGCACGACGAAAGGCGCCGGTGTAACAGACCGGTCCGCGCAGGAACAGCGCGCTCCGCCTCCCGGCCGTCCGGATGTCGGGCGAGGGCGGGTGCCCCGGGAGCGACGCGGGCAGGGCGTCCCGGGTCGCCTGGGGCGTCGGGCAGGGCGGGGTCTCGTTCGCCGCGGGTGGCGAACCCGTGCGTGCCGGTGTATCGGAACGCCACCCGGGATGGTCCAGCACCGTCCGTCGGCGATCGCCGCGCCGCCGAGTTGTTTCGGGAGATTGCGGACGGTGACGCAGAAACAAGCAGAAACGAGAAATCGCGCCCGAACCCGGCCGATCATGCGTATGCGAGAGGACCAAACGGGGGGCCGAATGACCGAGACTCCGCATATCCTGGTCGTCGAGGACGACCAGGAGATCAGCCGACTCGTCGCGCGCTACCTGCGCGCCAACGAGTGCCGCGTGTCGCTCGCCGGCGACGGCCGCGAGATGGACCGCGTGATGGGGACGAGCCGGATCGACCTCGTCGTGCTCGACCTCATGCTGCCGGGCGAGGACGGGCTGAGCCTGTGCCGCCGGCTGCGCGACGCGTCCGGCGTGCCGGTGATCATCCTGTCGGCGCGCGGCGAGGAGGTCGACCGCATCGTCGGTCTCGAGATGGGCGCCGACGACTATCTGGCCAAGCCGTTCAACCCGCGCGAGCTGCTCGCCCGGGTGAAGGCGGTTCTCCGGCGCAGCGACTCGATCCTGCGCGGTCCCGCCGGCCGACGCCCCCGCGTGCTGACCTTCCTGGGCTGGCGGCTCGATTGCGGGCTCGCCAAGCTCACCAATCCCGAGGGCGGGGCGGTGGCGATCACGGGCGGCGAGTTCGACCTCCTGCAGGCGTTGTGCGAGCACCCCGCCCGGGTGCTGTCGCGCGATCAGCTGCTCGATCTCACCCAGGGGCGGGCCGCCGGTGCCTTCGAGCGCTCGATCGACGTGCTGATCAGCCGGCTGCGGCGCAAGATCGAGGCCGACCCGCACCACCCCGAGATCATCCGCACGGTCCGGTCCGGCGGCTACGTGTTCACGCCGGAGGTCGCCGTCGCGTCATGAGGCCCGCGCTCGGGCGGCTGTTCCCGCTCTCCATCGGAACCCAGATCGCCGGCCTGGTGGTGGTCTCGCTCCTGGGGATCCACGGCCTGCTGACCCTGCTGTTGTTCTTCGGCGATCGCGACGACGGGCGAGCCCGCGAGGACATGGCGGCGCAGCTCGTCGCGCTCGTGCGGCTCGCCGAGGCCGATCCGGACGGCCGCGACGCCCTGATCGCGCGGGCCGCGACGGCGTTCCCGCAGTTCGGGCTCGCCCGGGGCGAGGTGATGCCCCCGGTGCCGGGCCGGATCGCGCCGTCACCCGGCCTCGCGCCTCCGCCGGGCCGGCCGCCGCCCGAGCCCTGGGGGCTCGATCGCGAGCTGCGCGCTTTGCCGGCCGGGGTCACCGCCTCGGCGATCGCGCCGGCCGAGCCGGGCGCCCCGCGACGCATCACGGTGCGGCTGAGCGACGGGACGGCACTGGCCGCGACCGTGCCGCCGCGGTGGCGGCCGCCGTTCGGCCCGCTGCAGGTGACGATCGTCATCCTGGCGAGCCTCGTCACCGTGCTGAGCGGCTGGGCCGCGCTCGCGCTCACGCGGCCGCTGCGCGCCTTCGCCAGCGCGGCGGAGGCGTTCCGGCCGGACGGCGAGATCGTTCCGCTGGCCGAGCGCGGGCCGCAGGAAATCCAGGTGGCTGCTCGTGCTCTCAATGGGATGCGCGCACGAATTAAAGCGATGGTCGAGGAACGGTCGCAAATGCTGGCGGCGGTCGGCCACGATCTGCGCACCCCGATCACCCGGCTGCGGCTGCGCAGCGAGTTCATCGAGGACGACGTCCTGCGGGCCCAGGCGCTGGCCGATCTCGATCAAATGCGCGGAATGGTCGAGTCGCTGCTCGTCTTCATGCGCAGCGGGCAGTCGGCGCGCGCGCCGGTCATGGTCGACCTGACCGCGAGCCTGACCACCGTTTGCGACCAGTTCGCCGATCTCGGCCATGCCGTGACCTATTCGGGACCGGACCATGCCGTGATCCTCGGGCACCCCGACGAGCTGCAGCGCGCGGTGACGAATCTCGTCGACAATGCGGTTCGTTACGCCGGACGGGCGACAGTCCGGTTGAGCCTCGCGGCGGACCGGGTCGCGATCGACGTGGAAGACGATGGCCCGGGGCTTCCGGATGCCCAGAAGAGCGCGATGCTGCGCCCCTTCGCCCGCGGCGAGAGCGCCCGCAGCATGGACGGAACCACCGGGTTCGGGCTCGGCCTCTCGATCGCCCAGGTGGTCGCGGCTGCGCATGGCGGCTCGCTTGCGCTGCTGGATGCGAGCCCACACGGTCTGCTCGCCCGGATCACCTTGCCGGGCGACGTGATCGTGCGGGCCCGGGCAGACGGCCCGAACGGCGGCTCGGCCACGGCATCGGAGGACGATCGAACGCCGGCGGAAGGACCGCCCGAGCCGTCGTCGGTCCAGGTCGTGCGAGCATGAGCCGTCGCGCGAGCATGAGCCGAAGCACGCCACCGAAACAATTCTAGCGACTTCCGCAACACCGGGACAACAGGTGGCGTGCTAAACCGTGCCCATACGCCTCCGGCGTTCCCGTGGCCACGCGCGGGTCGACAGATCGGCCTCCGCCGCCTGCTCCGGCGGAGGCCGACCCCTTCTGTCTGTCGATATCTCTCGCCCGGCCATCCCGCGCCTCTCATCGACCCCCGCTCGGGGCCGTGACACGGCGCGGGTACGCGCTGCGGTTCGGCGCCGACGCCGCCTATGCTGCCGGCGATTACACTCCATACATAATCCCAGGGTATAGGTCGGTGATCGGGCCGGCCCTGACGGCCAGGTGCGACACGCGGCGACGCGCCGCCGAGCGAGTCGTGTCGCGATCGCCAGGTCCACCTCGAACACGGCTCCGTCCGGTTCCGTCGCGAACCGGAGACGAGGGGCTTGGCAAACCACATTCGACTCGTTAAATAGCCCCCACTGGCGCGCCGGCCCTTTGTCGGCGCGCCCTTGCGTGTTCTCGGAAAATCTGGCGGTACAGGACTCTGTTCCTTTTGGGCATCCGACGGGATCGATCTGAAGGGACCAGGGGACGGATCCGCCAACTCTCCGCGGCACGCGGCCGTTCCGTTCGAACGGTCGGTCCTGTCCGAGACTGCAGGTGCTTCCGCCCGCGCTTCAACGGCAACGGCAGACGCTTAATTCCGCTCCGCGAGCGGCTTCTCTGCTCAGAGGATCCGCTGCAAGGGCCTGCACAGACGGGGAAGATCGGTTTCGGGGGAGACCCCGTACGGTTCCGACTCGGGTTGACCCGACGGCGCGCTCGCGCCCGAGGGGGACAGGGCAAGAAGCGCCGTCCCGGTGCCGCTTCGCGAGAGGCGGGGAAGGGGCGGTCGATGCAACCGGTGGCCCTCGCGGCCATCAACCAGAGAGAGCAAGACGTGGATCGAGCGGCAAAGAAAGAGCTCGTCATGACGCTGAACGAGGTCTTCAAGGCCTCCAACGTCGTGGTCGTGGCTCACTATGCCGGCCTGACCGTCGCCCAGATGCAGACCCTGCGCAAGCAGGCCAAGCAGGCTGGTGCGTCCGTGAAGGTCGCCAAGAACCGTCTCGCCAAGATCGCTCTTGATGGCACCGACGCGGCGGTCGTCGCGCCCCTCCTCAAGGGGCCGACCGTGCTCACCTACTCGGGTGATCCGATCGCGGCGCCGAAGGTCGTCTCCGACTTCGCCAAGGCGAACGACAAGTTCGTCATCCTCGGCGGAGCGATGGGGAAGACCGCCCTGAACCCCGACGGCGTCAAGGCTCTCGCCACGCTGCCGTCCCTCGACGAACTCCGCGCGAAGATCGTCGGCCTCGTGCAGGCCCCGGCGACCAAGGTGGCGCAGCTCGTCAACGCGCCGGCCGGCAAGCTCGCGCGGGTGGTTCAGGCCTATGCCAGCAAGGGCGAGGCGTGACGCTCGCCAACCCGAACTAGTCGAAACCAACAAGGACTGACTGCAATGGCTGATCTGCAGAAGATCGTTGACGACCTGTCGAGCCTCACCGTGCTCGAGGCGGCCGAGCTGGCCAAGCTGCTCGAGGAGAAGTGGGGCGTGTCCGCCGCCGCCGCCGTGGCCGTCGCGGCCGGCCCGGCCGCCGCCGCCGCGGCGCCGGTCGAGGAGAAGACCGAGTTCAACGTCATCCTGGCCGCCGCCGGTGACAAGAAGATCGAGGTCATCAAGGAGGTGCGCGCGCTCACCGGTCTCGGCCTGAAGGAGGCCAAGGATCTGGTCGAGGGTGCCCCGAAGCCGGTCAAGGAAGGCGTCAACAAGGACGAGGCCGAGAAGATCAAGGCGACCCTCGAGAAGGTGGGCGCCAAGGTCGAACTCAAGTAATCGTGAGCTTTGTCAATCGATTCCGTTCCTATATTGCGGAATCGACGCCGTCCGCACGGGTGGCACGAGGTTTGCGTGATCCGGGTCGCGCCGCGCTCCAGGGCGCACCCGGATCGACATGACGATTGTGCGGTCCGGGCAAGCCCGGGCCGCCCGACCTTAACGGCGGGCGCGCGGACGAGTCGCGGGAGACGTCGCGAAGAGCCCACCGGCATGCCGCTTCCGGCAACGCTCGCGAGAGCCCGGAAGCCCCCCGCGGCCATTTCGGCCGTCGGAGGAAGCGAGAGGCCACGATGGCAGAGACGTTCACCGGTCGTAAGCGGGTTCGCAAGTTCTTCGGCAAGATTCAGGAAGTGGCGGAGATGCCGAACCTCATCGAGGTTCAGAAGGCGTCCTACGACCAGTTTCTGCTGATCCAGGAACCGAAAGGCGGGCGGCCGGACGAAGGGCTGCAGGCCGTCTTCAAGTCGGTGTTCCCGATCTCCGATTTCTCGAACACGGCGCAGCTCGAGTTCGTGCGCTACGAGTTCGAGCCGCCCAAGTACGACGTGGACGAGTGCCGCCAGCGCGGCATGACCTATGCCGCGCCGCTGAAGGTGACGCTGCGGCTGATCGTGTTCGACGTGGACGAGGAGACGGGCGCCAAGTCGGTCAAGGACATCAAGGAGCAGGATGTCTACATGGGCGACATCCCGCTCATGACCAACAACGGCACCTTCATCGTCAACGGCACCGAGCGCGTCATCGTCTCCCAGATGCACCGCTCGCCGGGCGTGTTCTTCGACCACGACAAGGGCAAGACCCACTCCTCGGGCAAGCTCCTGTTCGCGGCCCGCATCATCCCGTATCGCGGCTCCTGGCTCGACATCGAGTTCGACGCCAAGGACATCGTCTATGCGCGCATCGACCGGCGCCGGAAGATTCCGGTGACGTCGCTGCTGTACGCGCTCGGCATGGACGGCGAGGAGATCCTCAACACCTTCTACAGCCAGATCGTCTACAAGAAGACCAAGGACGGTTGGCGCGTGCCCTTCGACGCCAACCGGATGAAGGGCTACAAGGCGATCAACGACCTCGTCGACGCCGACACCGGCAAGGTGGTGGTCGAGGCCGGCAAGAAGATCACGGTCCGTCAGGCGCGCCTCCTTCAGGAGAAGGGTCTCAAGGCGCTGCGAATGACCGACGACGAGCTGATCGGCTCCTACATCGCCGAGGATCTCGTCAACGCCAACACGGGCGAGATCTACGTCGAGGCCGGCGAGGAGATCACCGAGAAGACCCTGAAGCTCCTCTCCGAGGTCGGCTACAAGGACGTCCCGGTCCTCGACATCGACCACGTCAACATCGGCGCCTACATCCGCAACACGCTCGCCGTCGACAAGAACATGCGGCGCGAGGACGCCCTGTTCGACATCTATCGGGTGATGCGCCCGGGCGAGCCGCCGACGCTCGACACCGCGCAGGCGATGTTCCAGTCGCTGTTCTTCGACAGCGAGCGCTACGACCTGTCGGCGGTCGGCCGCGTGAAGATGAACATGCGCCTCGACCTGCAGTGCCCCGACACCATCCGGGTGCTGCGCAAGGAAGACATTCTCGGCGTGATCAAGACGCTGGTGGATCTGCGCGACGGCAAGGGCCAGATCGACGACATCGACCATCTCGGCAACCGCCGCGTCCGCTCGGTCGGCGAGCTGATGGAGAACCAGTACCGCATCGGCCTCCTGCGCATGGAGCGCGCCATCAAGGAGCGGATGAGCTCGGTCGACATCGGCACCGTGATGCCGCAGGATCTGATCAACGCCAAGCCGGCGGCGGCGGCGGTGCGCGAGTTCTTCGGCTCGTCGCAGCTCTCGCAGTTCATGGACCAGACGAACCCGCTCTCGGAGATCACCCACAAGCGGCGCCTGTCGGCGCTCGGCCCGGGCGGTCTGACCCGCGAGCGCGCCGGCTTCGAGGTGCGCGACGTGCACCCGACCCATTACGGCCGCATCTGCCCGATCGAGACGCCGGAAGGTCCGAACATCGGCCTGATCAACTCGCTCGCCACCTATGCGCGGGTGAACAAGTACGGCTTCGTCGAGACGCCCTACCGGCGCGTCAAGGACGGCCGGGTCACCGACGACGTGATCTATCTGTCGGCCATGGAGGAGGGGCGCTACTACGTCGCCCAGGCCAACCAGCCGGTCGACGCCGACGGCAAGTTCACCGAGGATCTGATCGTCTGCCGCCACGCCGGCGACGTGCTGATGATGCCGCCGGACCGCGTCGACTACATGGACGTGTCGCCCAAGCAGCTCGTCTCGGTCGCCGCGGCGCTGATCCCGTTCCTCGAGAACGACGACGCCAACCGCGCCCTGATGGGCTCGAACATGCAACGGCAGGCCGTGCCGCTGGTGCGCGCCGAGGCGCCGTTCGTCGGCACCGGCATGGAGGGCGTCGTCGCGCGGGACTCGGGCGCCGCCATCGCGGCGCGCCGCACCGGCGTCATCGACCAGGTGGACGCCACCCGTATCGTGGTGCGCGCCACCGAGGATCTCGACCCGACCAAGTCGGGCGTCGACATCTATCGGCTGCAGAAGTTCCAGCGCTCGAACCAGAACACCTGCATCAACCAGCGTCCGTTGGTGAAGGTGGGCGACTCGGTGGCCAAGGGCGACATCATCGCCGACGGTCCGTCGACCGAGCTCGGCGAGCTCGCGCTCGGCCGCAACGTGCTCGTCGCGTTCATGCCGTGGAACGGCTACAACTTCGAGGACTCGATCCTGCTCTCCGAGCGGATCGTGAAGGACGACGTGTTCACGTCGATCCACATCGAAGAGTTCGAGGTGATGGCCCGCGACACCAAGCTCGGGCCGGAGGAGATCACCCGCGACATCCCGAACGTCTCGGAAGAGGCGCTCAAGAATCTCGACGAGGCCGGCATCGTCTACATCGGTGCCGAGGTCCATGCCGGCGACATCCTGGTCGGCAAGATCACGCCGAAGGGCGAGAGCCCGATGACGCCGGAGGAGAAGCTCCTGCGCGCCATCTTCGGCGAGAAGGCCTCGGACGTGCGCGACACCTCCCTGCGGGTGCCGCCCGGCGTCCAGGGGACGGTCGTCGAGGTGCGGGTATTCAACCGCCACGGCGTCGAGAAGGACGAGCGCGCGCTCGCCATCGAGCGCGAGGAGATCGAGCGGCTCGCCAAGGACCGCGACGACGAGCAGGCGATCCTCGACCGCAACGTCTACGGCCGCCTCGCCGAGATGCTCGACGGCAAGACCGCCATCGCCGGCCCGAAGGGCTTCAAGAAGGACACCAAGATCGTCCGCGCCTCGCTCGACGAGTATCCGCGGTCGCAGTGGTGGCTGTTCGCCACTGCCGACGACAAGCTGATGAGCGAGATCGAGGCGATCCGGAAGTCCTACGAGGAGAGCAAGAAGGGCCTGGAGCAGCGCTTCCTCGACAAGGTCGAGAAGCTGCAGCGCGGCGACGAGCTGCCGCCCGGCGTGATGAAGATGGTCAAGGTCTTCGTCGCGGTGAAGCGCAAGATCCAGCCCGGCGACAAGATGGCGGGCCGTCATGGCAACAAGGGCGTGGTGTCCAAGATCGTGCCCGCCGAGGATATGCCGTTCCTGGCCGACGGCCAGCCGGTCGACATCGTGCTCAACCCGCTCGGCGTGCCGAGCCGCATGAATGTCGGGCAGATCCTCGAGACGCATCTGGGCTGGGCCTGCGCCGGCCTCGGCAAGCGCATCGGCGAGGCGATCGACGCGTATTACGCGCGCGCCGATCTCAAGCCGCTCAAGGAGACGCTCGACAAGGTCTACGGCGACGACAAGACCATCCAGTCGCTGGGCGAGGGCGAGCTCGTCGAGCTCGGCTCGAACCTGCGCAAGGGCGTGCCGATCGCCACCCCGGTGTTCGACGGTGCCAAGGAGCACGACATCGAGACCATGCTGAACCTCGCCGGGCTCGACTGCTCCGGGCAGGTGACGCTGTACGACGGCCGCACCGGCGATCAGTTCGACCGCAAGGTGACGGTGGGCTACATCTACATGCTGAAGCTCCACCACCTGGTCGACGACAAGATCCACGCCCGCTCGATCGGCCCGTACTCGCTCGTCACCCAGCAGCCGCTGGGCGGCAAGGCGCAGTTCGGCGGACAGCGCTTCGGCGAAATGGAGGTCTGGGCGCTGGAGGCCTACGGGGCCGCCTACACGCTGCAGGAGATGCTCACCGTGAAGTCCGACGACGTCGCCGGTCGCACCAAGGCCTACGAGTCGATCGTGCGCGGAGACGACACCTTCGAGGCGGGCATCCCCGAGTCCTTCAACGTGCTGGTCAAGGAGATGCGCTCGCTCGGCCTCAACGTCGACCTGCACAATTCCAAGAACCAGCGCGGCCCGAGCGACTCCGCGGAGGCGGCCGAGTGACGGTCCTGCGGGCCGGGTGACACCCGGCCCTCCCGCCGCCGCGGCCCCGCCGCGGCGCGGTGCCCGCGTGCGTTCGGTCACGGGCGGTTTTCCAAGGAACGACACGGCGGTTGCGGAACGATCCGCGGATCGGGCGTCGGTCGAACCCCACCAAGTGTGGAGACAGCAATGAATCAAGAGGTCATGAATCTTTTCGGGCCGCAGGTGCCGGCCCAGGTGTTCGACCAGATCCGTATCTCGATCGCGAGCCCGGAAAAGATTCTGTCGTGGTCCTACGGCGAGATCAAGAAGCCGGAGACCATCAACTACCGGACCTTCAAGCCGGAACGCGACGGCCTGTTCTGCGCCCGCATCTTCGGTCCGATCAAGGACTACGAGTGCTTGTGCGGCAAGTACAAGCGCATGAAGTACAAGGGCATCATCTGCGAGAAGTGCGGCGTCGAGGTGACTCTCTCGCGCGTCCGGCGCGAGCGGATGGGCCACATCGAGCTCGCCGCGCCGGTGGCGCACATCTGGTTCCTGAAGTCGCTGCCGAGCCGCATCGGCCTGCTGCTCGACATGACCCTGAAGGATCTCGAGCGGATCCTCTATTTCGAGTACTACGTGGTGCTCGAGCCCGGCCTCACGCCCCTGCAGAACCGGCAGCTGCTCTCCGAGGAGGAGTATCTGCGGGCGCAGGACGAGTACGGGGCGGACAGTTTCACGGCGATGATCGGCGCCGAGGCGATCCGCGAGTTGCTCAAGGGCATGGACCTCGACAAGCTCGCGGCGGATCTGCGCAAGGAGATCGCCGAGTCGACCTCCGACCTGAAGCCGAAGAAGCTCGCCAAGCGGCTCAAGCTGATCGAGGCCTTCACCCAGTCCGGCAACAAGCCGGAGTGGATGATCCTCACCGTCGTGCCGGTTATCCCGCCGGATCTGCGCCCGCTCGTCCCGCTCGACGGCGGCCGCTTCGCGACGTCGGACCTCAACGATCTCTATCGCCGCGTCATCAACCGCAACAACCGCCTCAAGCGGCTGATCGAGCTGCGCGCGCCGGACATCATCATCCGCAACGAGAAGCGGATGCTGCAGGAAGCCGTCGACGCGCTGTTCGACAACGGCCGCCGCGGCCGCGTCATCACGGGTGCCAACAAGCGCCCGCTGAAGTCGCTCGCCGACATGCTCAAGGGCAAGCAGGGCCGGTTCCGCCAGAACCTGCTCGGCAAGCGCGTCGACTATTCGGGCCGCTCGGTGATCGTCGTCGGACCCGAGCTCAAGCTGCATCAGTGCGGCCTGCCCAAGAAGATGGCGCTCGAGCTGTTCAAGCCCTTCATCTACTCGCGGCTCGACGCCAAGGGTCTGTCGACCACGGTGAAGCAGGCCAAGAAGCTCGTCGAGAAGGAGAAGCCGGAAGTCTGGGACATCCTGGACGAGGTCATCCGCGAGCATCCGGTGCTGTTGAACCGCGCCCCGACCCTGCACCGCCTCGGCATCCAGGCGTTCGAGCCGGTGCTGATCGAGGGCAAGGCGATCCAGCTCCATCCGCTGGTCTGCGCGGCCTTCAACGCCGACTTCGACGGCGATCAGATGGCCGTGCACGTGCCGCTGTCGCTCGAGTCGCAGCTCGAGGCGCGTGTGCTGATGATGTCGACGAACAACATCCTGCACCCCGCAAACGGCTCGCCCATCATCGTGCCGTCGCAGGACATCGTTCTCGGCCTCTACTACCTGTCCCTCCTTCGCGACAACGAGCCGGGGCAGGGCAAGGCCTTCTCGAACATGGCCGAGATCGAGCACGCGCTCGGCGAGCGCGCGATCACGCTGCACACCAAGATCAAGTACCGCTGGATCGGCCTCGACGAGAACGGTGACGAGGTCGTGCGCATGTACGACACCTCGCCGGGTCGGGTGTTCCTCTCCCAGGTGCTGCCGCGCCACCGCAAGGTTCCCTTCGACGTCGTCAACAAGCTGATGACGAAGAAGGAGATCTCCAACATGATCGACACGGTCTACCGGCACTGCGGCCAGAAGGAGACCGTGATCTTCTGCGATCGCATCATGGCGCTCGGCTTCCACCACGCGTTCAAGGCCGGCATCTCGTTCGGCAAAGACGACATGGTGGTGCCGCGCAAGAAGTGGGAGATCGTCGACAAGACCCGCACCGAGGCGAAGGACTTCGAGCAGCAGTTCCTCGAGGGCCTGATCACCCAGGGCGAGAAGTACAACAAGGTCGTCGACGCCTGGTCGAAGTGCACCGAGCAGATCGCCGACGAGATGATGCGCGAGATCTCGGCGGTCCGGAAGGACGAGACGACGGGCCGCGAGGTGCCGATCAACTCGATCTACATGATGGCCCATTCCGGAGCGCGCGGTTCGCCCGCCCAGATGCGCCAGCTCGCCGGCATGCGCGGCCTGATGGCGAAGCCGTCGGGCGAGATCATCGAGAGCCCGATCATCTCGAACTTCAAGGAAGGCCTCTCGGTTCTCGAGTACTTCAACTCGACCCACGGCGCCCGCAAGGGCCTGGCCGACACGGCGCTCAAGACCGCCAACTCGGGCTACCTGACGCGCCGTCTCGTCGACGTCGCGCAGGACTGCATCATCACGACCGACGACTGCGGCACGACGAGCGGCATCAAGGTGCGGGCGATCATCGACGCCGGCACCGTGGTGGCCTCGCTCGGCAGCCGCATCCTCGGGCGCACCGTGGCCGAGGACGTTCGCGATCCGTCGTCGGGCGAGCTGATCGTGGCGCGCAACACGCTCCTCGACGAGCGTGACGTCGAGAGGATCGTGACGGCCGGCGTGCAGGAGCTGAAGATCCGCTCCGTGCTCACCTGCGAGACCACCTCGGGCGTGTGCGGTGCCTGCTACGGGCGCGATCTCGCCCGCGGCACGCCGGTCAACATGGGCGAGGCGGTCGGCGTCATCGCGGCGCAGTCGATCGGCGAGCCGGGCACCCAGCTCACCATGCGCACGTTCCACATCGGCGGTGCGGCGCAGATCTCGGAGCAGTCCTTCA
The DNA here is from genome assembly GCF_042682915.1 of Rhodoplanes azumiensis. Classification (NCBI taxonomy): domain Bacteria; kingdom Pseudomonadati; phylum Pseudomonadota; class Alphaproteobacteria; order Hyphomicrobiales; family Nitrobacteraceae; genus Rhodoplanes; species Rhodoplanes azumiensis. The sequence continues at coordinate 1,466 of NZ_JBHUIW010000012.1, read as the reverse complement.
TCGAGTCGAACTTCGAAGGCACGATCCGGATCAAGAACCGCAGCATGGCGCGGAACTCGGACGGCGAGCTGATCGCCATGGCCCGCAACATGGCCGTGGTGGTGGTCGATCAGGACGGCACCGAGCGCGCCGTCCACCGCATCCAGTACGGCTCGCGCGTCAAGGTCGACGAGGGCGACAAGATCAAGCGCGGCCAGCGCATCGCCGAGTGGGATCCCTACACCCGGCCGATCCTGACCGAGGCGGAGGGCACCATCGGCTTCGAGGATCTGGTCGAAGGCCAGTCGATGTCCGAGACGCTCGACGAGTCGACCGGCATCGCCAAGCGCGTGGTCATCGACTGGCGGGCCTCCGGCCGCGGCCAGGATTTGCGCCCCGCGATCGTCATCAAGGACGACGAGGGCAAGGTGATGAAGCTGGCGCGCGGCGGCGACGCCCGCTACCAGCTCGCCGTCGATTGCATCCTCTCGGTCGATCCCGGCACCAAGGTGAAGGCCGGCGACGCCATCGCGCGCATGCCGACCGAGAGCGCCAAGACCCGCGACATCACCGGCGGTCTGCCGCGGGTGGCGGAGCTGTTCGAGGCGCGGCGCCCGAAGGAGGCGGCGGTCATCGCCGAGATCTCCGGCACGGTGCGGTTCGGGCGCGACTACAAGAACAAGCGCCGGCTCACCATCGAGCCGAACGAGAAGGACGTCGAGCCGCGCGAGTACCTGATCCCGAAGGGCAAGCACGTCCATCTGCAGGACGGCGACCTCATCGAGAAGGGCGACTACATCGTCGAGGGCAATCCCGCCCCGCACGACATCCTGGCGGTCAAGGGCGTCGAGGAGCTGGCGGCCTATCTGGTCAACGAGATCCAGGAGGTCTACCGGCTGCAAGGCGTGCAGATCAACGACAAGCACATCGAGGTGATCGTTCGCCAGATGCTGCAGAAGGTCGAGGTGGACGACGCCGGCGAGACCGACCTCATCCAGGGCGAGCAGATCGACTGGGTCGAGTTCGACGAGGTCAATGCCCGCGCCCGCGAGGAGGGCAAGAAGGAGGCGAAGGCGCATCCGGTCCTGCTCGGCATCACCAAGGCCTCGCTGCAGACCCGCTCGTTCATCTCGGCGGCGTCGTTCCAGGAGACCACCCGCGTGCTCACCGAGGCGGCGGTCGCCGGCAAGGCGGACACGTTGGACGGGCTCAAGGAGAACGTCATCGTCGGTCGCCTGATCCCGGCCGGCACCGGCGCGCAGATGAACGTGCTGCGCGAGATCGCCAGCAAGCGCGACTCGCTGATCCTCGAGGAGCGCGAGAAAGTGTCGTCGGACAAGCCGCCGGAGCAGCCGGCGGCGCTGCCCGCCGCAGAGTAGGACAAGCGACGAAGAGCCGCCCCTCGGGGCGGCTCTTTTACTTCGTTGTTGCTTCGTAGCAACCATTAGATTTTGAGTGGTTTAGGAGCTGGGGATTTGTGGACAGGC
>NZ_JBHUIW010000011.1:0-150803 GCF_042682915.1 Rhodoplanes azumiensis | reverse complement strand
CAACAGCCTCGGCAACGTGATCACCGGCAATGCCGGCGACAACCTGCTCGACGGCCGCGCCGGTGACGACACGCTCGACGGCGGCGCCGGGATCGACATCCTGATCGGCGGCGAGGGCCACGACACCTTCGTGTTCAAGGCCGGCTACGGCCGCGACTTCGTCGACGGCTTCACGGCCGGCGAGGACGTGATCGCGTTCTCGACCGACCTGTTCGCCGACTACGCCGCCGCGATGGCCACGGCCGTCCAGGCCGGTGACGACGTCGTCTTCGCCATCGACGCCGACACCACGCTGACCCTGTGGAACGCGCAGCTCTCGGCCCTCACGGCCGACGACTTCCGCTTCGTCTGAGCCCAAGCGATCACCACCATCCGGACCGGCCGGCCGCCCCGGCCGGTCCGCCCGACCGAGACACGGCCGCCGGCGCGCCCTTGCGCCGGCGGCCGCCTTTCTCCACATTGCGGCGCCGATCGGCGTCACCGGCAGAGGGTCCGACCCGCGCCGAGACCGCGCCAGGACCGCAATGACCGAGACAACCTCCGAAACGTCCCCGTCCGCTCTTCGCCACACGCCGCTCGATGCGCTGCATCGTCGGCGCGGTGCCCGCATGGTGCCGTTCGCCGGCTACGCCATGCCGGTGCAGTACCCGGCCGGCATCCTGACCGAGCATCTTCACACGCGCGAGAAGGCCGGCCTGTTCGACGTCTCCCACATGGGCCAGATCGTGCTGCGGGCCCCCTCGGGAAAGGCCGAGGACGCCGCGCTCGCGCTGGAGACGCTGGTGCCGGCCGACATCGTGTCGCTGGCGCCGGGCCGGCAGCGCTATGCGCTGTTCACCGATGCGGCCGGCGGCATCCTCGACGACCTGATGGTGTCCAACCAGGGCGATCATCTGTTTCTCGTCGTCAACGCCGCCTGCAAGGCGGCCGACGAGGCTCATCTGCGCGCGGCGCTGGGCAACCGCTGCACCGTGGAGCCCCTGCCCGACCGTGCCCTGATCGCCCTGCAGGGGCCGAAGGCGGAGGCGGCGCTCGCCGCGCTCGCCCCCGCGGTCGCGGCCATGAAATTCATGGATTCGCAGCCCGTGACGATCCTGGGCGAAGCCTGCCTGGTGTCGCGTTCCGGCTACACGGGCGAGGACGGCTACGAGATCAGCGTCCCGGCCGCCAAGGCGGAGGCACTGTGCGAGGCGCTGCTCCAGAACCCCGACGTCGCGCCGATCGGGCTCGGGGCGCGCGACAGCCTGCGGCTCGAGGCCGGCCTTTGCCTCTACGGCAGCGATCTCGACACGCACACGACGCCGATCGAGGCGGGGCTCGCCTGGAGCATCCAGACGTCGCGACGGACGGGCGGCCCCCGCGCCGGCGGGTTTCCGGGTGCCGACGTGATCCTGCGCCAGCTCGCCGAGGGGACGGCGCGCCGCCGCGTCGGCCTGCTGCCCGAGGGGCGGGCACCGGTCCGCGCCCACACGATGCTTTACGCGCCGGCCGAGGGCGGCGCCCCGGTCGGCGCGGTGACGTCGGGCGGCTTCGGGCCGAGCCTCGGCGCGCCGGTCGCGATGGGCTACGTCACGGCGGAGTGCGCGGCGGCAGGGACGCTGCTCTCCGCCGACGTGCGCGGCAAGCGGCTGCCGGTCCGGGTCGCGCCGATGCCCTTCGTGCCGAACCGCTACAAGCGGTCCTGAGACGCTTTCCGCCCGATCGACCGAACCCGCGGCGCTCCCGTGGGAGAGACACGAAGGTCGCGCCGGCGCGCGGCGGCCCCGCAGGCGGCGACGCCGCCGCGCGCGTCGCCGCGACGACCCTCATAGTTCTCAAAGACTTGAAGGGGCCTGGCTGGGGCGCCTGGATTCGAACCAGGGAATGGCGGAATCAAAATCCGCTGCCTTACCACTTGGCTACGCCCCATGGCGGCGTTTCGCGGGCGCGACCATACGTGCCCGCCCGGCCCGGATCAACAGAGCGGTTCCAGTGTCTCGCCAGATTCGCGGTCGCGCGACGCCGCCGCTCCGGCCCTGTGTCCGAGACGCCCGGCCCCAAACACCCGACCCGCGACACCCGACCCGCGACACTGGCGCGGAGGGTTCGCCGCCGCGTCGACCCGCGACGCGCCCGGCCGGCACAAGCCCGCCGCGAAGATTCTTTTGACACCAGGGCGCCGACGACGCGATATGGTTGAAATTCCATCACCGATGCATCCGATGACGACCCTGTACATCACCCATCCGGCCGCCCTCGAACACATCCCGCCGCTCGGCCATCCCGAGCGGCCCGACCGTATCCGCGTGGTGGACCGCGTGCTCGAGCAGGAGGCGTTCCAGTCGCTCGCCCGCGACCAGGCACCGGTCTGTGCCATCGACCGCATCGCCCTGTGCCACACCCAGGACTACATCGACGCGATCCGTGAGGCGGCGCCGACCGAGGGCATGGTGCAGCTCGATTCCGACACCTCGATGTCGCCCGGCACCTACGAGGCGGCGCTGCGCGCCGTCGGCGGCGCCGTGCTGGCCGTCGACGAGGTGATGACGGGACGGGTCGCCAACGCCTTCTGCGCGATGCGGCCGCCCGGCCACCACGCCGAGATCACCCAGCCGATGGGCTTCTGCTTCTTCAACAACGCCGCGATCGCGGCCCGCCACGCCCGCGACCGGCACGGCGCCGAGCGGGTCGCCGTCATCGACTTCGACGTCCATCACGGCAACGGCACCCAGGACATCCTGTGGGCCGACCGCAACGTGATGTACTGCTCGACCCACGAGATGCCGCTCTATCCCGGCACCGGGGCCGCCTCCGAGCGGGGCGAGCACGGCACCATCGTCAACGCGCCGTTGCGGGCCGGCGACGGCGGCGACGAGTTCCAGGAGGCGTTCGAGAGCGTGATCATCCCGCGCCTGCTCGACTTTCGGCCCGACCTCGTGGTGCTCTCCGCCGGCTTCGACGCGCACATGCGCGACCCGCTCGCCAACATCAACCTCCTGGAGCCCGACTACACCTGGGTGACCAAGCGGATGATGGACGTCGCCGACACCTGCTGCGGCGGCCGGCTCGTCTCGCTCCTGGAAGGCGGCTACGACCTGCAGGGCCTGGCCCGCTCGGTCGCCGTGCATGTCACGGCGCTGATGCGCGGCTGAGTGGTGCCGGCGGGCGCGTGAACGAAAGCCTCGCCGGCCGCCGTGCCGACCGTCGCCCTGCATCGCAAATTCGACGCAAGTCTCCGGCAGGCGAGAAGCGGGGCGTTGATCGTCGGGGCAAGGGCGTGAAGGCGAGTGTGACACGACGTGGCGGGCAGGATCGCGACCGATCGGCCGAACGGAGCCGGCCCCCACCACGCACCGGCCGTCGATCGCCGTCGGCGTCATGCGGGCGGACAGTCGCGATCGCCCTCGGTCTCGGGGTCGCGCTCGCCGGCTGCAGCCTGAGCGGCCCGTTCTTCGACGACTCCTACGAGAAGACCGCGGTGCTGTCGCCCGAGCCGGTGCCGGCCTATCGCAAGCTCGTCGCCGAGGCGATGAAGCAGGCGAGCACGCCGATCGACGCGGCCGGTCTCGCGATCGCGGAGCCGCGCTGGATCGAGCGCATCGGCGGGCCGGCCTGGATCGTCTGCCTGCGCTCGGACCCCGAGGCCCGGCACGCCGTCTACTACGCCTTCTTCATCCTGAAGGAGAAGGTGATCGACTGGCGCACCGCGATCGGCACCGACCGCTGCGTGCATCAGGACTTCGTGCCGTTCAATACCGCCGCCGTCCCGGCCGACGACAAGCCGAAGGCCGAGCCCGCCGCGGCGCGGAGCCGGCCGTGAGCCTCGCCGGCATCGACTTCCACGGATGAACGAGCGGACGTCGGTTTCGCGTCACATCCGACGGCGCCGTATACCCACGGCCCTGCGCCTTGACCCGTCATCCTGAGCCGCCCGGCACCCGGGTCCGCGCTTCGCGCGGCCCGAGTGTAAACTCCGAAGGGCCTCGAAGGATGCGGCCCCCCAAGTCGGCGTCGCCGACTTGGCTTCGATGGTGTCGATCTCGGGCGAGCCCGAGATCGATGGCCGGCGCCCTTCGAGGCCTGCACTTCGCGCTGCCACCTCAAGGTGACGGTGTGAGCAGTGCCGGAGGCCGTTGGTATCAACTCTTCAGCACCGCGGGATTGACGCAGGTGTCGGGGGCTTCGCCCGACAGCACCTTGACGATGTTGGCGACCGCGATGCGGCCCATGTTCATCCGCGTCTCCGGCGTGGCCGAGGCGATGTGCGGCGCGAGGATCACGTTGTCGCGGCCGAGGAGCTCGGGCTCGACCGAAGGCTCGTTCTCGAGCACGTCGAGGGCGGCGCCCCAGATCACCTTGTCCTTCAGGGCGCGCGCCAGCGCCTTCTCGTCGACCACCGGCCCGCGCGCCGCGTTGATCAGCACCGCGGTCGGCTTCATGGCGGCGAGCTCCTTCTCGCCGATCCAGTGGCGGGTCTCCGGCAGCAGCGGCACGTGCAACGTCACGTAGTCGGATTCGGCCAGCAGGGTCGCCTTGTCGACGAACCGCGCCCCGAGGCTTTTCTCGAAATCCGGATCGGGCTTCACGTCGGTGTAGAGGATCTTCATGCCGAAGGCGGCCGCCTTGCGGGCGACGTTCTTGCCGATGCGGCCGGCGCCGGCGAGGCCGAGCGTGCGGCCGTCGACGTCGAGGCCCATGAAGAACAGCGGCGCCCAGCTGCCCCACTTGCCGGCGCGCACGAACTTGTCGGCCTCGACGATGCGACGCGCCATCGCGAGCATCAGCGTGATGGTGTGGGTCGCGGTGGCGTCGTCGAGCACGCCCGGCGTGTTGGTCAGGATGACGCCGCGCTGCGTCGCCGCGGCGACGTCGAAATTGTTGTAGCCGACCGCGAAGTTCGCGACGATCTTGCACTGCGGCCCGGCGGCGTCCAGCACCTCGCCGTCGATCGTGTCGGTCAGCATCGACAGCACGGCATCCTTGCCGGCGACCTTCTGCTTCAGCTCGTCCTTGGTGTAGGCGCGGTCGTCCGGGTTGATCTCGACGTCGAAGCGCTCGCGCAGGCGATCGATGTTCTCCTGCTGGATCATGCGGGTGACGAGAACTTTCGGCTTGGACATGGAGGTTCGGTCCTTGGCTCGTTGGACATTGGTGGGCGCTGCCGGCGGGCGCCGCAGCGCCGGACCGGCGCCGCGGGCCGGCGCCGAGCGGGCGGGCCCCGGCCGGAGTCCGCCCGAACGACCTTCACAGGATGTCGCCGCAGCGGCTCAGAGCGCGTCGCGGCCGACGAGATCGGCGAGGGCGTGGACGATCGCCTGATCCTCCTCCGACTTCAAGCCGCTGACGCCGACGCCGCCGATCACGGCACCGTCGCCGCTCTTGAGCACGGCGCCGCCGGGCAGCGACGTGATCTTCTCGTCGCAGAAGTCGCGGGCCTGCACCTGCTCACGATGCAGCCGCTCCAGGAAGGCGTCGGTGTGCACGCCGAGGCGCGCCGCCGAGTAGGCCTTGCCGATGGCGATCTGGATCGAGCGCAGCGGCGCCCCGTCCATCCGCGAGAAGCCGACGAGATGGCCGGTCCCGTCGACGACGGCGACGCAGATCGGGCGCTTGTAGTCGGCGACCGCCTGGCCGATCGCCCGGGCGATCAGCGTGTCGGCGGTTGCGCGGTCGATGCTGTTCATGATGGCACTCCGGCGTTCTGGTTCACGTCACTCGGCCGGCGCCGCACCGGCGGTCGCCGGTGTCGCGGCAGGAGCCGCACCGGGCGTCGCCGTCCGGCCGGCGGCGGCGCGCTGCTTCTGGACGCGGTTGTACATCCACGAGGTGAGGATCGGAGTCAAAACCGCGGTGACGATCACCGAGGCGGCGACCTGGACGGTGGCGATCGGAGCGATCGCCGCGTAGGTCGGGTCCGCCATGGCGACCGCCTTCGGCACCGCCGCCGAGTTGCCGGCCGTGCTCGACGCCGCCGCGCCCGCGATGCCCGAGCCGCCGAGCAGCTTGTCGGCTGCGATGCAGCACAGGCCGGTGATCACCAGCGTCATGATGCCGAGCACGACGCCAAGCAGGCCGCCGTTGACGACGTTCATCAGGTTGATGTTCTGACCGAGCGTGAACGCCATGAAGGGCACGATGATCGGCTCGTGCGAGCCGAAGAACTCGCGCAGATCCTCGTCGAGATTGGCCAGGATGGCACCCGCCGCGATCGGCGCGATCACCGACACCATGGTCATCCACGGGATGTTGGCGAGGCCGGCGCCGACCAGGATGATCATGGTCAGGAACGGGCCGGTCTCGATGCTCTGCGGCACGTAGGTTCCGGCGTCCTCCTTGTCGCCCATGGCGCTGGTGAGGGCCAGGAACATGCCGCCGTTGGTGTCGCTCATCGCCACGAGGAGGGCGAGCTTCGACAGGCCGAACAGGTCGCCGCCGAGGAAATAGGCGACCGAGAGCGCGATCGTGGTGGCGATGCCGACCTTGGCGACCAGGATGCCGAAGCCGCGCTTGAGCATGCGGGGCGCGGTCTTCAGCGTCATCTTGGTTCCGGCCGTGAACAGGAACATGCCGAGCACGGTGGGATAGCCGACGCCGCTGAGCGCTTCGGTGAAGCCGCCGATCTTCAGGAGATTCGGCGTGAAGGTGTTGACCGCCATGCCGAGGAACAGCGGCACGACCATCAGTCCCCCCGGGACTTTGTTGATGGCTTTCAGAATCCTCAAGACCAGCTCCGAGACGATGTCGCGATGGGCCGGGACGGCAGACGTCGCCCGGCGGCACGGGGGTCGTCGGATCACGCGCAGGCGCAAGCGGCGCGCCGCGACGGGCGGCGCGTTCGACGAGCTGATGATTTGATTCGACGAGGAGGCGGCGGCGGGGCGTGCTCGCCCGCCTCGAGTGCCCTTCATTCGTGACCCGGCGGAACGCTACGCCGGCCGGCACGGCATGAATATCCGTAAGTACGACCGTTTCGGTATGGCGGACCCGCCCGAACGCGCGGCGCTCCTCGCTATTCTACTGATTAGCAAATCGTGGTTTTCGCGCTCTCGGGCGCCGGCGTGTGAGAGACGGCGGCTGATCGTCCACCAGCGCGTGCGGCCGGCCGGCCCGGTTCGCTTTCGAGGCCGCTCGTGAATTCGCAAATGCCGCGTGCGTGATCGCCGTCCGGCGCGCCCCGGCCGAGTCGGACCTGGGCGGCTCCGCCCCGAAGGGCGGCGCGAATCACCGCTCGCGGCGTGCCCGCGACGCCGGCCGACCCGAGACGCGCGCGCAGAAGATGTGCCCGTGCCCCGGGCACTCGCGCGTCCGGCTTGACGCTGGGCACGTCCGGTGGTCGCTTCGGTCGTGGCACGACTCGAGTCCAGGGGCCGCGATGTCCACCGAGAGCGATCTTCGCGAGAAGCTGCAGAAGATCGAGGCGCTGTTCGCCGGCGCCACGACGCCGGGCGAGCGGATCGCCGCCGAGGCCGCCCTGCAGCGCGTCCACAGCCGCCTGGCCGACGCCCGGCGCGGCTCGCCGCGCTCCGAGCTGCACGGCGTGTCGGCGGATTCGATCCTGACCCATCTGCTCGTCGGGCTGTATCGGCGGGTTCACCCCGGCGCTCTGATCGGCGGTCTCGCCGCCATGCTCGGCTGGAGCATGCTCACCGGCGACACCTCGTGGACCGGCAACACCGTGGTGTTCCTAATCGGCACGCTCGGGACGCGCCGCTACATCCGCCGCGTCTTCGCCCCGTGGTGAGCGGGCCGCCCCGTCCCTCCCCCCGGCGCCTGCCGGCCGCCCTGCCGATGCTCGCGCTCTCGATGCTTCCCGCCGCGGCCGCGCCGGCCGACCGAACGTTGCCCGCGCGCGTCACCTTTCCGAGCGCCGACGGGCGCACGACCCTGGTCGGATACGTGTTCGCGCCGGCCGACTCCGGCCGCCACCCCGCCGTGGTGATGATGCACGGCCGCGGCGGCGCCTATTCTTCGCGCGCGGGCGGTCGCTACGATGCCTCGACCCTGTCGCGGCGGCACGCCTTCTGGGGCCGCTTCTGGGCGGCGCAAGGTTACGTCGCCGTGCTGGTCGACGGTTTCGGCCCGCGCGGCCATCCGGCCGGCTTCGCCCGCGGCACGCATGCGCAGCGTCCGGCCGACGTGAACGAGGTGACGGTGCGTCCGCTCGACGCCGACGGGGCGCTCGCCTGGCTGCGCGGCCGCGACGACGTGATCGCCGACCGCATCGGCCTCCAAGGCTGGTCGAACGGCGGCAGCGCCGTGCTGGCCGCCATGGCGGCGCCGCCGCCGGGGGCCGGGCCGAACGCGCCCGCGGCGACGCCGGCGACCGGGTTCCGGGCCGCGCTGGCGTTCTATCCGGGCTGCGGCCTGCGGGGCGCGTTCAAGGCCGGCCTGCGGCCCTACGCGCCGGTCCGGGTGTTGATCGGCGACGCCGACGCGGAGGTCTCGCCGCGACGCTGCGTCACGCTGGTGGACAGGAGCCGCGCCGAAGGCGCCGACATCGCGCTCACCGTCTATCCGGGCGCCACCCATGGCTTCGACGCCCCCGGCCGCAGCCCCCGGAGCCTCCCGGCCGACGCGGCCGCACGCGCCGACGCCATCGCGATCGCGCGCGCGTTCTTCACCGACGCGCTCGGCGGGCGGTGAGGCGCGCGGTCACGCGAACGCCCCGCGACGACACGGACAGAGCCGCTCGAGACGCGGAGGACGAACAGGTTTTCTCGGAGGATCAAGGCCTTAAGGGCCGATGGCGCTCCCTAGGGGACTCGAACCCCTGTTTTCGCCGTGAGAGGGCGACGTCCTGGGCCGCTAGACGAAGGGAGCGTGGAGGTGGACATAGCCGCCTTCGGGCGCGAGTGCAAGCGGTCCGGTGCCGGTCTGTCCGGCGTGCCGATTTCGCTCCGTGACGGCGGGCGCGGCCGGTCGAGCGAGCGAGCGCCGAGGACGGGCCGGACTCCGGGCGCATCGATGTGCGGCGCGCCCCGGCTCACGGCTCGGTGACGAAGCGGAGGCGGCCGGCGGGCTTGAGGGTCTGGGCGTCGAAGCTGCGAATCTCGAGTCCCGCCGGTGATTCGACCGTGACCACGACGCGCTCGCCGGCGACCATCGTGGCGGTGATTCGCGCGCCCTTCGGCAGCTGGACGGTCCCCTCGCTTTCGGTGCTTCCCCCGCTCTTTGAAACGCGGTAGCCCACGACACCGAGCACCACGGCGATGCCCAGGAAGGTGGCGACGCCGGACAGGGCCATCAGAAACTTGACGCGCGCCATGAAGCGCGCCTGTTCCGGATCGAGCGGCGTGTCGTCGGGTGCGGCGCCGGCGCCGGCCGGTTCACGGGAGGAGTGCGGAGAGGTCATGACCGAAGGGGATCGCCACGAGACGGTCGTCGTCGCGCCTGCCGAGGCCGGCGATCGACTCGACCGTGTGCTCGCCGCCCGCCTCGCCGATTACTCGCGCTCCCGGCTCAAGAGCCTGATTCTGGGCGGCCACGTCGCCATCGGCGACCGCACAGTCCGCGATCCCGGCCAGCGCGTCAATGCGAACGAGCGCATCCTGGTCAAGGTGCCGCCGCCGGAGCCGCCGGAGCCGCAGCCCGAGGCGATCGCGCTCGACGTGGTGTTCGAGGACGACGAGCTCCTGGTGATCGACAAGCCGGCCGGCCTCGTCGTCCATCCGGCGGCCGGCCACTGGAGCGGCACGCTCGTCAACGCGCTGGTCGCCCATTGCGGCGAGAGCCTGTCGGGCATCGGCGGGGTGGCGCGGCCCGGCATCGTCCACCGGCTCGACAAGGACACGACCGGCCTGATGGTGGTGGCCAAGACCGACAAGGCCCACCGCGCGCTGTCGCGCCAGTTCGCCGACCACGGCCGCACCGGACCGCTGGAGCGCGGCTACCTCGCCTTCGTCTGGGGCGTGCCGGACCGTCCCCGCGGCACCATCGACAAGCCGATCGGTCGCCACCCCCAGTCGCGCGACAAGATGGCGATCCGGCCGGACGGCCGCGAGGCGATCACCCACTGGGAACTGGTAGAAAAGTACCGCGGAAAATCCGGCGAGCCGGTGGCGAGCCTGATCGCCTGCCGGCTGGAGACCGGCCGGACCCATCAGATCCGCGTGCATCTCGCCTCGCTCGGCCACCCGCTGATCGGCGACCCGGTGTACGGTCCCGGCTTCCGCACCAAGGCGACGCTGCTGCCCACCGAGGCGCAGACCATCCTGGACGGCCTCGGCCGCCAGGCCCTGCACGCCTTCCTGCTCGGCATCCAGCACCCGAAGTCCCGCAAGCACCTGGTCTGGCGCGCCCCCTTGCCGGCCGATCTCGCCCACCTACATAAGGTGCTGGGTGGGGGAACCATCGACCTCGCGCGACGTTGAGGCCGTGCGCGCTCGTATGCGTGCGGCGCTGATGCGCCCGACTGTCGGTCACCGAAAACTGGACCGAGCGATTCGGAACCGGGCGCGACACGGCCGGTGATCGGATCGGCCGGGCCGATCGTACAAGGTCGTGACGGTCTCGTGAGCCAACGAACCGGTAACCACGACCACCACGGCGTCGGTAACCAAAACGGTGCGACATCAACGCCATAGGTCGATTGGTCACAGGGTCGTCACGTGACGGTGACGCCTCTTCTTGTTCCGTCGAACGACCCGCCCGTGTATGCTGCGACGCGCGATCGGCGAACGCCGTCGCACGCAGCAGGGCGTCGTCGGCTCCTGGAGCGGCGGCGTCTCAACGCCCGCCGCGACACGGGGGCACAACTTGGAGGGCGCTATCGATGGCCCAATCCGCTTCCATGCCGGTGATCAACGCCGAGTCGGGCCTCGCCCGCTATCTCGACGAGATCCGCCGCTTTCCGATGCTGGAGCCGCAGCAGGAATACATGCTGGCGAAGCGCTGGCGCGAGCATGGTGATCGCGACGCCGCCCAGCAGCTCGTCACCTCCCATCTCCGCCTCGTCGCCAAGATCGCCATGGGGTATCGCGGCTACGGCCTGCCGATCTCCGAGGTGATCTCGGAGGGCAATGTCGGTCTCATGCAGGCCGTGAAGCGGTTCGAGCCCGAGAAGGGCTTCCGCCTCGCGACCTATGCGATGTGGTGGATCAAGGCGGCGATCCAGGAGTACATCCTGCGCTCGTGGTCGCTGGTCAAGATGGGCACCACGGCCAATCAGAAGAAGCTGTTCTTCAACCTGCGCAAGGCGAAGAGCAAGATCTCGGCGCTCGAGGAAGGCGATCTGCGCCCCGACCAGGTGGCGATCATCGCCAAGCGGCTGGGCGTCGGCGAGCAGGACGTCATCGACATGAACCGCCGGCTCGGCGGCGACGCCTCGCTCAACGCACCGATCCGCGACGACGGCGATTCGGGCGAGTGGCAGGACTGGCTGGTCGACGACAGCGACAGCCAGGAGACGAGGCTCGCCGAGCACGAGGAGCTCGACAACCGCCGCAAGGCGCTGGCCGAGGCCATGGAGGTGCTCAACGATCGCGAGCGCCGCATCTTCCAGGCGCGCCGGCTCGCCGACGATCCGGTGACGCTTGAGGAGCTCGCGGACGAGTTCGGCGTGTCGCGCGAGCGCGTGCGGCAGATCGAGGTGCGGGCTTTCGAGAAGGTGCAGAAGGCGGTGCGCAACCGCGTCGCCGCCATGGAGAGCCCGGCCGCCGCCCGCGAGGCGATGGCGGCCGCCGCCGCGCACTGAGGTGGGCCGCGGCTCCCGCGCCGATCACGGTCGAGCCGATCACGGTCGAGAGGCGAAGCGCGGCCCCCGGGCCGCGCTTTTTTTATGTCCGCGCCCCGGATACATGTCGGCACGCACGGCTGGTCTCGGACTTGCCCGGGAGACGCTGGCGAGGAGGGCCGACACCATGAGATCGACGAGGATCGACCGCCGCACGCTTCTGCTCGGCGCCGCCGGCGGCGCGCTGCCGCTGCTCGGCAGCGTCCCGGCCGCGGCCGCGCGCCTGAAGGTCGCCGCGCTGTTCGCCGGCAAGATCGACGACCGCGGCTTCATGCAGGCCGGGCACGCGGGCCTGAAGCTCGCCGCGGCCGTCGTCTCGGCCGACCTCGACGTCACCCAGAACGTCCCGCCGCAGCCCGAGGCGCTGGCCACCGCGTTGCGCGAGCTGGCGCAGAAGAAGCCCGATCTCGTCGTCGCCCATGGCGGCCAGAACAATGCCGCCGCCAAGGTCGTCGCGACGGAGTTCCCCGACGTCGCCTTCGTGGTGACGCAGGGCAACGTCACCGGGCCGAATCTCGCGAGCTACGAGGTGCTGCAGGAGCAGTCGGCCTTCCTGGCCGGCGCGCTCGCCGGCCTGATCACCAAGACCGGGGTGGTCGGTCACATGTCCGGCATCCGGGTCGTGCCCGGCTTGAAAGGCCGAGCCGGCTACGCGGCCGGCGTCGCGCACACCAATCCGACGGCGAAGCTGCTCACCAACTTCTCCGGCAATCAGGACGACGACGCGCTGTCGAAGAAGGTCGCGACCGCGATGATCGCGGCGGGCGCCGACGTCGTGTTCACGATGCTCAATGCCGGCCGCATGGGCGCCGTCGAGGCGTGCCGCGAGACGGGCGTGCCGCAGATCGGCAACGTGGTCGACTGGACCACCATCGTGCCCGACGTCTTCATCGCCTCGGCCTGCGCCGATTCGGGCCGCGCCGTCTTCCAGGCGGTCGCCGACAAGGCGGCCGGACGCTTCGCGGCGGGCCATATCCGCCAGGTCGGCCTCGACACGCCGGAGGCGGTGCGGCTCACCATGGCACCGCGGGTGCCGGAGGACGTCCGCACCCGAATCGCGGCGATCGCGGCCGAGATCGTCGCCGGCCGGCTCGCCGTGCCGCACGACTGGCGCGGCGAGGAGTTCCCGACGCCGGCGTGAGGTCCGCCGGCGTCGCTCCGCGGTCGCGGCGTCACACGTGCCAGGCCACGTCGCCGACCCGGCCGCGGCCGTGCAGCAGCCGTTCGGTCTCGTGCAGGCGCTGGCGCGCCGACGCCGCCTCGGTTTTCACCTGTTCGATGCGGGCGAGCAGCGCCCGCGCCTCCCTGCCCTGCCCGTCCCGGGGCTGCCCGTCCCGGGCCTGCCCGTGCTCGGCCTGCCCGTTCTCGGTCTGCCCGTGCTCGGCCAGCGCGTGCTCGACCAGGCCGTCGGCGATCACGTCGAGGCAGCAGACCAGACAGAACAACAGGGTCGAGAGGTGATCGGAGCGTCGCCGCAGACCGGCGATCCGGCGCCGCAGAGCCGTTTCGTCGTCCGGCGGCGCCGGGCCGATCGCGTATGAATGAACCGGGTTCGTCACGATCGCGCTCCGGGGTCAGGCGGCGCGGACGCCGACGAGGAAGCGATCCACCTCGACCCGCAGCCGGGCGCTCTCGTGGGCGAGCGACTGGGCGGAGGCGAGCACCTGGCTCGACGCCGATCCGGTCTCGCCGGCGCCACGGTTCACCTCCGTGATGTTGGCCGCGACCTGGGTGGTGCCGGCGGCGGCCTGCTGGACGTTGCGGGCGATCTCGTGGGTCGCGGCGCCCTGCTCCTCGACGGCGGCCGCGATGGCGGAGGAGATCTCGGCGATGCGGCCGATGGTGCCGCCGATCTCCTTGATCGCCCCGACCGACACCTGGGTGGCCGATTGCATGCCGGCGATCTGGGCGCCGATGTCGCCGGTCGCCTTGGCGGTCTGGGCGGCGAGCGCCTTGACCTCCTGGGCGACGACCGCGAAGCCCTTGCCGGCTTCTCCGGCGCGAGCCGCTTCGATCGTCGCGTTCAGGGCCAACAAGTTGGTCTGCTCGGCGATCGCCGTGATCAGCTTGACGACGTCGCCGATGCGGTTCGCCGCCTGCGACAGCTCGGTGATCTGACCGTCGGTCTTCTCGGCCTGGCGCACCGCCTCGCCGGCGATGCGGGTCGCCTCCTGCACCTGGCGGCCGATCTCGCCGACCGAGGAGGACATCTCGTTGGTCGCCGAGGCGACGCTCTGCACGTTGGCGGAGGCCTGCTCGGAGGCGGCGGCGACCGTGGTCGCCAGCTCCTGGGTGCTCTCGGCCGTGCGAGTGAGCGTGCCGGCCGCGGCTTCCAGCTCGGTCGAGGCCGACGACACGGTCTTCACGATGTCGCCGACCGCCGCCTCGAAGCCGTCGGCGAGCGCGATCATGTCGGCCTTGCGGCGCGCCGCGGCGATCCGGTCCTGCTCGGCCTTCTGCTCGGCCTCGTGCCGCGCCTTCTCGGCCGCCTTGAGCTTGAACGCCTCGACCGCGTCGGCGATCTCGCCGACCTCGTCCTTGCGGCCGACGCCGGCCAGGACCACGCCGAAGTCGCCGTCGGCGAGACGGCGCATGCCGGCGGCGAGCCGCGTGATCGGCCGCGCGATGCCGAACTGCGCCACCGCGAAGGCGAGCATGAGCGCCAGCGCGACGCCGAGCCCGGTGATCAGGTAGTTGAGCGACACCGCCGCCCGGGTGGTGTCGGTCAGATCGACCGAGCCCTGCTTGATGTCGCGATCGAGCTCGTTGGCCATCGCCAGGACGTCGGCCAGCACCTTGCGGATCGGCGGGTCGACGGTCGCGCGCATCAGCTCGTTAGCGCGCGTCTGCTCCCCCTTCATGGCGAGATCGATCACCGGCCGCATCTTGATCCGGATGTCCGCGATCACCCGGTCGGCGTCGTCGAGGCGCGCCGCGAGGCGCGGCATCTTCTCCCGCGCGGTCTTCGCATAGGCGACGACGTCGTCGAGCGCCTTCTCGGCCCGCGCCGCATTGGTTCGCTTCTCGGCCTCGTCGGTCTCGGCGATCGCCCGCACCGTGAACATGCCCTGCTGGTAGACGGCCCGATACATGCGGGCGATCGAGATGTAGGCGACCACGTCGTTGTCGAGGAAGTGCGAGTAGCCGTCGTCGATCGCCGTCATGGTGCGGCCGGCATACCAGGTGCCGCCGGCGGCGACGGCCGCGAGCAGCAGGATGAGGGCGAGGATCTTCGGAAGAATCGTGATGCGGGTGAGCAGAGACATGGCAGTCGTGAGCTCCGGGCACGAGAGAACGATCGGCCGTCGCGTCGGACGCGGCGGCCATGGTCGATGGGGCTCTTGCGTATTGGAATTAGCCCGTATTTATTATTTCTAGTAATTCTGACGGCAAAACGCTAAGTTTATATTAATATAAAACTCAATCTCCAATACTCCCAAAGACGCAAGACTATCCCGATTCCGCACCAAGATCGGAAAAGGTAGTATAGACAATGTGATTTGTGGGGCCGACACAGTATTCGAGCGCCACCCCACGACCCGACAATGCTGAAACGGTTTCCTCTCTTCAGCGCGACCGACGTCGACGAGCACCGGGCCCGTGCGCAGACGATCATTCCGGAGATCGTCCGGCTGGAGCAGCTCCGACCGGGCCGCTTCAGCAGCACGGTCGAGGCGATCATGCTGGGGGAGATCCATACGGGCACGGCCATCGCCTCGGTGGGGCACACGGCGGATCTGGAGGTCGAGGCGGTCGGCCGCCGGACGGTGCGACTTCTGATCCCGACCACCTCCGCCATCTCGATCAGCTCGGGGGCTCGGTCACGGGAAATCCTCGGAGGTGGCGTCGCCGGGCTGCTGCCGTCCAACCCGCTGCGCCTGCGGTACACGCCCGGCCACCACCTGGTTCTGCGCATCGATCGCGACAAGCTGGACCTCGCGCTGCAGGCCATGGATTGCGACGCCGAGGTCGATCGGATTCTCGATGCCGTCTTCTTCGAGCCGCGCCTGCCCGGCTTGCAGGATTTCGCCGAGCATCTGCGGCGCCTGATCGCGACCATCGACGACAAGCCGGCCCGTGTCCTCGACCAGGCGATGTTCCGCCGCGCACACGAGCAGAATCTGGTGCTCCGGCTCGCCGACATCCTGGCGCTGGTCCGTGAGCGCGGTTCCACCACGGTCGGCCGCAACAGCGCGGCGCTGCGGCGCGCCGTGGAGTACATCCGGGCCTATGCCGAACGTCACGTCGATCTCGTCGCCATGGCGCGGCACGCCGGGCTGTCGCTGCGCTCGCTGCAGATCCTGTTCCGGGCGAACCACGACTGCACCATCGTGCAGTTCGTCCGCCGGCACCGGCTGATGCTCGCCCGCGAGCGGCTGGAGCGCGGCGAACCGGAGACGACCGTCGCCGAGATCGCACGGCGGTCCGGCTTCACGCATCTCGGCCATTTCACGGCGGCCTACAAGGAGGCCTTCGGCGAGCAGCCGCGCCAGACCCTCCAGCGCGCCCGGCGCAAGCCGGACCCGTAGAAGGTTGCTGAAACTCCGACTTTGGTCGTTCCGGGGCCGGCCGAAGGCCGGAGCCCGGACCCCATAACCCCTGTGGTTCTCGACACATCAGACCGGGGTTATGGATTCCGGACAACCGCTTCGTGGCTTCCGGAATGACGAGGAGGAAGCCTTTACGGCCCTCAGTTCTTCTTCGCCTTCACGTTCTTCTCGATCCAGGCGACCAGCCGGTCGGCGATCTCCAGGCTGTTGTCGTCCTGCATCAGCATGTGCGAGTTGCCCTTGATGCCGAGGTCGGGCAGCACGACGTGATCGATGCGGCCACCCGCCTTGGTCAGCGCCTCGGCGAATTCGCGGCACGCCTTGAGGCGCGGCGCCCAGCGCGACGACGTCTCCACGTAGTCGCCCCACAGCACCATGATCGGGATGTTCATGTAGGGCTTCAGGTCGCCGGTCGCCGCCGGGCAGGTGCCGGGCTCGATCGAGACGATGCCGGCGATGCCCGTGGTGTCGAGCGCCGCCGTCTGGAACGGATAGATGCCGGACTGCGAATGGCTGATCAGCACGGTGCCGTCGAGCGTCTTGGACAATTCGGAGAGCGCCTTCACGGTCGGGTTCGGGGTCGGCATGGTGGCGATCCAGTCGACCACCATCTGCTTGTAGAACTCGTCCTTGGCGGCGACCGGGAAGCGCATGCCGTCATGCACCTTCGGGTACTCGGTGCCGAAGCGGAAGATCGCCCACGCGGCCTCCTGGCCGGCAGCGAAGATCGGCGGCGTCTTGTCGGCCGGCGTCTTGCCCAGCTTGACGCTGTTGACCAGGCTCGGATCGGCCGACGAGCGGCCGCGCGACACCTGGTCGATCACGTAGGTCGGGTGGCCGCGCCGGACGAAATACTCGTCCCAGCCCATGCGCCCGTCCGGCGTCGTCTCCCAGGTCTTGCCGGTGAGGCAGCAGCCGTGGATCAGCGTGACGGGCGGGCGCTGCGCCGCGACCGGCACCTGATAGCGCACATACATCTGCTCGA
This sequence comes from Rhodoplanes azumiensis, assembly GCF_042682915.1. Taxonomy (NCBI): domain Bacteria; kingdom Pseudomonadati; phylum Pseudomonadota; class Alphaproteobacteria; order Hyphomicrobiales; family Nitrobacteraceae; genus Rhodoplanes; species Rhodoplanes azumiensis. The sequence continues at coordinate 133,558 of NZ_JBHUIW010000011.1, read as the reverse complement.
CCGTGATGGTGCCGGACGCCGCATAGGCCGGCAGGGTCGACAGCGTGTCGGAGGTCACGTTGCGGCCGCCGACGAAGAAGCTGCCCTGCTTCTCGAGCACCAGCGGGCCGGTGAGGCCCGTCGAGGCCGGAGCAGCGGCCGTCTGGGCGGCGGCGGGAAGGACGAAGGCAGGGAGAGCCGAAGTGGCGAGCAGGGTCACCACGGCGAGCAGTCGTCGAGTCATGAGCGTTCCTCGTTCGACGCGGAGGCATGGCCCGCGTCGCCAGTCTTCTTGGATGTGGAATCGGAGGCCGGACGGCCGTTTCGCAGGAAAGAACGGGAAGGCTACTCGGAGCGGTCCTTGTACGCGCCCGTGAGCAGCCAGGCGTCGAACGCCGGCCCGATCGCCTCGCCGGTGACGAGGCCGTCGCGCCAGTCGTCGCGGGCCGGACGCAGGCGCATCATCCAGCCTTCGCCGAACGCATCCTTCATCATCAGCTCGGGGGCGTCCACCAGCCGCTCGTTGTGCCCCAGCACGGTGCCGTCGAATCCCGCGCGCGCCGCGCCGACCCACTTGCCGCCCTCGACCATGGCGATCCAGCGATCCTTCTCGAAATCGAGCCCGGTGCGCTTCGGCGTGAACACCAGAACGTCGCCGATCAGCCCGACCGCCCACGGCGTGAAGCCGGCCCGCACCGTCCCGCCCGGCTCGGCCGCGTACCAGATCTGATTCTCCATGTCGTAGAACAGATCGTCCGGATAATCGACGTCCAGGATTCTGGCCACGAGCAAGCTCCGTCGAAAGCCTCCGTCATGGCCGGGCTCGTCCCGGCCATCCACGCCGTTGCGCGGCCGGAGGCCGCGTCGTGGATGGCCGGGACGAGGCCGGGCATGACGAGTCAGAATCGAGCCCGAACGGGCGAAGGTCTCAATACGTCAGCACCCGGCACTCGCCTTCCATCAGGTCGCGGATCATCGCGGCCGCGCCCATCATGCCGCTGCATTCGGGAATGAGATCCGCCTCGGTCATGTCGAACAGATCGAGATTGGCCGGGCAGGCCCAGAAGCGGGCGCCCTGGTCGTGCGCCTCCCTGATCCAGTCGTGCACGGTCTTGGGATGCCCCGGCTTGATGTGGATCGCCTCGGCGACGCCCTTGCGCATCAGACGACCGGCCGTCGCCGTGCAGACGACGTCCACCCGGTAGTCCATCGCGGCCGCGACGGCGGCGTGATAGAACGGCGCGCCGAGCTCCTCGGGATTGCGCGGGTCGGTGTTGAGCAGCACGATCAGCAGACGGCGGGTCATCGCCGGGCACCATCCATCGTCGTCCCGGGACGGCGCGCCGGCGCCGAACCCGGAATCCGGCCACGACCACCACCGCCCTCGCTGAAGTCCGGGCTCGCGGCTTCGCCGCGCCCCGGAATGACAGGAGCCGCGTTCTCAGAAATCGACAAGCGGCGTCTCCGGCATGGAGGTCTCGAACAACGTCCAGAACGGGCCGTGGCGGTTGTCGGCGTACCAGCTCTCGAAACCGGCGAGCGCGGCGGCCGGCGTCGGCTCCGGCTCGTCCTCGCCGCCGAGCGCGCGAAACAGCGCCTGCGCGACCGGCGCGAATCTCTCCAAGACTTCGGTCCGCGCGTCGCTGTCGTCGTGCCAGCCGAGCTTTCCGCGCAACACCGCGACGCTGATCGCCACCGCACTCGCCTCGGCGTCGGCGCCCGCCATCGCCTCGGCGAGAAACCGCATCAGATTGAGGCGCCGATAGGCGACGGCCCGCGCCTGCTCAAGCGCCGCGATGCGCTGCGCCGCCTCGCGGCGGAACGCATGCTCCTCCGTCTCGGCATGGCCGGCGGCGGCCTCGAGCGAGACGAGGAACGGCAGCGTGGAGACCGGCATGGCGGCCGAGGTGGTCATCGCGCGCTCCGAAAGGGTGGCGGAAGAGAATGGGAGTCGAACCCACCAGAGACCGGCTCGCGGCCCCTCCCGGATTTGAAGTCCGGACGCCCCACCGGGGACGATTCTCTTCCGTGCTGGTCCGTGTCCGCAGCGGTCACGTCCGGCCGCGGAGGCTCCGCGGGCGGACCGTCCGCCGCGGGCGGACCGAACAGATCGAGCCGATGCTTGTTCATGCGCCGCAGATCGCCGCGACGCAAGGTGACACCGTGGCGATCGAAGAACTCCAGAATCTGGATCGCCACCTTGCGGCCGTTGTCGACCCGGTCGCGGAACTGGGCCGCCGTGAAGCTGCCGCTCGGCTGCTCCGCGAGCTCGCGCGCGATCGTCACCATCTCGGCGACGGTGCCGCGCAGGAAATAATGATCGTGCGCCACCTCGTCGACCCGGCCGGTGCGCGCCGTCAGCCTGAGGACGCGCCGCACCAAGACCTCGTCGATCGCGAACAGGCCGGCGAGGTCGCGCACCCGCGGCGGCCTGAACCGCTCGGCACCGCCGAGCCTCGGCGCGATGCGCTGCCAGATCCGCTCTTCGGCCTCGCTCAGCCGCACCGCATGGCCGGGTCGCCGCACCCAGGCGCCCTCGAGCACGGCGGCGCCGGCGCGGGCGAGCCCCTGCAGCACCGAGCGGAAGGCGGGCGCCGGCAGGCGCGGCTCGATCTGCAGGCGCAGCCGCTCGAGCCCGACGCCGGGCAGGTCCGGGTTCTCGGCGTGGAACGCGTCGAGCCGGGCGACGACGTCGCGGGTCAGCGCGTCCCAGGTCGGCGCGGCGAGGCCGATCAGCAGATCCTTGTCGGCGATTCGCACGATGCCGAGCGTCTCGATCAGCCGCGCCAGCGCGTCGTCCGACAACGCATGATCGCGGGCGAAGCCGGTCAGCTCGACATGCGCGGGCGGCCGCGCGAGCAACGCGGCGAGCGCCGCGCCGGGATCGTCGAGCGCCAGCGCGTCGAGCTGGGCGATGCGTTCCGGCGTGCGGCGCTTGCGGGCCGGCGCGCGCAGATCGAGGAAGCGGCCGCCCCCGATGGTGCGGCTCGCCGAGACGTCGCGCAGCACGAAGCGGTCGCCGATCGCGGCGGCGATCGGCGTCTCCAGCACGAGCTGCACGCGGCCCTCGCGGCCGGGCGCCGGCGGGGCGTCGTCGAGCAGCACGATGCGGGCGCCGACCTCGGCCGAGGCGTGATGCAGCCGCACCGGCATCCACTGTGTCGGCGGCTTCGGCTCGCCCGGCAACAGCCGCAGCGTCACGTCGATGCGGTCGGCCGGCGCATGGAGCGTCGGATCCAGCACCATGTCGCCGCGCCGGATCGCCTCCTTACTGATCCGATCACCGGCGAGCGCGAGGGCGCAGCGGTCGCCCGCGATCCCCTGCTCGGCCGGCCGGTTCTGCGCATGGATCGAGCGAACGCGCGCGGCGAGACCCGACGGGCTGACCGTCATGCGGTCGCCGACCGCGACGCGGCCCGACAGCACCGTGCCGGTGACCACCGTGCCGGTGCCGGCGAGCGTGAAGGAGCGATCGACCGCGAGCCTGAACTTCTTGTCCGCCACGTCGCGGCGGCCGAACGTGTGCGCCGCCTCGAACAGCAGGACACGAAGCGCCTCGATCCCCTCGCCCGTCACCGACGACACCGGCACCACGGGCGCGGCGGCGAGGCCGGTGCCGGCGAGCGCGGCGGCGATCTCGGCGGTCGCCTCGGCGCGCCGCTCCGCCGAGACCATGTCGGATTTGGTGAGCGCGACGATGCCGCTCCGGATGCCGAGCAGATCGACGATGGCGAGATGCTCGCGCGTCTGCGGCATCACCCCGTCGTCGGCGGCGACGACCAGCAGCACGAGATCGATGCCGCTCGCGCCCGCCACCATGGTGTGGACGAAACGCTCGTGGCCCGGCACGTCGACGAAGCCGAGCACGCCGCCGTCGGGCGTCGGCACATAGGCGAAGCCGAGATCGATCGAGATGCCGCGCGCCTTCTCCTCCTTCAGGCGGTCGGTGTCGACGCCGGTCAGAGCCCGCACCAGCGAGGTCTTGCCGTGGTCGATATGGCCCGCCGTGCCGACGATCATGGCCGGGCCTCCGGCCCGGCAAGAGGCTCCGGCCCGGCAAGAGCCTCCGGCCCGGCGGGAGCCTCGGGCGCAGCCAGATCGAGCGGGCCGGGATCGGGAAGCGGCGCGGCAGCCCGGCGGGCCGCCTCGGACAGGCCGGCCGCGTCGAGCGCGCTGCGCGCCGCCGGCAGGAACGGTGCCGCCAGCGCACTGCCGCCGGCCTGCGCGCGCAGCAGCCAGACGAGCGCCTCCATCGGATCGGCCGCGATGCCTGCGCCCGTCATCAGGACGGCGCCGAGCATCGCCTGGCCGTCGGCGTCTCCGCGCGCGGCGGCGCGCCGCCACCAGCGCGCCGCCTCCGCCGGATCGCGCGGAACGCCGATCGCGTCGTGATAGAGCATGCCCATGCGGGTCATCGCCGCGGCGATGCCCTGCTTCGCCGCCGCCTCGGCCCAGCGACGCGCCTCCGGCGGATCGCGCGGGACGACCTCACCTTCGAGCAGCATCCAGCTGAGCATGTCCTGGGCCGGGCCGTCGCCCTGCTCGGCCGCGGCGCGATAGAGCCGCGCCGCCTCGGCGAAGTCGGCCGGTCGGTCCTCGCCGCGGAAATGCAAGGCCGCGAGATTGCGCTGCCCGACCGGATCGCCGTTGCCGGCGGCGAGCACCAGCCAGCGCCGCGCCAGCGCGAGATCGCGCTCGACCCCCATGCCCTCGGCGAAGCAGGCCCCGACATTGTTCTGGGCGCGCGGCACCCCGGCCTGGGCGAGCTCGGCCCAGATGTCGAGGGCGGCGGCATGCTCGCCCTTCGCCGCGCGGTCGTAGGCCTCGGCCATGCGGGCCTCGACGTCGACGGCCGGCGTGTCGCGGCCGAGCAGGCGGTCAAGCCAGCGCATCGGCGCCTCCCCGCAGTGACGCGAGCGTTGTCAGGAACCCGGCCTCGTCGTCGAGGCAGCGCAGATCGAGCACGAGCACGCCGTCGGCGATGCGGCCGATCACCGGCACGGGCAAGTCGCGCAACGTCTTCGCCGCCCGCTCCAGCGCCCGGCCGGCGCCGCGCTCCGTGCGCGGACGCGCGACGAGTGCGCCGCTGGACAAGGTCTCCTGCGGCAGCGCGCCCGAGCCGATCCGGCTCGCGCAGGCGTCTGCCGTCACCTCGAACTCGTCGCCCAGCGCCGCCGCGAGCGCCGGCACGAGGCGCTGCGCCTGGGCGAGTATGTCGGCCTGCGGGCGGGCGAGATGGCGCAGCGTCGGCAGCGTTTCCACGAGCCGGTCAGGATCGCGATAGAGCTTGAGCGTCGCCTCGATCGCGGCGAGCCGGATCTTGTCGACCCTCAGCGCGCGCTTCATCGGGTTGCGATTGATCTTCTGGATCAGATCACGTCGGCCGACGACGAAGCCGGCCTGCGGACCGCCCAGGAGCTTGTCGCCCGAGAAGGTGACGAGATCGGCACCGGCCGCCACCGCCTCGGCGACGGTCGGCTCGTGGGCGAGGCCGAACCGGGCGAGATCGATCAGCGTGCCGGAGCCGAGATCGTCGACCACCGGCACGTTCTTGTCACGCGCGAGCGCGACGAGGTCGCGGGCCGGAACCGCCGACGTGAACCCTTCGATGCGGTAGTTCGAGGTGTGGACCTTCAGCACCAGGCCGGTGCGCGCGTTCAGCGCGGCCGCGTAGTCCGTCGGGTGGGTGCGGTTCGTCGTGCCGACCTCGACCAGCTTGGCGCCGGCGCGTGCCATGATGTCGGGCATCCGGAAAGCGCCGCCGATCTCGATCAGCTCGCCGCGCGAGACGATCGCCTCGCGCCCCTTGGCGAGCGTGTTGAGCACCAGGAGCACGGCGGCCGCGTTGTTGTTGACGACGGTCGCATCCTCGGCGCCGGTCAGCTCGCACAAGAGATCGCGCACGAGCCCGTCGCGCTCGCCGCGCTTGCCGGTCGTGAGGTCGAACTCCAGCGCGATGGTCCGCCGCATCGCCGTGACGGCGGCCTCGATCGCGGCTTCCGCGAGCACGGCGCGGCCGAGATTGGTGTGCAGCACGACGCCGGTGAGATTGAACACCGGCCGCACCGCGGGCCGCGCATCGGTGACGAGGCGGGCGAGCGCCGCCTCGGCCACGCGCGCCGACGAAACGCCGGGCTCGGGGGTGTCACCGCCGACCCGCAAGGCAGCCCGCGTCTCGGCGAGCGCCGCCCGCACGGCGGCGACCGTGGCGGTCCGGCCGAAGCGGTCGATCGCCACAGCGGCGGCGTCCGCCTTCAACACGTCGTCGACCGACGGCAGGCGCCGTAACGCCGCGCCGCGCGCTTCCGCGTGACCTTTCAGCCGGGCCGTCATGGTGATCAGACGCTCAGCATGAACGGGTTCACGCTGCCGCGTGTCATCCCGGTCTCGCGCACCAGGAGATCGAGACCGAGGGTGGCGACGTCGTCGGCGACCGGGTCGAGCCACGGCGCCTTGTCGCGGTAGAGCACCTTGGCGTAGCGGCTGCATTCCGAGCAGGTCTCGGCCTTGACGGTGCCGCCCGAGCCCTCGACCTCCGGATAGGAGAGGCCCTTGGTCGAGCCGCACGAGGTGCAGCGGATGCGGACATAGTTCCACTGGGTGCTGCACCGGGAACAGACGCAGTAGCGCGCCGGGTTGGCGCCGCCGATCTCGTCGATCACCGAGACGACCGGGCGGTCGCCGCAGGCCGGGCACACCGCGTCGCCGACCTGCACCAGCGCCTTGGGATCGAGCGTCGCCGCGAGCCGGGCGAAATGCACCTGCAGGGCGGCGGCAACGAGGACGTGCGCGGCGATCGCCTCGACGGGAATCGCATCGGCGAGGACCGCCCGCATCATCACGGTGCGGCTCGCCGCATCGGCGCGCGCGACGTGGCGGAGCGCGGCGCGGGCCGGGTCCGGCATGGGGCAGTCGGCGAACAGCACCAGCATGCGGTCGAGCGTCGCCGTGCACACGGCATCGGGCGAAAACCCCTGGCGATCGAGGGGCGGCATCTGGTGGGCACGGGCGCGCGCCAGCGTCTCGGCCGCGGGCGGCGTCACGGGCGGCAGCTCCTGCTGCACCCAGTGCTGGGCGCTGGCGAGATCGGCCAGGAAGACGAGGTAGGGCTTCAGGGGATGCCCCTCGGCCAGCGCCCGGAAGCGATCGCTGCGCCGGAGGAACAGGGTCTCGGGATCGGGCCGCACCGCGAAGGGCGGCGCCGTGATGGTGCCGAGCTCGCCGACGCCGCCCGCACCCGTACCGAAATCGCTCATCACTCACCTCACGAACCGCACGGGCCACGTGACAGGACCAGGACCGCGGAAGCTAATCAGAAAAACGCAGGCGCGCCAAACGTCGCCTCTCCCCGCCGCGCGGGGGCGCGGCTGTTGCCGCGCCGACGAGGTCGACGTTCGCGCGTCCAGCGCGGATGTCGGGCGATGGGGCGCCTCCGTATCCACGAGAGGCCCCTGACCCGACTCGCCGCTTCGCAGCGAGCCCCCCTCTCCCGCACGCGGGGAGAGGAAGAGCCGCCGCCGCATTCTGCCGGAAGGCCGCCGACGGCGCCCGGTCCGATTCCTCACTCCGCCGGCGTGCCGGTCGGGGTGCGGACGTGGTTGGTCTTGTCGCTGCGGGCGAGCTGACGCAGCCACATGCGGTGATGCTTGAAGGCCCAGCCGCCCGAGACCTTGCCCTTCACCATCGCCGTCATGGTGCCGCGCGCCCAGAAGGCGCCGTAGACGTGGACGATCAGGATGCAGACCATGGCGATCGCCCCGAGCGAATGGACCAGCACGGCGATGCGCTTCTGCTCCACCGTCGTATAGCCGCCGAAATACTGCTCCCAGATCACCACACCGGTCCCGATCATGATCAGGATCAGGATGCCCATCCACCAGAACACCGCCTTCTGGGCGAAGTTGAAGCGCCCGACCTCGGGCATCTTGTCCTCGTCGCCGGCCAGGAAGGTGTGGATGTTCTTGAGCCAGCTCCCGTCCGCCGGCGACCACAGGTTGACCCGCCAGAACCGCAGGAACAACCCGGTGAAGCCGAGGAACAGGAAGACGCCGAACCACGGATGGATGGTGCGGGTCCACTGGCCGCCGCCGAACAGGCCGGTCAGCCAGTAGAGGCTCGGGTGGAACAGGGCGAAGCCGGAGAGGGCGAGGAGCACGAAGCCCCCCGCCGTCAGCCAGTGGTTGATCCGCGCCGCCGTCGAGTAGCGAACGACCACGACCGGCTCGACGACCGGATCGCCCTTCTCGAGGGCGTCGCCCTCGACGACCTCGCGTCTCTCGTTCGACACGCTCATCACGCGTTCTCCCTAGACGTTCTCTCGGGCCGGCGGCGTCTCGGCCATCTCCTTCGCCTTCTCCTCGTCGTGCGGCGAGACGCGGCTCGCCCCCGAGAAGATGCTGTGGACGACCGTGACGGCCGCCATCGCGCCGATGGCGGCGAAGCCGGCGTACTTGGCGACCCCCTTCCAGATCTCGACCAGCGGGCTGATCTTCGGATCCCTCGGCAGGCCGGCATAGATCTCCGGCTTGTCGGCGTGATGCAGCACGTACATCACGTGGGTGCCGCCGACACCCGGCGGATCGTAGAGGCCGGCGTTCTTGAAGCCGCGGGACTTGAGGTCCGTGATGCGGCCGTCGGCCCACTTCTTCATGTCGTCCTTGGTGCCGAAGACGATCGCCTGGGTCGGGCACGCCTTGGCGCAGGCCGGGCCCTGCCCGACCGCGACGCGATCGGAGCAGAGCGTGCACTTGTAGGCCTTGGCGTCGACCTTCGAGATGCGCGGGATGTTGAACGGGCATCCCTTCACGCAGTAGCCGCAGCCGATGCAGGCGTCGTGGACGAAGTCCACGATGCCGTTCGAGTACTGCACGATCGCGCCCGGCGCCGGGCACGCCTTGAGGCAACCCGGATCCTCGCAGTGCATGCAGCCGTCCTTGCGGATCAGCCACTCGAGGTTCTTGGTCTCCGGGTTCTCCCACTCGGTGAAGCGCATCAGCGTGAAGGAGTTCGGCGTCAGGTCGTGCGGGTTGTCGTAGACGCCGACGTTGATGCCGACCTCCTCGACCATGTCGTTCCACTGCAGGCAGGCCGACTGACACGCCTTGCAGCCGATGCATTTCGACACGTCGATGAGCTTGGCGACCTCGGTCTGCCGCTTGGCGGGCGGCGTCACGGTGGACGCCGACCGCCTGATCAGATCCTGATCGCCGAAGCGCGGCGGCGTCGGGGCGGTGGTCGGGTTCGGAAGCGGGGGAAACATCTCTCGACCCTCCCTTACGCGACCGGCCCGGCGACGGGCTCGATGTCGACCAGGAACGCCTTGTACTCGGGCGTCTCAATATTGGCGTCACCGACGAACGGGGTGAGCGAGTTGGGGCCGAAGCCCTTCCTGGCCGCGCCGGTGAACCCCCAGTGCAGCGGGATGCCGACGATGTGGACGGTCTTGCCGTCGCACACCAGCGGCTTGATCCGCTTGGTCACCACGGCCTTGGCCGTCACGCTGCCGCGCTTCGACCACACCCGCACCGTGCCGCCCTTCCTGATGCCCTTCTCCCGGGCGAGCTCCTCGCTGATCTCGACGAAGAACTCGGGCTGGAGCACGGCGTTCGTGTGGGCGTGCTTGGTCCAGAAGTGGAAGTGCTCGGTGAGCCGGTAGGAGGTCGCGGCGTAGGGGAACTCCTTGGCGTCGCCGAACTGCTCGAAGTCGTTGCGGAACACGCGGGCGACCGGATTGCCGCGCACCTTCGGCGCGACGACGTTGACGACCGGCGACTCGAACGGCTCGTAGTGCGACGGGAACGGTCCGTCCCGCATCATCGCCCGGGTGAACAGGCGGGACACGCCTTCCGGGTTCATGATGAAGGGCATCACGGTGTCCGGCTTGGCGGTGGGCGCGATGTCCGGCACGTCGTAGCCGGTCCACTTGGCGCCGTCCCACCACAGGAGCTTGCGGCTCTCGTCCCACGGCTTGCCCTGGAGGTCCGCGGAGGCGCGGTTGTACAGGATGCGCCGGTTCACCGGCCACGACCACGACCACTTGAGATACGCGCCGGTGTCGTCCGGGTCCGAGGTGTCGCGACGCGCCATGTTGTTGCCCGCCTCGTTGAAGCAGCCGGAATAGATCCAGCAGCCGCACGCGGTCTTGCCGTCGTCGCGCAGCGCCGCGAACGACACCACCTGCTTGCCCTTGGCGAGCACCACCTTGGTCGGATCGTTCGGATCCGTGATGTCCTCGAGGGCGCGCCCGTTGATCTCCTTGGCGAGCTCCTCCGCCGTCGGCTCGCCCGGATCCTTATAGCGCCAGTCGAGATTGAGGATCGGCTCCGGAACCTTGCCGCCCTCCTTGCGGTACAACTCCTTCAGCCGAAGGTGGATCTGCGCCATGATCCAGATGTCGGTCCGCGCCTCGCCGGGCGGCGAGCCGGCTGGCCAGTGCCACTGCAGCCAGCGGCCCGAATTGGTGAGCGAGCCCTCGTCCTCGGCGAAGCAGGTGGTCGGCAGCTCGATCACCTCGGTCTGGATCGTCGACGGATCGACGTCGTTGTTCGCCCCGTGGTTCTCCCAGAACCGTGCCGTCTCGGTCTGCAGCGGGTCCATCACCACGAGGAACTTCAGCTTGGAGAGCGCCGTCCCGATCTTCTTGCGGTTCGGGAACGACAGCAGGGGGTTGAAGCCCTGGCAGACGTACCCGTTCATCTTGCCCTGGTGCATCAGCTCGAAGGCGCGCAGCACGTCGTAGGCCGGCACGTCGAGCTTGGGCAGCCAGTCGTAGGCGAAGCTGTTCTCCGGTGTCGCGGCGTCGCCCCACATGGCCTTCTGGAAGCTCACGAAGAACTTCCGGTAGTTCTGCCAGTAGCTCATCTGGTCGGGCCGCAGGGGCTTGAAGCCGCGCGTCGACATGTAGGAGTCGAAGCTCGGCTCGCGCTCCGTCGGGAGCGTGAGATAGCCCGGGATCAGGTTCGACATGAGCCCGAGGTCGGTCAGTCCCTGGATGTTGGAGTGGCCGCGCAACGCGTTCATGCCGCCGCCGCGCACCCCGATATTGCCGAGGATGAGCTGCAGCATCGCCATGCAGCGGATGTTCTGCGCCCCCTTCGAGTGCTGGGTCCAGCCGAGCGCGTACATCGAGGTCATCGTCTTGGTCGGCGACGAGCACTCGGAGATCATCCTGGCGACCTCGAGGAACTTGTCCTTCGGGGTGCCGCAGATGCGCTCGACCAGCTCGGGCGTGTAGCGCGCCACGTGCTGCTTGAGGAGGTTCCAGACGCAGCGCGGGTGCTGCAGCGTCTCGTCGACCACGGCGTAGCCGTCCGGCCCGATCTCGTAGTCCCAGGTCGCGCGGTTGTAGTCGCGCTTCTGCTCGTCATAGCCCGTGAACAGGCCGTCCTGCCAGCCGAAGCCCTCCTTCACGACATAGGCCGCGTTGGTGAAGGCCTTGGTGTAGGCCCACTGCACCTTGTCGTTCTGGATGCAGTAATTGATCACGCCGAGCAGGAACGCGATGTCGGTCCCCTGCCGGATCGGCGCGTAGTAGTCCGCCACCGCCGCCGTGCGGGTGAAGCGCGGGTCGACGACGATCAGCTTGGCGCCACGGTTGGCCTTGGCCTCGGTGACCCACTTGAATCCGCAAGGATGCGCTTCGGCGGCATTGCCGCCCATGACGACGACCAGATCCGTGTTCTTGATGTCGGTCCACGCATTCGTCATCGCACCACGGCCGAACGTCGGGGCCAGACTGGCCACCGTCGGGCCGTGTCAAACACGGGCCTGGTTGTCGAACACCAGCATGCCGGCGCTGCGCACCACCTTGTAGGTGGCCCACGCCGTTTCGTTGGTCGTCGCCGAGGCGGCCAGGAAGCCGGTGGTGGTCCACCGATTCACGGTCACGCCGTCGTTGTTCTTGACCACGATGTTCTGGTCGCGATCGTCCTTCATCAGGCGCGCGATCCGATCGAGCGCCTGATCCCAGGAGACGCGCTCGAACTTGGTCGAGCCCGGCTTGCGGACCTGCGGATAGAGCGTGCGGGTCTCGGCGTGCACGATGTCCTTGAGCGCCGCGCCCTTCGGGCACAGCGTGCCGCGATTGGTCGGATGGTCGGTGTCGCCTTCGATGGCGACGATCTCGGCCTTCTCGCCCTTCTTCAGATCACCCTTCGAGTAGATGATGATGCCGCAGGCGACCGAGCAGTAGGTGCAGGTGTTGCGGACCTCGGTCGTGTTCGCGAGCTTGAACGGACGGATCGCCGCGGCATGCGCGGCCTCGACGTCGCCGAAGCCGAACGCACCGAGCGTGGTGCCCGCGAGACCCGCGCCGGCGCCGGCCAGGAAGCCGCGCCGCGAGAGCTCCATGTTCATGGAATGCTACCCTCCTGGTTACGTTGGCCCCCGCGGGGGACGGTTCTGGAAGCTGCGCGGGGGACGCAGCTTTTTCGACGGGTCATCGAGTCAGGTGGTCGGTGAAAACGCTATTTTGGAAGCGATCGAAAGTCAAAGCGATTCCGACGCTTCCGGATCGAACCGAGAGTTCGCTCCGCGGCATTGTTCGGCGTGCGACGCATCATCGACGTGCACTGCACAAGGACGGAGCGCCGAGTGTCGTGACGACTTTACAAGGCGGCGTCCGGCCGCTGCGGGCCGGGCCGTGACACGGGCCTTTGAATTTCGTTGACGCGGCGGCGGGGCGTCTCGCAGAGTGCCGGCGTGATCCTGATCACGGCTCCCGGGTTCCGGGGCGCATCGTCCTTATCACGACACCGCCGGCCGGCTTCCCCGGATCGCGGCCGCGTGCCGTCGGCAGCATGGCACCGTCTCGAGCAGGCCGGCACCTCGCATCGCCGCAGCAGACCGCGCGTGTTTGCCGCATCCCTTCTCAGGCTCGTCATCGGTCTGGCCGGCATGGTCGGCACCGCCGGCGCCGATCCGATCGCGCCCGCGCGTGCGGCGGAGAGCGAGACGCGGCTGGTCGCATGGACCGGTCCCGCGCCCGCCGGCATCGCGCTCGACTCCACCACGGGCGGGCGCGTCGCGCTCGACGACCTGCGCGGGCGCCCCGTGGTCCTGCATTTCTTCGCCACGTGGTGCGATCCCTGCCGGGCCGAGCTGCCGCTGCTGGCGGCGTTCGCCGACGGCCGCGACGATCTGATCACGATTGCCGTCGACGTCGGCGAGGTCGACGGCCGGGTGACGCGCTTCGCCGACCAGGTCGGCTGGCGACGCCCGGTGGCGCTCGACCGCGACCGCGCGGTGGCCCGCGCCTTCGGCGTCACGGCGCTGCCGACCACCATCGTGCTCGACGCGACGTCGACGCCGCGGCTGATCGCCGAAGGCGACCTCGACTGGCGCGACCCGACCATCACGGCCCCCCTCGTGGCGCTCGCCACGACAACCCCCGACGGGAGGACACCCGCATGCACCGACGCGACGTGTTGAAGGCCGGCGCCGCCCTGGCGACCGCCGCGACCCTGCCCGAGTTTGCCCTCGCTCAGGGCGCGCCTGCCGGGTTCGCGCCGAAGCCCGGCGCCTGGCGCAGCTTCGCGGTGACGACGCGACTCGAGATCGCGAAGCCCGAAGGCCGCACCCAGGCCTGGGTTCCGGTGCCGAGCGTCGACGAGGAGGCGTGGTTCCGCTCGCTCGACACGACCTTCACGTCGAACGGCAAGGCCGCTCTGGTGCGCGATCCCAAGTACGGCGCCGGCATGATCCATGTCGAATGGGCGGCGGGCGAGACGGCGCCGTTCGTCGAGGTGATCAGCAAGGTCGCGACGCGCGACCGCGCCGTCGATCTCGCGGCACCCTCCCGCCCGGCCCCGCTGTCGGCGGCCGAGCGCACGCTCTACACCGAGGGCACCGATCTCATTCCGGTCGACGGTATCGTCAAGGCGACGGCGGACAAGATCACGGCCGGCGCGCGCGACGACATCGCCAAGGCGAAGGCGATCTACGAGTGGATCGTCGACAACACATTCCGGGATCCGGCGACGCGCGGCTGCGGCATCGGCGACATCGCCGCGATGCTGAAGACCGGCAATCTCGGCGGCAAATGCGCCGATCTCAATGCCCTCTATGTCGGGCTCGCCCGCGCCGCCGGCCTGCCGGCCCGCGACCTCTACGGCATCCGGCTCGCCCCTTCGGCGTTCGGCTACAAGAGCCTCGGCGCCGGCTCGGAGGTGATCACCAAGGCGCAGCATTGCCGCGCCGAGGTGTGGCTCGAGACGTTCGGCTGGGTGCCGGTCGACCCTGCCGACGTGCGCAAGGTCGTGCTGGAGGAGCCGCCGACCAAGCTCGCCATCGACGACCCCAAGGTGGTCGCGGCGCGGCGCGCGCTGTTCGGATCGTGGGAGACCAACTGGCTCGCCTACAATGTCGCGCACGACCTCGCGCTGCCGGGCGCCCGGGGACCGAAGATCGGCTTCCTGATGTACCCGCAGGCCGAGACCGCGAGCCAGCGCCTCGACTGTCTCGACCCCGACGGCTTCCGCTACGTGATCAGGGCGAAGGAGACGACGGCGGCGTGACGCGATCGCGTGACCCTCTGACTCGTCCTGCCCGGGCTCGTCCCGGGCAGGACGAGCGGCCGAACGGCACAAGGACCGTGGATGGCCGAGACGAGCCCGGCCATGACCACGCAGTGACGCTGCCGAACACCGTGACAGAAAACTCGAACCCCACCAACACAATCCTGGACCTGCGCGGGCTCGCCTGCCCGCTGCCGGTGCTGAAGGCCAAGACGGCGCTGCGGCGTGTGCCGATCGGCGGCACGCTGGTGCTCGAATGCACGGATCCGCTCACCGTGATCGACGTGCCGCATTTCTGCGCCCAGACCGGCCACCGGCTCGACGGCCAGGAGATCGACGGCGACCTCTACGTCTTCCGCATCGTCAAGCAGCACCGAGCCCGATCGACCGACGCATCATGACCCGTCATTCGCCCGATCTCGCCCCGCACGATCCGGTCTATCTCGATCACAACGCGACGACCCCGGTCGACGCCGACGTGCTCGCCGCGATGCTGCCGTTCCTGCGCGAGGAGTTCGGCAATCCGTCCTCGTCGCATCCGGCCGGCCGGCGCGCCCGCGCCGCGGTCGAGACCGCGCGCGCCGAGGTCGCCGCGCTGATCGGCGCGAGGGCGGACGAGATCGTGTTCACCAGCGGCGGCACCGAATCCTCCAACATGGCGATCCGCGGCGCGGCGGCGGCGCGCGAGGGGCGGCCCGGCGTCGTGACGACCGCATTCGAGCATCCGGCCACCGAGGAGTGCTGCCGGCTCTTGGAACGCCACGGCCACCCCGTGCGCCGCGTCGCCCCGCGTCGCGACGGCCGCATCACCGCCGACGACGTGATCACGTCGATCGACGACACGACGGCATTGGTCACGCTCATCCACGCCCAGAACGAGATCGGCACGCTGCAGCCGGTCGCGGAGATCGCACCGGCCGCCCGCGGCCGCGGCGTCTGGGTGCATGCCGACGCGGCACAGTCGTTGGGAAAGGTGCCGGTCGACGTCGATGTGCTCGGCGTCGACCTCCTCACTGTCGCGGGCCACAAGCTCTACGCGCCGAAGGGCATCGGCGCCCTCTATGTCCGCCGCGGCATCGATCTGCCGCCGCTGCTCGCCGGTGCCGGGCAGGAGCACGGGCGGCGGCCCGGCACCGAGAACGTCGCCTTCGTGGTGGGGCTCGGCGCCGCCTGCCGGATCGCCGCCGCGCGGCTGGAGCAGGACGCCGCCCGCAGTCGCGTGCTCGCCGCCGGGCTGCTGGCGCGGCTGCGTGCGGCCGTGCCAGGCCTGATCCTGGTCGGCGATCCGGACACGCGCCTGCCCAACACGCTGAACGTGCTCTTCCCCGGCGTCTCCGGCCGGCGGCTCCTGGAGGCCTGCCCGGGCGTGCTCGCCTCGACCGGCTCGGCCTGCCACGCCGGCAGCGAGGCGCCGTCCGCCGTGCTGCTCGCGCTCGGGCTCGCGCCCGACACGGCCCTCGGCGCCGTGCGCCTGTCGCTCGGGCGCGCCACCACGACCGCCGCTGTCGCGACCGCCGCCGATCGTCTCGCCGCCGCCTGGCGGACCCTGCGCGACACGGCCGTCCCCGCCCCGCGCCACTCCGGAGCTTTGTCATGAACGCGCACGATCTCCGCCTCACCAGCCTCGCCCATGGCGGCGGCTGCGGTTGCAAGCTCGCCCCCTCGGTGCTGCAGCAGCTCCTCGCCGAGCAGCCGGCCGCTGCACCGTTCAAGCAGCTCCTGGTCGGCACCGAGACGGGCGACGACGCCGCCGTCTGGCAGATCGACGAGACCACCTGCGTGATCGCCACCACGGACTTTTTCATGCCGATGGTCGACGACCCGCGCGACTTCGGCCGCATCGCCGCGACCAACGCGATCTCGGACGTCTATGCGATGGGCGGCAGGCCGATCATGGCGCTCGCCATCCTCGGCATGCCGATCGACAAGATGCCGCCCGAGACGATCCGCGAGATCCTCAAAGGCGGCGCCAGCGTGTGCGCCGAGGCCGGCATTCCGGTCGCCGGCGGCCACTCGATCGATTCGCCGGAGCCGATCTACGGGCTCGCCGTGATCGGCACCTGCCGGCCCGAGCAGGTCCGCCGCAACGCCGATGCCCAGCCGGGCGACGACCTGATCCTCACCAAGGCGCTCGGCGTCGGCGTCTACGCCTCGGCGATCAAGAAGGGCGTGCTGCCCGCCGGCGCCTATGACGAGATGATCGCCTCGACGACGCTCCTCAACCGCATCGGCGCGGATCTGGCCCGCGACCCGGCCGTGCATGCCGTCACCGACGTCACCGGCTTCGGCCTGCTCGGCCACGGGATGGAGATGGCGCGCGGCGCCGGCGTGACGCTGACGACCTCGCTGCAGGCGGTGCCGCTCCTCGCACACGCCGCCGCGCTGGCGCAGGCCGGCTGCGTCACCGGGGCCTCGCATCGCAACTGGTCGAGCTACGGGACGGCCGTGTCGCTCCCCGAGGGGCTGCCCGACTGGCGTCGCCACCTGCTCACCGACCCGCAGACCTCCGGCGGCCTGCTGGTCGCCTGCGCCCCGCAGCGCACCGACGCGCTCCTGCGCACCATCGTCGAGGCCGGCTACCCGGCCGCGAGCCGCATCGGCCATGTCGAGGAGGGGCCGGCGGCGATCCGCGTGGTGGCATAGGCGCCGAGGTCTTCATCCCCCCGCCGCGCGGGCCAGCACGGTGCGCAGCACGCGGGCGCCGGCCTCGCCCTTCCGGGCGCGGCCCCATTGCTCGGTGATGATGGTCTTGAACAGCCGCACCGCCTCCGGGGTCGCGGTCGCCATGGCGATGCCGGACGTGATGTTCGGGTGGTCGCCGAGCCGGTAGGGGCTGAGCGTGACGGCGGCCGTGTCGGCCGCCTCGAACACCTGGAAGGTCTGGAACGGCGCCTGGTCCTCGATGACGCCGATCTGGACGCCGATCGGCGGGTGCTCGAGCAGGCCGGCGAAGCGCTCGATCTCGCGGGCGGCGAGCGCGCGACGCTCGCGCACCACCCTGTCCGGGAGATCGAAGCGGCCGACCAGGCCGGAGCGCAGGAAGCGCTCGATGTCCGGCGCCGAGACGATGCTGAGCACCGGGATGCGCCGGGTCTCGGCGCCCCGCCGCCGGGCATGGAGGATCGCCAGAACGGCGTCGACCTCGGCGCGCGCCGCCGCCGGCTCGCGATGGCTCTCGGGGATCGCCTCGAGCAGCATCGTGCGCAGATGCTCCATGTACTCGTTCGACTGGAGCAGGAACGAGAACGGCGAGAAGTTGCCGAGCACGTGGACGGCGGTCTCCTCGAGCTGGCGCATGCGCTCGAAGAACGACACGGCATTGGCGTAGTACTCGACGCCCACCCCCATCAGCGACGGCAGCGACGTCTCCAGGAGCTCGGAGATCTTCTCCAGCGTCTCGATCTTCACGAGCTCGCCCCGCTCCAGCCGGTAGACGGCGGCCCGCGACACTCCGATCGCCTCGGCGATGCTGCTCACCGTGAGGTTCTTGCCGAGTCGATAGGCGCGCAGCCGTCGGCCGATCTCGGCCAGGTGGTCGGACATCGTTCTCCCCGCGATCCGCCGCGATGCGGCGGCGGCTGGTGTCCGGGATCGGGTCGTCTCGTTCGACAAGGATGACGGTGGTGAGCCTCAGCGGACGATCGACAGAATTCCCGTCGAAATCTGGGGAACATAGGTGATGAGCATCAACACCAGAATATTGACGGCGATGAACGGCCAGATGCCGCGGATGATCAGCTCCACGGGCCGACGCAACGTGGACGACGCGACGAACAGGTCGAGCCCGAACGGCGGGGTTATCATTCCGATGCAGATGTTGAGGCAGACGACGAGGCCGAAATGGACCGGGTCGATGCCGAGCGACGTCGCGACCGGATAGAAGGTCGGCACGAGAACCAGCAGAATGGAATTGGGATCGATGAACATGCCGGCGACGAGCAGCACGACGTTGACGATCAGCAGGAAGGCGATCCAGTCGACGTTCCACGCCGCGAACAGCTGCGTGAAGAAGGCGGGCACCTGCGCCAGCGTGATGAGGAACGACAGCATCGACCCGGTCGCCAGCAGGATGAAGATGACGGCCACCGTGATGGCCGAGCCCTCGGCGATCTCCATGAGGGCCTTGAAGCCGATCGACCGGTAGACGACCATCTCGATGAGCAGCGCATAGGCGACGGCGACGGCCGCGGCTTCGGTCGCCGTGAAGATCCCGCCGTAGATGCCGCCGAGGATGATGAACGGCATGCCCAGCGCGACGATCCCGTCGCGGAAGGCGAGCATGCGCTCGCGGCGCGTCGCCCGCGGGAACAGGCCGGCCCCGGTTCGCCACGTGACGATCTGAACGTAGATCATGAACGCGACGCCGAGCGCGACGCCGACCGCCAATCCCCCGGCGAACAGATCGGCGATCGACGTTCCGGTCAACCAGCCGTAGATGATGAGCGTGATGCTCGGGGGAATGAGCAGGGCACATTCCGCGCTCGAGGCGATCAGGGCGAGCGAGAACGTCTCCGAATAGCGGGCCTTCAGAAGCTCCGGATGCAACAGCCGACCGAGCGCCGCCACGGTCGCGGGCGCCGAGCCGCAGATGGCGCCGAACCCCATGCAGGAGACGACCGTCGTGTGCCCGATGCCCCCGCGGACATGGCCGAGATTGGTCTTGACCAGATCGGTGAGGCGCTTCGCGATCGTGCCGCGTGCCATGATGTCGGCGGCGAAGATGAAGAACGGGATCGCGAGCAGGGTGGAGACGTTCACGCCGCCGAGGAGCTTCTGCGCCAGCGCGACCGGCGGGATCGACGGGAACAGGAGAAGCCACGCCAGCAGGGTCGGCACCCCCATGACGAGGAACATCTCGAAGCCGAGCACGAGAAGGATCACCGCGACGGCGCAGAGAAGGATGACGGTCACGAGCGCTTACCTCAGTGATCCTGCAACACGTCGCGAATCAGGAAGCGGCTCTGGAGGCCGGCGAGTTCGAGCAGGTAGCGCAGCGACAGGAGCGCGAACCCGACCGGCAGCGGAGCATAGAGCCACAGCATCGTGGTGCCGAGAGTCGGACTGATCTGCCCGCTCCGATAGATGAACGCCGCGAGGTCGAAGCTGAACTTGGTGAAGATCAGGCAGAAGACGAGGCCCGTCAGATTGATCGCGATCCGCACCAGGCGGGCGACCGAGCCCCGCAGCTGGTCGATCAGCACGGTCATGGCGATGTGCCGGCGCCGCTCCAGCGCCAGCCCCAGACCGACGAAGACCAGCCACGCGAGCCCGAACAGCGTCGCCTCGTCGATCCAGGCCAGCTCGGTGGCGAGCTCCGCGCTGAAGTATCGGACCATGACATTGACGAAATACAGGAACGACATCGCGATCAGGACGATCGCGACGAACGTTTTCTCCACGATGCGGATCGCATCCAGTGCACGAGCGAACATGCTGGTCTACTTCACCGTCTCTTCGGGGCGGTCATGTCCGCGCACTGTCGGAACGGTCGCGACGCGCCCGACGCCGGGCCGGACGCGTCGCTCGCCGGTCAGCCGCCGAGCTTCTTCATCTCGGCCTTGTACAGCTCGATCGCCTTCTGGCCTTCCGCGCCGGCGCGCGCGATGAAGGCGGCCTCCGACTTCGGCACCATCGCCGCCTCCCAGGCCTTGCGGTCGGCCTCGCTCAGGTCGCTGATCTCGGTCTTGCCGGCATTCCTGATGATCTCCAGGGCGGCGATCTTCGCATCGGCCTTCATCTTCTCCACCTCGGGGCGGACCTCGATGAAGGTGTCGGTGATGATCTTGCGATGCCCCTCCGGCAGCGACTTCCACCAGGTCGGATTGAACAGCACGAAGTCCTCCATGGCGCCGTGATCCGACACCACGAGATACTTCTGGACCTCGTGGAACTTCATGGTGGAGATCGTGTCGAGCGGGTTCTCCTCGCCGTCCACCACGCCGGTCTGAAGGGCCGTGTAGAGCTCGCCGAACGGGATCGCGATGGCGCTCGCGCCCACCGCGCCGAACTGCTCGATCAGGATACGCGAGTCCATCACGCGGAACTTCTGTCCCTTGAAGGCCTGCGTCGAGTTGATCGGCTTGTTCGACGTCAGGCTCTTGCGGCCGTTCGGCCACAGCGCGATGGCGACGAACCCGCGATTCGTGAAGGTGTCGAGGACGTACTGGCCGAACGGGCCGGTGCGCAGCGCGTTCGCCTTGGCGACGTCGGCGGGCAGCAGGAACGGGATGTCGAACACCGACACCACCGGATTGAAGCCGCCCAGGAAGGCGGCCGGCATGACCGTGCATTCGATCGAGCCGAACTGCGTTCCCTCGACCATCTGGCGCGCATTGCCCAGCTGGGAGGCCGGGAACAGCTTGAACTCGACCTCGCCGTTGGTGCGCGCCTTGACGAGCTCGGCCACCTTTTCCAACCCGCGATGACGCGGCTGGGTCGGGGCTTCGAGATGCGCGATCTTGGCCGTGTACTTGGGCGATTGGGCCGACACCGTGGTGGCGGACGCAGCGACGACGAGCGCACCGCTCGTGAGTTTCAAGAATTGGCGCCGTGAAGCCATGGGGCTCTCTCTTTACTCGAATGCGGGACGGAGGCTGTATCAAAATTTAGACTACGGCAGAAACCGTGTCAAACAGGACGGTTTTCCGTCGGACCGCGGGTCTGACCTGCCAGGATCCGGCACGGATCTGGAGTTGGCGGTCACCGATTTCCTGCCCCTCGGCAGGCGTGATCGTGACGAGTGCGCCGCGTCGCGGGGCATGCGCTCGCGATTGCGACCGCCGCCGCTTCGGCGCTCCGCCAGATCGACATTCGGGATCGACACGCGCGAGCGGCGTGCAGCCTCGACCATCATGCGACGCGCGGCTGATCCGTCGGCCGCGAGGGCGCCCCGCGGCCGTGAGGTCGGCCAGACGCGCCGGCCCGTCGGGCTCGGCCTCGCGCCGCGGATGGCCCCGACGTGGCGCCCCGGTGCGCACGCCGCGGATCACCGCGACGCTTCCGGCCGTCACGTCGGACAGGGCCGGGGCGCCGGGCTCCGGCCACGAGATCGGTTCGAAACAGTGCCCGCGCGGGCACACTTTTCGTGCCGAGCATGAGGGCGGTGGCGGATCGGGCGCGGCCGGCCGGTGCCGGCGCGTCACCGAACCGGTCAACCGAGATCGGCGGCCGCGATGGCGTTGAGGGTCGCGAGCTGGTCGGCCGGCGCCGCCCCGAGAGAGGCGGTCGCCTTCTCGGTGATCTCGATGAGATGATCGAAGGCCTGGTCGGCGACGTCGCCGGTCAGCGGATGCTCCTCGTAGGAATCGATGAAGCGGCCGACCAGCAGCGCGAGGATCTGATAGAGCGCCACGTGCTCGCGATCGGAGCCGGCGAGGTTCAGCACCCTCTGCTGGAAATCCTTGTAGGTCCGAAGGCCGTTGTGCTGGGCCTTCAGCCAGGTGAGCAGGTCGTCCAAGAGCGTTCCCTCCCTCGAATGCACGCGCGGGCGCCGACGGCGCCCCCGGAGAAGAAACCACCGTTGATACCACAACAAGAGGAGAAAAAAAGAGATTTCGATCGTTCGAACGTCGGCATCGGCTCCGCTGAAAACCGGCGTCGTGTCACCGACGATTCACGACAACGTTGTTTTACCGTCACAAATTTCCGGCGCGTCGCGCCCCCGATTGACAACGCGACCGCTCGCTGCGATAGTCTCAGAAATTAGACGGTCGGCCGACCTGCGGCGACGGTGAGATTCACCGGTCCGCGGCGGCCGAAACGATTCGGCCCGGCCCGCCTCGCGACCGCCGCAGCCGATCAGAAAGGGCGCCATGGGCCAGACGATCAGCTTCCCGCCGATCCGACCCGCCGCCGGTCCGCCGACGATCGGACCGCACGCGAGCGGCCCGCATGGCGGCACGCCGCAAGGGACTGGCGGAGCTCCGTCCGGCACGGCAGGATCGAGTGTGCAGACCGCCCCCGATCCGCATGCGGCGCCCGTGCCGGCGCCGCCCCCGGTCGCCGACGTGCTCGGCGTCGTGGTGTCGCATGTCTGGCTGAACGACGAATACCGCCACCTCGTGCTGGAGGCGCCCGACCCGGCGCCGCTCGCCAAGGCCGGCCAGTTCTTCAATCTCGAATGCCCGCACACGGCCGAGGACAAGCCGTTCCTGCGCCGGCCGATGAGCCTCTACGGCGCCGACCCGGCGCGCGGCCGCGTCGAGTTCCTCTACAAGGTCACGGGCGTCGGCACCCGGGCGCTCGCCTCGATCAAGGTCGGCCGCACCATGCGGCTGCTCGGCCCGCTCGGCGTCGGCTTCTCGATTCCGGAGAGCGCGAAGCACATCGTCGTGCTCGGCCGCGGCGTCGGGCTCGCCACGCTCGCGCCGCTCGCCGAGGCGGCGGCCGCGCAGGGCGTCGGCGTCACGGCGATCCTGTCGGCCCGCAGCCCCGCGACCGTGATGTCGGCGGAGCGCTTCGCCGCGGTCGGCGCGGCGGTGCGCATCGTGCTCGACACCGACGGGTCGAGCGATCCGGCGAATGTCGAGGCGATCCTGCGCGAGGCCGTCGCGGCGGGGCGCGCCGATGCGTTCTACACCTGCGGCTCCAACCGGCTGATGCTCACGATGCAGCGCGTCGGCCGCGAGCTGAACATTCCGGGCGAGGTCGCGCTCGAGCAGCAGATGGCCTGCGGGCTCGGCATGTGCTTCTGCTGCGTGCGCAACTTCTCGGTCGACGGCACCGTCGAGGCGCGCCGCGTCTGCACCGAGGGGCCGGTGTTCCCGCTCGCCGAGGCGATGTCATGGTAGGCCCGGCCTCACCCCACGGCGCCGGTCCGGGCGGGACGACAGGCATCGCCGCCGGCCAGACGATCGACCAGACGGTCCGCATCGGCAGCCTGACGCTGCGCAACGCCGTGATGCCGGCGTCCGGCACCTTCGCCGAGAATCTCGGCGCGATCGTGCCGTTCGAGGCGCTCGGCGCGCTGGTGACGAAGACCGTGACGCCGCAGCTGCGCGGCGGCAACCCGACGCCGCGCGTCTGCGAGGTCGGCCAGGGCATGCTCAATTCGATCGGCATCCCGAGCAAGGGGCTCGATCACTTCGTCGAGGAGACGCTGCCGCTCTATCGCGGCGTGCCGACCCCGCTGGTCGTCAGCGTCTCGGCGCTCTCGGCCGACGCCTTCGCCGACGCGGTGAAACACGTCGACGTGCCGGGCGTCGCCGCGATCGAGGCGAACATCTCGTGCCCGAACATCGAGGAGGACGGCAAGGCCTTCGCCATGGACCCGCGCCCGACCGCGCTGGTGGTCGAGAAGATGCGGCGCGCCACGGCGCTGCCGCTGTGGGTGAAGCTGTCGCCCAACACGGGCGATATCGCGAGCGTCGCCCGCGCCGCCGAGGCGGCCGGCGCCGACGCCGTCGTGGTCGCCAACACGATCCTCGCCATGTCGATCGACATCGAGACGATGCGGCCGCGGCTCGGCAACGTGATGGGCGGGCTCTCCGGTCCCGCCATCAAGCCGATCGCGGTGCGGATGGTGTGGCAATGCGCCCGCGCCGTCAAAATCCCGGTGATCGGCTGTGGCGGCATCGCGACGGCCGCCGACGCGGTCGAGTTCATGCTGGCCGGCGCCACCGCCGTCCAGGTCGGCACCGCCACCTTCGTGCGCCCGACCGCGATGCTCACCGTGATCCACGGCCTCGTCGACTACTGCCGGCGAAAAGGATTCCCGCGCGTCGCCGCGCTCACCGGCGCGATCCACGACGCGGATCTGACGGTCGACACCCACGAGGCCGCCTCGTGATCACGACCGCCGCAACCAGAGTATCGTAGCGAGATCGTCCCATGAGTGACGCCGCCGTGGTCCGCCTGCCCGAGCCGCTCCGCCTGCGCGACATCGCGCGCGACCTGTTCGACGCCCTGCGCGAGGCGTCGTTCGACGGTGTCGGCATCACGCGCGAGTGCTACGACGCCGGCGAGAACGCCGCGATCGCGATCTTTCGCGAGACCGCCGAGCGGCACGGCCTCAAGGTGAAGACCGACGCCGCCCAGAACATGATCGTGTCGCTTCCCGGCGACGACGGCACCAAGCCGGCGCTGCTGCTCGCCTCGCATGCCGACTCGGTGCCGCAGGGCGGCAATTTCGACGGCGGCGCCGGCGTCGTCGCGGCCCTGCTCACGCTGATCCGCATCGCGGCCGACGGCACACGTCCGCCCGTGCCGGTGCGCGCCATGGTGCTGCGCGGCGAGGAGAGCGCCTTCTACGGCCGCGCCAATATCGGCTCGCGCCTCCTGTTCGGCACGCTCGATCCGAAGGACATGGAGGCGAAGCGCCGCGGCACCGGCCGCACGCTGCGCGAGACGCTCCAAGCCGCCGGCATCGACGTCGAGGCGGCCGCGGCGGGACAGCGGATGATCGACCCGGCGACGATCCGGGCCTTCGTGGAGCTGCACATCGAGCAAGGCCCGGTGATGCTCGCGCGAAAATTTCCCACCGCGGTGGTGACCGGCATCCGCGGCAACCTGCGCCACCGCGCGATCATGTGCCGCGGCGAGGCGGGCCATTCCGGCACGGTGCCGCGCTGGTTGCGCCGCGACGCCGTGTTCGCGGTCGCCGATCTGCTCATGCGGCTCGACGAGCACTGGATGCGGCTCCTGGAGCGCGGCCTCGACCTCGTCGTCACGGCCGGCGTGATCGGCACCGATCCGAACGAGCACGCGATCAGCCGCATCCCCGGCGAGGTCACCTTCTCGTTCGAGGTGCGCAGCCAGAGCTTCGAGACGCTGGAGGCGTTCTACGAGCTGTTCCGCTCGGAGTGCCGCGCCGTCTCCGACCTGCGCCACGTCAAGTTCGAGTTCGACGACCGCGTCTACGCCGAGCCCGCCCGCATGGACGAGGCGCTGGTGCGAAAGCTCGTCGCGGCGTCCGAGAAGCTCGGCCTGCCGACCGAGACGCTCGCTTCCGGGGCCGGCCACGACGCCGCCGTGTTCGCCAATGCCGGCATCCCCTCGGCCATGATCTTCGTGCGCAACGCCAACGGCTCGCACAATCCGGCCGAGGCCCTGGACCTCGACGACTTCATACAGGGCGTCGAGCTGATGCACGCCTTCGCGGTCGAAGGGCCGTGACCGCACCCGGCCGACCATCGGTTGCGGCGCGGAGGGCGGCGGCCGTCGCCGATGCCGCCGGCGATGCCGCGGAGCCGCCCTGCGGCGCCGCCACGTCTCGCGAAGCTGTTTGGAGAACTTGGGGAAACCGGAATTCCTGAAGGGGCCGAGTCGCTTGACCGGCCCGGCGCATGGCGCGATAAGAGCCGAGTCGCGCTCATGCTCGAGACTGAACTCGACGCCGGCAGCCACGGCTGACCGGCGGTTTTCGCGCGCGGCTCATGACGGTGCCAGAGACGGAGGACCCCGTGAGCACGTTTTCCCCCCCGACCGAGAAACGCGTGATCGCCCAGCAGACCGCCAAGATGCTGCTGGAGATCAAGGCGATCCAGTTCAATGCGGCGCAGCCCTTCGTGTTCACGTCGGGGTGGGCGAGCCCGGTCTACGTCGACTGCCGCAAGATCATCTCCTATCCGCGGCTGCGCTCCGCCTTGATGGACTTCGCGGCCTCCACGATCCTCACCGAGGTCGGCTACGAGTCGATCGACAACATCGCGGGCGGCGAGACCGCCGGTATCCCATTCGCCGCCTGGATCGCCGACAAGCTGATGCTGCCGATGCAGTACATCCGCAAGAAGGCGAAGGGCTTCGGCCGCAACGCCCAGATCGAGGGCGAGGTTGTGCCGGGCTCGCGCACCCTGCTGGTCGAGGATCTGGCCACCGACGGGCGCAGCAAGGTGAATTTCTGCAACGCGCTCCGCAAGGCCGGCGCCACGGTCGACCACTGCTTCGTGCTGTTCTACTACGACATCTTCCCGATGGTGTCGGGCAACATGCGCGACCTCGGCGTCGAGCTGCATCACCTCGCCACCTGGCGCGACGTGCTGGAGGTCGCCACCGCCAGCGGCCATTTCGATCCCGGCGTGCTGCGCGAGGTGAAGGCGTTCCTCGAAGGACCGTCGGAGTGGTCGGCCGCGCACGGCGGCATCTCCAACTTCGACAGCGATCCGGAGAAGGTCGGCACCGGCGCGGGTGGCCCCGCCTCCGGCGCCAGCGCCGCGGCGTGAGCGCCTTGACCCAGGCGATGATCGCCGCACCGTCCGGGCGACCCGCATGAGCGGGTCCGTCCCTGCCCCGCGCGGCACCGTGCTGTTGGACCTCGACGGGACCATCAGCGATCCGGCCGGCGGCGTGTACGCCTCGTTCCGCTTCGCGCTGGAGCAGGTCGGCAAGCCGTGGCCGGACGGCGAGCCGCTCGCCTGGATCATCGGACCGCCGCTGCGGGAGAGCTTCATGCTCCTGCTCGACGACCCCGAGAAGGCGGCGGCGGCGCTCCAGCACTACCGCACCCACTACGCGGCCGGCGCCCTCTACGACAACCGACTCTATCCCGGCATGGCCGAGGCGGTCGCGGCACTCGCCGACGACGGCTTCCGCCTCTACGTCGCCACCTCCAAGCTGGTCGGCTTCGCCGAGAAGATCGTCGCCCGCTTCGGCCTCGCGCCGCGTTTCGAGCGCGTCTACGGCTCGTCGCTGGACGGCCGCATCGACCAGAAGGCCGACGTCATCGCGATGTGCCTCGGCACCGAGGACATCGATCCCGAGACCTGCATCATGGTCGGCGACCGCGAGCACGACGTGAACGGCGCGCGCGCCAACGGCCTCGACTGCATCGGCGTGACCTGGGGATTCGGCGGCGCCGAGGAGCTCACGGCCGCGCAAGCCCTGACGCTGTGCGAGCGGCCGGCGGATCTCCCCGGACTGATCCGGCAGGTGATCGACGCGCGCCTCGCGGTGCTCCCTTCCGAGACCTGAGCCCGGACGGCGCCGGCGTCAGCCGGCGGTCTCGCCGGGCAGCAGGTCGTGCCCCGTCGGCGGCGCGACGCCGCGGCTGCCGCCGGCGGCCCGGACCGGTCGCGGCATCGCCACGACCGACTCCGCCGACGCGATCACCGCGGCGAGCCACTCCTGCGGATAACCGCCGGCCAGCATCAGCCGCCGGTCGAGCGCCCGCATCACCAGGAGATCGAGCGGCATCACCGGCCGCTCCGCCGCCGCGCTGCCGGCCGACAACACGATCGTCGCCACCCGATCGGCGAAGCGCGCGTGCTCGTTCATGAAGGCCAACATGTAGCTGCGGTAGCTCATGTCGGGCAGCCGGTACCCGATCGCCTGAATGCCGCGGCGCGCGTGTCGCGTCGCCGGCGCGTAGACGGCGGGTGCACAGGCGCAGGCGAAGCGGGTGAGCAGCCCCGTCAGCGAGGCCGTGGTGATGCCGGCCCGCACGGCGTCGAAGTTGATCTCGTCGAGCCGCGCGAACGCCTCGGAGGTCGGCATCGCCGCACTGCGAAAGGCCGGGCGCGCGACGTCGTCGAGGAATGCGAGCAGCTGGCGGCGCTGAGCGGGGCGCAGGCGATCGGCGAGGTCGTGGAAGGCGAGCCAGCGATCGAACGTTCGCGGGGTCAGCGCCGCGGCGGCTCGCATCTCGGCCGAGAACGCCGCCTCGCCGGCACGCCATGTCGCCATGGCGGCGCGCACCGACAGATCGTCCAGTTCCCGCTGATTCCGCATCATGCACCCTGCTCGCCGCGCGACCGTACCCGTCGGGATCCCTCGGCCCACCGGCCTCGCAACCTCGATCGTCGACGAACCCCGCGCCTTCTGCTCCGGCCGCACGGCAATGTCGAAGAGCATCACGCCGAGAACGGGCATCGGTGTGAGGACGTGTTCGGATTTCCGCGCGATCCGTTAACATCAACGGCCCCGGACCTTGGACCCGTCATCCCGAGGTGCTCGCGCAGCCTGATGTGCTCGCGCCGCGAGTGCTCGCGCTGCGAGTATTCGCGCAGCGAGCCTCGAAGGACGCGGCCACCCAAGTCGGTGTTGCCGACTTGGGCTTCAATGGCATCGATCTCGGGCAAGCCCGAGATCGATGCCGTCGCCCTTCGAGGCCCGGCTTCGCCGGGCACTTCAGGGTGGCGGAAAGAGTCAGCCGTCATGGCCGTCGGTGTAACGCACGAGATCTGATCCGGGTCCGTGGAAAACCAGAAATCTCCCGAGTCGCCGCGGTCCTGGCGCATTTCCCATAAGGTGGGACCGAGGCAACGCTCGGAGAGGTCGCGCCTCGCCGGCGAGCGGGCTCGACCGCCTGATCAGGACGCCCCTTGACGCATGTCAACATGGCCGCGCGTGTGCGCGCGACACTCGTCACCGTAAAAGCAGGAGGTGTGTCATGACGACGAAGCGTCTCGTCGGTCTCGCGGTCGGCCTCGGCTTGCTCGGCCTTGCGGCGGCGGCTCCGGCCCTGGCGCAGGCGCCCGCCTATCCGGAGCCGGTGCGCGGCGCCCGCGGGATGGTGCTGCTGCCCGGCGTGATGACCGGCCCGGGCACGCTCGGCACCGGTGGCATGCGCCGGCTGTGCGATTCGCGCTCCATCGGTCTCACCCAGTGGCGGGTGACCTGGATCGAGCGGGTGATCAAGCCGACGGAGGCCCAGCAGAAGCCGCTCGACGACCTCAAGACCGCCTCGGCCAAGGCGGCGGACCTGTTCGCGACCGCCTGCCCGAAGCGGGTGCCGCGCCTGCAGACGGCGCCCGAGCAGCTCGCCATGATGGAGAAGCGGCTCGACACGGCGATCCAGGCGCTGCGCCTGGTCCGCCCGGCCTTCGACGCCTTCTACGCCGCGCTCGACGCGACCCAGAAAGCCCGCATCGACGAGCTCGGCCCGAAGCGCAGCGGCTGGCTGTGGTGAACGCGACGGCGCGCCGGCGTCGCCGGTGACCGGAAGGCTCGTGTTCCGGGTGCGGCGTAACGCGCTGCGACCCGAGCAACCGGGACCAAGGGTCACGGATCCGACCGGCGACAGGGGGGCCGCGATTCCGGTTTTGTCCAGACCTGTTTCTCCTGCGGTTGCGGGGGCTTCTGGATCCCGTGGGCGAAGCGGCGCGTCGTCCACGAGCCACGCCGATCCGACCGCCTCGGCCGGTCGCTGCCGAGCGTGACGACGCCGAACAGGATCGCCGCGTCGATCACCGCGACGCCGCGCGATCACCGCGACGCCCCGGTCCGTGGCCGTGCACGCCGACCGTCTCGCCCGCCAGACCTCGGCGACGTCGACGCACCGACCGGACACCCGAGCTCGCCGTCGCCGCGCTCGCCGCCATCCTCCGTTAACCCCCCGTCAATCGTTCGGGCAAAATACCTCCGTTAACACGCCGTAAACCATAAAAAGCAGATCGCCGTTAGGGTTAAGTTTTAGGGTTAAGTCGCCTTTAACCCTTGGTTGCCATCATCGCCTGGCCAGTGAGTGATCAGTCGGGTCGCGTCCTCGCGCCCTGCCACACGGAAGGACGATGTCATGGCAAGCGTGAAGTTGTTAGCAGTCGCGGGGTCGGCCGTGCTTCTCTCCCTGAATGCCGCGGGCGCCGCCGATCTCCCCCTCGCCCCGCCGCCCGTGCCGGTGGTCCAGGACTATTCGGGCTGGTACCTGCGCGGCGACATCGGGTTCAGCAATCAGCAGGTCAAGGAGATCGACAACCTGCTGTATCATCAGCCGCAGGTGACCTCGGTCGTCAACAAGAACAAGAGCTTCGACGCGGCGCCGTTCTTCGGCCTCGGCGTCGGCTATCAGTTCAACAGCTGGCTGCGCGCCGACCTGATCGGCGAGTATCGGGCCAACGCGAACTTCCACGGCGCCGACATCCAGACCTTCTCGGCCTATGGCCAGCCCGGCTGGACCGCCAACAACTTCACGGCCACCAAGTCCGAATGGCTGGTGATGGCCAACGCCTATGTGGATCTCGGCACCTGGTGGTGCGTGACGCCGTTCGTCGGCGCCGGCATCGGCGCGTCGTACAACCGGATCAGCAACATGGCTGATTCGTCGCTCTCCTATTATTATCTACCGGCGGCCGGCGGCTACGTGACGAGCCCCGGCATGGCCTTCGGGGCCGACACCGGCAAGTGGAACTTCGCCTGGGCGCTGCACGCCGGTCTCGCCTACAAGGTGACGCCCGGTCTCACGCTCGAGGTCGCATACCGCTACCTGAATCTGGGCGACGGCGCCTCCGGCGATCTCGTCGACTACACGGGCGGCAATTTCTACAACAACCCGGTCGACTTCAAGACGATCACGTCGCACGACCTGAAGGTCGGCATGCGCTGGATGCTCTCCGCGCCCGAGCCGGTCTATCAGCCGCCGCTGATGCGCAAGGGCTGAGCCGCGGGCGAGCGACCCGGCACAACGAGCTTCCGCCGGACCGGAAAAAGGTCTCGCGTACCGGACCGGCAAAGACAAACGGCGCGGAGCGTTTCTCCGCGCCGTTTTCATTTCGTTAACGACTTTTTTTAATTGCGCACCGCGCCGCTTCAATGAGTTTGCCCGGGTTCGCGCATCGCGGGTAACCCGACATTAAGGTTAATGCCCGATGATCGGTTGTGGCCGCGAGCGTTGCGGCCGTCCGGATCAGAGGGTCAGTCCCATGCGTAGCGTCGGCCTGTGCGGCCTCCTCCTCGCCGCCCTCGGCACCTCCTCGTTCGCCGCCGACATGCCGGTCCTGCGCGGCTCCCAGGGCCTGATGCCGAGCGAGCCCACCTATTTCCGCTGGCAGGGCGTCTACCTCGGCGGCCATGTCAGCTACTCGGCCGGCAACGCCGATTTCTCCAACGGCTCGGGGGATCTCGTCTCCTACATCCTGCGCAACACCATCGAGGAGAACGAGATGGGCGTGTCGCGTTGGACGACGCTCCCGTCGAAGAACGGCATGACCGGCGCCGGCTGGGGCGGCTACATCGGCTACAACGCGCAATGGGACGACGCGGTGCTCGGCATCGAGTTCAACTACACGCGGATCGGCCAGAAGGCGACGGCGTCGGATACGATGTCGCGCTACCAACTGTTGTCCGACAACTACATCCACAGCGTCAATCTGACGACCGGGGCGGGCATCGACCTCACCGATCTCGCCACGCTGCGTCTGCGCGGCGGCTGGGCGGCGTCGTGGTTCATGCCCTACGCCTTCATCGGTGTGGCCGCCGGCCGTGCCGACCTGACGCGCACCGCGACGGTGAGCGAGACCGTCTACGACGCGAACTGGAACTATCTCTACCGGGTCTCGCCGATGACCCGCGCCGACAACCGCACCGGCGCCTGGGGGTTCGGCTACTCGGCCGGCCTCGGCATCGATGTCGCGCTGATGGCCAACATCTTCCTGCGCGCCGAGTACGAGTACGTCTATTTCGGCGACTTCCAGGACATGAAGGTCACGGTCAACACCGTGCGCGGCGGCCTCGGTGTCAAGTTCTGAACGCGGCGAGCGGGCGGCGTCACGCCGTCTCCCGTGATCGCGAGGGTCGTGTGCGAACGCCATCGCGTGGCATCCAGACACCAAATATTCTCGAAAACGCGACGACCGAGGGTTGACACCCGCGGTCGTCTCTCATATTGCCGGCGGCGGGACACCCCTCCCCACCGAGGGGCGCCTATCTGAAAGGGTAGACACCATGACAGACGCTCCCGCCGCGCGTCCGCGCGTGCCCAATTTCTCGTCCGGCCCCTGCGCCAAGCGCCCCGGCTGGTCCCTCCAAAATCTGGCAGACGCGCCGCTCGGCCGCTCGCACCGGGCCAAGATCGGCAAGGCGAAGCTCGAGCGCGCCATCGAGCAGACCCGCACCGTGCTGAAGGTGCCGGCCGACTATCGCATCGGCATCGTCCCGGCCTCCGACACCGGCGCCGTCGAGATGGCGCTGTGGTCGCTTCTCGGCGCCCGCCCCGTCACCATGCTGGCGTGGGAATCGTTCGGCGAAGGCTGGGTCACCGACGTGACGAAGCAGCTCAAGCTGCCGAACGTCACGACCATGACGGCCGGCTACGGCGAGCTTCCGGACCTTTCGAAGGTCGACTGGTCGAACGACGTCGTCTTCACCTGGAACGGCACCACGTCCGGCGTGCGGGTGCCGAACGGCGACTGGATCGCCGCCGACCGCCAAGGCCTCGCGATCTGCGACGCGACCTCGGCCGCCTTCGCGCAGCCGCTCGACTGGGCGAAGCTCGATGTCGTCACCTTCTCGTGGCAGAAGGTTCTCGGCGGCGAGGCCGCACACGGCATGCTGATCCTCTCGCCCCGCGCCGTCGAGCGGCTGGTGACCTACAAGCCGGCCTGGCCGCTGCCGAAGATCTTCCGCATGACCTCGGGCGGCAAGCTCAACGAGGGCATCTTCAAGGGCGAGACCATCAACACGCCGTCGATGCTGTGCGTCGAGGACTATCTCGACGCGCTCGACTGGGCCGTGTCGATCGGCGGCCTCGAGGCGCTGTTCGCGCGCGCCGACGCCAACGCGCAGGCGATCGCCGACTGGGTCGCCAAGACCCCGTGGGTCGATTTCCTGGCGAGCGATCCGGCGATCCGCTCCAACACCTCGGTCTGCCTGAAGGTCGTCGATCCGGAGATCGCGGCGCTTCCGGCCGACGCGCAGGCGGCGTTCGCGAAGTCGCTGGCCTCGGCGGTCGAGAAGGAGGGCGTCGGCTACGATCTCGGCGCTTATCGCGACGCGCCTCCGGGCCTGCGCATCTGGTGCGGCGCCACGGTGGAGCGCGACGACGTCGTCGCCCTGACCGCCTGGCTCGACTGGGCCTTCGCCAAGACCAAGGCGGCACTCGCCAAGGCGGCGTGAGCTTTCTGCACAGCATCGACCCGTCACCCTGAGGCGGCCGCCGAAGGCGGCCCTCGAAGGGCGACGGGCACCAGCCTCGGACTTCGAGGCGGTCCATCTAAACGACATTTCAGTCCGCTATCGACGGACATTGGCCGTTCATCGTTCGAGGCGGGCTTGCCCGGTCGGCGCGAAGCGCCGCCGGGTCACGCACCTCCGGATGACGGATAACGAACAGGATGCTTCCAAAATGGCTCCTCGCGTTCTCATCTCCGACGCGCTGTCTCCCGCCGCCGTGCAGATCTTCAAGGATCGCGGCATCGAGGTCGACTTCCAGCCGGCTCTCGGCAAGGACAAGGACAAGCTCGCCGCGATCATCGGCGACTACGACGGCCTCGCCATCCGCTCCGCCACCAAGGTGACGCCGAAGATCATCGAGCAGGCGAAGAAGCTGAAGGTGATCGGCCGCGCCGGCATCGGCGTGGACAATGTCGACATCCCGGCCGCGACCGCCAAGGGCATCATCGTGATGAACACGCCCTTCGGCAACTCGATCACCACGGCCGAGCACGCCATCACCATGATGCTGGCGCTGGCCCGCGAGATCCCGCAGGCCGACGCCTCGACCCAGGCCGGCAAGTGGGAGAAGAACCGCTTCATGGGCGTCGAGATCACGGGCAAGACGCTCGGCGTGATCGGCTGCGGCAACATCGGCTCGATCGTCGCCGACCGCGCGCACGGCCTGAAGATGAAGGTGATCGCGTTCGATCCGTTCCTGTCGCCGGAGCGCGCCGTGACGCTCGGCGTCGAGAAGGTCGAGCTGCCGGAGCTGTTTCGCCGCGCCGACTTCATCACGCTGCACACGCCGCTCACCGAGAAGACCAAGAACATCATCTCGGCCGAGGCCATCGCTTCGATGAAGAAAGGCGTGCGTATCGTCAACTGCGCCCGCGGCGGCCTCGTCGACGAGGCGGCGTTGCGCGCCGCGCTCGATTCGGGCCACGTCGCCGGCGCCGCCTTCGACGTGTTCACCGAGGAGCCGGCGACCACCAACGTGCTGTTCGGCCATCCGAACGTGATCTGCACGCCGCATCTCGGCGCCTCGACGACCGAGGCGCAGGAGAACGTCGCCCTGCAGGTCGCCGAGCAGATGTCCGACTACCTGCTCCAGGGCGCCATCTCCAACGCCGTGAACTTCCCGAGCATCACGGCCGAGGAAGCCCCGCGCCTGAAGCCGATGGTCGATCTCGCCGAGAAGCTCGGCTCGTTCGCCGGCCAGCTCACCGAGACCGGTCTCACCAAGGTGCAGATCACCTACGAGGGCGAGGTCGCCACCATGAACACCAAGGCGCTGACCTCGGCGGCGATCGCCGGCCTCCTGCGCCCGATGCTGCAGGACGTCAACTTCGTCTCGGCCCCGGTGATGGCCAAGGAGCGCGGCATCGTGGTCGAGGAGGTCACCCGCGAGCACGAGGGCGATTACGAGAGCCTGATCACCGTCACGGTCGTGACCGAGCGGCGCACCCGCTCGGTCAGCGGCACCGTGTTCGCCGACGGCCGGCCGCGCATCGTCAACATCAAGGGCATCCGGGTCGACGCCGAGTTCGGCAAGTCGATGCTCTACGTGACCAACGACGATGCGCCCGGCTTCATCGGCCGCTTCGCCTCGCTGCTCGGCGAGGCCGGCATCAACATCGCGACCTTCGCGCTCGGCCGCGACGCGCCCGGCGGCAACGCCATCGCGCTGGTCGAGGTCGACGGCGAGGTGCCGGCCGACGTCCTCGACAAAGTCGGCAAGATCCAGAACGTCCAGCAGGCCCGCGCCCTGCGGTTCTGAGCCTTCCCTGCCCCGACGACGATCCGACGGGCCCGCTCCGCGGGCCCGTTTTTTTTTACGCATCCGCGACGATGTGGACAGGTCGCTGCGGTCCGCTTGTGCCGATGTGCAAAACAAGTGCCGCCGCGCCCCCTGCGAAAGTCTGCCTCCGCCGTCGTCCTCCCATGACAAAACGCAAAGCGGGTGGGTCCGCGATCTGATCCGATCGCAACCATTGCTTGCCGATCCGCTCGCATCGGACTGCCGGCCCGGTCGCCGGACATGCGGACCGCCGGTGCGGCTCCGCCCACTGCCGAAAGCCAGCTCCGGGACTCGCTTCGCCGACGTGATCAGGTCGCGGCGGCGGCACCCGGACCAGACCCGACATGCCCGGCCGCGACCCCGTCGCGGCTGCGATGTCGCACATCGGCGAGAGGGTCGCGTGTCGGCCCGGGCCGCGTGCCGGCCCAGACCGCGTGCCGGCCCAGGACGGCGGCCCGCCACGGGCCGGAGGGGAAACGTCGTGAGTCACGAGTGCAACGAGGACGCTCCAGAGAGGACGCCATGAGGAGGGACCGCCATGAGTGAGGCCGTCTATGCGCGCATCCGCGCCAATCCGAAGTTCCGGCAGCTCGTCGAGAGCCGCGGCCGGCTCGCCTGGACGCTGGCGAGCATCGTCCTCGTGCTGTTCTACGCCCTGGTGCTGACCATCGCGTTCGCGCCCGGCGTGATCGGCAGCCGGGTCGCCCCGGGCTCGACCCTGTCGGTCGGGATCGCGGCAGGCCTGTTCCAGTTCGTCTTCTTCTGGCTGCTCACCGCGCTCTACGTGAGCAAGGCGAACACCACCTACGACACGCTCACCAGCGAGGTCGTCCAGGACGCCGTCGCCGCCGAGGTGGCCGCGAGCCGCGAGACCGCCACCAAGGAGGCGCTCGCCGCCGAGACGGTCGTCGCGGTCGTGCACGAGCGGCCCCGCGAGGCTTCGGGAGGAGCACGCCGATGACCCGCACACCGACGACGGAAATGTCGACGATCCGCGCCACTGCGCATCGCGCCGCCGGCGCGGCTCTCGGCACCCTCGCGGCGTCGCTCGCCGGTCCGGCGCTCGCCGCCGGCCCGGCGGTCGGCGAGGCCGCCAAGCAGGCGACCAACTGGCACGCCATCGTCATGTTCGTCGCCTTCGTGAGCCTGACGCTCGGCATCACCTACTGGGCCGCCAAGCGCACCCGCTCGGCGGCGCACTTCTACACGGCGGGCGGCGGCATCACGGGGCTTCAGAACGGCCTCGCGATCGCCGGCGACTACATGTCGGCGGCGACGCTGCTCGGCCTCACGGCCATGGTCTACACGACCGGCTACGACGGCTACATCTACATGATCGCCTTCTTCGTCGGCTGGCCCATCATCCTGTTCCTGATGGCCGAGCGGCTGCGCAATCTCGGCCGCTACACGTTCGCCGACATCACGTCCTACCGGCTCGATCAGGGCCGGGTGCGCACCATGGCGGCGGTGTCGTCGCTCACCGTCGTGTGCTTCTATCTGGTCGCCCAGATGGTGGGTGCCGGCCAGCTCATCAAGCTCCTGTTCGGGCTCGACTACGTCTACGCGCTGTTCATCGTCGGCGGCCTGATGATGGTCTACGTCACCTTCGGCGGCATGGTCGCCACCACCTGGGTCCAGATCATCAAGGCCTGCATGCTGCTGGTCGGCGGCACCCTGGTGATGGTGCTGGCGATGAGTCGCTTCGGCTTCAGCTACGCCACCGTGGTGAACGAGGCGACGTCGATCCACAAGCTCGGCTTCAAGCTGTTCCAGCCCGGAGCGCTGCTCGCCGACCCGGTCAACGCCGTGTCGCTCGGCATCGGCCTGATGTTCGGCACCGCCGGCCTGCCGCATATTCTCATGCGGTTCTTCACCGTGTCGGACGCCAAGGCCGCGCGAAAATCGGTGCTCTATGCGTCCGGCTTCGTCGGCTACTTCTTCAACGTGATCTTCCTGATGGGACTCTGCGCCATCGTCATCGTCGGCACCAACCCGGCCTATTTCGAGGGCGGGCAGATCGGCGGCAAGATCATCGGCGGCGGCAACATGGTGGTGATGCACCTCGCCAACGCGGTCGGCGGCGATCTGCTGCTCGGCTTCCTGGCGGCGGTCGCCTTCGCCACCATCCTGGCCGTGGTGTCGGGCCTGGCGCTCGCCGGCGCCTCGGCGATCGGCCACGATCTCTACGCCCGCGTGATCATGAAGGGCAAGGCGACCGAGCAGGCGGAGCTGCGCGTCTCCAAGTTCGCCTCGATCGGGCTCGGCCTCGTCGCCATCACGCTCGGCATCCTGTTCGAGAGGATGAACGTCGCCTTCATGGTCGGGCTGGCCTTCGGCATCGCCGCCTCGGCGAATTTCCCGGTCCTGATCCTGTCGATGTACTGGCGGGGGCTGACGACGCGCGGCGCCGTGATCGGCGGCTACACCGGGCTCGTCTGCGCGGTGGTGCTGGTGGTGCTGTCCAAGCTCGTCTGGGTGCAGGTGCTCGGCTTCGCCAAGCCGATCGTGCCCTACGACCAGCCGGCCCTGTTCTCGATGCCGCTCGCGTTCCTGGTCACCATCGTCGTGTCGATGCTCGACCGCAGTCGGCAGGCGGCGGCCGAGAAAGCGGCCTTCGAGGACCAGTATGTCCGCGCGCAGACCGGCTTCGGTGCCGCCGGCGCGGTCGCGCACTGAAACGGCCGAGCCGACGGCCGCACGACTGCGGGCCCTCTCGCGACGCGCGAGAGGGCCCGTCCGCCCGGCCGGCGATCGCGCCGTTCGGCCCGGCGTCATACCGCTGTCACGCCAGCTCCGACCGCACCGGCCGGCGCTCGCCTGCGACATTGTCTCATGCCGGTGCCGCCTTTCGCGCCGCACCCCGTGTCCGTCCGGACATGACGGCATCCCGTAAAAGCGGTTGCCGCGCGGCCTGCCGCATCGCACACTCTGCCCGAATCGCGACCGTGAAACGGGCCTGGACCGCATGTGCATCGGCGCACCTGCGGCCTGCGACGGAGTATGCTCATGGGACACCTCGCCCTCTCGGCGCTCGGCAAGGGCCTGTTCTCGTTCGTGCTGATGGCCGTGCTGGCGGCCATCTGCGCCGTCATCATCCGCGGCATCGTGCTCCTGCTGGCCCGCTCCCGGCCGAAGGCGCCGGTCGTCGCGCCACAGCTGACCGTGCCGATGCCGAAGCCCGTGGGCGAGGAGGAATCGGACATCGTCGCCGCCGTCATCGCCGCCGCCGCCCATGTGGTGACGACGCCGCACCGCATCGTCTATCTGGCCGAGCAGAAGCGCAGCGCGAACTGGATCAGCGAGGTCCGCGCGCGCCATCACGGCGGGCACAGCCCTCATCGCTGACCCGAAGCCGGCGCGAGCCGCCGACCGTCACGCAACCCGTCCGAGTCCAGCAGAGCACCACGGCATGCCCGACATCGCCTTTCTCGACCTGTTCCAGGGCATCGCCACGCTGGTCAGCGCGGAGCCCACCATCCTGATCGGCCGCATCGCCCTGATGGCGCTCGGCGTGCTGCTGATCTATCTCGGCCAGCGGGGCGTCCTCGAGGCCCTGCTGATGATCCCGATGGGTCTCGGCATGGCGACCGTCAACGCCGCCGTGCTGTTCCTACCGGGCGGCAAGACCGGAACGCTGTTCCTCGATCCGCTCGCCAGCGGCACCGACGAGGTGATGACCCAGCTCCAGGTCGACTGGCTGCAGCCGATCTACACCTTCGCGTTCTCCAACGGGCTGATCGCCTGCCTGGTGTTCCTCGGCATCGGCACGCTGCTCGACGTCGGCTACGTGATGCAGCGGCCGTTCCGCTCGATGTTCCTCGCCGTCTGCGGCGAGCTCGGCACCCTGGTCGCCTTCCCGCTCGGCGTGCTGATGGGGCTGACCGACAAGCAGGCCGCCGCGACCGCGACCATCGGCGGCGCCGACGGCCCGATGGTGCTGTTCACGTCGCTGATTCTCGCGCCCGAGATCTTCGTCCCCATCACGGTGGTCGGCTATCTGTATCTCGGCCTCACCTATGGCGGCTATCCGTACCTGATCAAGCTGGTGGTTCCGAAGCACTTGCGCGCCATCGCGATGCCGCCCGACACCAAGCGACCGATCACGGCGAGCGAGAAGATGGTGTTCGCCGTGGTCGCTTGCCTGCTCCTGTCGTTGCTGTTCCCGGTCGCTGCACCGCTCTTCCTGTCGCTGTTTCTCGGCGTCATCGTGCGCGAGAGCGGGCTCTCCTATTTCTACGACCTGTTCTCCAATCAAATTCTCTACGGTGCGACCTTCTTCCTCGGCCTGGTGCTCGGCGTGCTGTGCGAGGCGAGCACCATCCTCAATCCCAAGGTTCTGATCCTCCTGGTGCTCGGCATCGTCGCGCTCACCTTCTCGGCGCTCGGCGGCCTCGCCGGCGGCTACGTGCTGTATTGGCTGTCGGGCGGCAAGTACAATCCGGTGATCGGCATCGCCGCCGTGTCCTGCGTGCCGACCACGGCCAAGGTGGCCCAGAAGGTGGTGACGGAGGCCAACAAGAACGCGATCGTCCTGCCGCACGCGCTCGGCGCCAGCATCTCGGGCGTCATCACCAGCGCGATCTTCGCGGCCGTGCTGGTGAGCGTTCTGAAGGCGAGCTGAAACGGCACGCTGCGGACGCGCCGCCGGCGGGAGCGGGCGTTTCGCGGGCCCGGCCGGGCGTCCGACCCGACCGGGAGGGTTTGCCTCGCTGCGCCCCGCGCGATAGACAGGGGCGTCCGGGGATTGCGCCCCGTCCTTCGGCCCGCGGCCTCGCCGCGCCTCGGGCGCGCCGCACGGAAGACCCCGATGCGTATCGTCAAGCACAGGATCACGGTCGCCACCACGGCGCCGATCGAGATCATCGACCTCACGCCGCAGGTGCGCGACTGGCTCGCCGGCACCGGCGTCGTCGACGGCCTGCTCACCGTGACGACGCTCCACACCACGGCGCGGCTCAACATCAACGAGCGCGAGGAGCGGCTCCAGCGCGACATGGTGACGTTCCTGAAGCGCCTGGTGCCGCGTGACGGCGACTACTTGCACAATCTCGACACGGTCGACGGCCGCGACAACGCCCATTCGCATCTGCTCGGCCTGTTCATGAGCTCGACCGAGAGCATTCCGGTCGCCGACGGCAAGCCGGTGCTGGGCGACTGGCAGGCGATCTTCTTCGTCGAGCTCGACGGGCCGCGCGAGCGCCGCGCGATCGAGCTGCAAGCCATGGGCGCGGAAAAATCCTCGGGGGCGTGAGTGAACGCGGACGACATCGTGGGCTTCTTCGCCCGCCGGCAGGATCTCGATCCCGAGCTCTACGTCGAGCTCGACTTCGCCTTCGAATGCGCCGGCGATCCACGCGAGGCGGCCGCGCATCTCGCCAGCGAGCAATCGACGGCGCAGTGGCGCCGCGTCGGCGTCGACGAGGATTTCCGCCCGCGCTTCGCCGCCAAGGTGGTGGATCTGGACGCCACGCCGCGTGAAACCTTCAGCGTGCCGGTGGACGGCGTTCCGGCGACCGACGTCCATCACGTGCGGGTGACGCTCGCGCATCCGCACGGCAATTTCGGGCCGCGGCTGCCGAACCTGCTGTCCGCCGTGTGTGGCGAGGGCGTGTTCTTCGTGCCGCGGATCCCGCTGATCCGTTTCCTCGACATCCGCTTCCCGGTGTCGCTCCTGGCCGCCTTCGAAGGGCCACGCTTCGGCATCGCCGGGCTTCGCGGTCTGTTGCGGGCCTACGACCGGCCGATCTTCTTCGGCGTCATCAAGCCCAACATCGGGCTGCCGGCCGAGCCCTTCGCCGAGATCGGATACCAGGCGATGGCGGGCGGGCTCGACATCGCCAAGGACGACGAGATGCTGGCCGACGCGCCGTGGTGCCCGCTCGCCGAGCGCGCCGCCCTGCTCGGCGACGCCGCCCGCCGCGCGAGCGCGGAGACCGGCGCGCCGAAGCTGTATCTCGCCAACATCACCGACGAGGTCGACCGGCTGATCCCGCTGCACGACCTCGCGGTGGCGCGCGGCGCCGGCGCCGTGCTGATCAACGCGATGCCGGTCGGGCTCTCGGCGGTGCGGATGCTGCGCGCCCATGCGAGCGTGCCGCTGATCGCGCATTTCCCCTTCATCGCCTCGTTCGCAA
The DNA here is from genome assembly GCF_042682915.1 of Rhodoplanes azumiensis. Lineage (NCBI taxonomy): Bacteria > Pseudomonadati > Pseudomonadota > Alphaproteobacteria > Hyphomicrobiales > Nitrobacteraceae > Rhodoplanes > Rhodoplanes azumiensis. Next base: position 92,333 of record NZ_JBHUIW010000011.1, on the reverse strand, counting down.
GGCTGCCCTGGTACGGCATCCACGCGCGCGTGCTGACGCGGCTGCAACGCCTCGCCGGCTTCGATGCGGTGATCATGCCGGGCTTCGGGCCGCGCATGATGACGCCGGAGGCGGAGGTGCAGGACTGCATCCGGGCCTGCCTGGAGCCGATGGGCGACATCCTCACGAGCCTCCCGGTGCCGGGCGGCAGCGACTCGGCCGCGACGCTCGAACGGGTTTTTTCGAAGGTCGGTGGAGTCGATTTCGGCTTCGTGCCAGGGCGCGGCGTGTTCGGCCACCCGATGGGACCGGCGGCGGGGGCGGCGAGCCTGCGCCAAGCCTGGGACGCGATCGCGGCCGGCGTGCCGGTCGAGGAGCGCGCCGCCGCCCATCCCGAGCTCGCCGCCGCGCTCGCCGCTTTCGGGGGCTGACCGGGCGGCCGGCGACCCCGTCGGCGACGCCAGCCCGAGAGCGGTCGCACGTCCGGGCGCGCCGCGGGCTGTGACAAGACTGTCACGCGAACGCAATTTAAGGCCCTGTGAAGCCACTCTTCAGGAAATTTAATTAGTATCAGCGCTGCAGTTGTGGCACCTTTTGCCCAATCCGTCCCGTGTCGTGACAGGCGCGTGACAATGGCGCCGCTGCCGCCGCGGCGCCTGGCAAGAAGCGGAAGGGGAAACTCCATGCGCGACGACGACACCCGCCATCGGCACGCCACCACCTGCCGAACCTGCGGCACCCCGGTCGCGGTGCCGGTCTTCTTCGACACCCGCGGGCACCACTATTGCTCGCCCGACTGCGGCGAGAATGTCGGCCTGGCGCATGGCCACGCCCATCCGCATGCTTATCAGCATGCTCATCCGCAAGCTTACCCGCACGCTTATCCGCAGGTGCCCGTCCACGCGCCCGCCGCGATGGAGATGCACTGAACCGCTCGGCCGCTCTCGAACGGCCATTCGGCCGGCGAGGAACCGGATCTCGCCCGATCCGCCGGCGCCTGAAGGGCGACGGTTCGGGCCGCAGCCGTCGGAGCTCGCTGCGCGAGCCCCCGACGGATGACGGGACGGGGTTCGGAACTGCGGCAGACGGCCGACACCGTGGTGGCTGCATGCGGCGGCCACCGACCCCGACCCGCAGGCGACGACCGCGGCGCGCGCCCGCCGCCTCCGCATCGTCACGGTCAGCGGCAAGAGCGGCCTGCCGCCACCGTTCCGGCAGGTTCTCGACGTGATCGGTCAGTGGGACTGGTTCGGCGCGTCGAACTCGCGCCCCGACCTGGAAGCCGACCACCCGGTGCCGCGCGCCTGGCACACCACCAATCCGGAGTTCCCGCTGGGACTCGGGATCGACGTGAAGGCGGCGCTGCGTCACGTGCTGCCGATGTTCGATCAGCCGCGACCGGCCGGCAAGGCGGCGATGCCGCTGTTCGCCGACCTGTCGCAGCGCGCCACCGCGGCCCTCGCCACCGCGGCCCTCGCCGCCGCGGCCCTCGCCGCCGCGGCCCTGAACGGCCGGGCGGGCCCGGGGCCGACCAGCTGAGCGGCCGGTCTCCGCCGGCCCGTGGCGCTTCGGCCCGCCGCGCATCGGGCGCGTGATCGCCCGATGCGGCGGGCCGTGCGGCTCACGCCGCGCCTTTCACGTCGTGTCGCGTCACTCCACGCCTTCGACGAAGCGCATGTCGCGCACGGCGCCGTCGGCCAGCACCTCGAGCGCCTTCTGGTAGCCGGGGCTGTCGTGGCAGGCGATCGCGGCCGCGAGGCTCGGGAACTCGCCGACGACGACGCGCTCCTTGACGCCCTGCTCGTGGGCGACGGCGGCCGGGCCACGGCACAGATAGCGGCAGCCGTGCTCGGTCATCACCGGGCCGGCGAGCGCCGCATAGGCGGCGACCTTGGCGGGATCCTTGATCGAACGATAGGTGGTGACCCAGTAGCCCTTCGGCATGGTGGCTCCGTTGCTCGAGACGCATCGCGGGTGGCGGCGGCGTGCCGTCGTCCCGACCGCACCATAAAACATCGTCCCGCCCCGGGCAGCCGGGCGGTCCGCGGATCTGTCGCGACGCCGGTGCACGGGAAGGGCGCCACGGCGTCGCAAACTGCCCGTCGAACCCGCCTTTTCCCCGCCGCACCCGCGTGCCACTCTCGCCCCGACATCGATCGACACGGGGACCGGAATGGCCTTTGCGAAATCTTTCGTGCGCCGCGGCGCACGCGCCTGTCTCGTCGCGTTCTCCGGTCTCCTCCTGGCGAGTCTCGTCGCCGTGGCACCCGCTCGCGCCGCCCCGTGCGGCGGCGACTTCGACACGTTCCTGGCCGCGATGGCGCGCGAGGCACAGGCGCAGGGCGTCTCGCGCGCCGTGATCGAGCAAGCCTTCGCCGGCGTCACGCCCGATCCGGCCGTCCTCGCCTTCGATCGCCGCCAACGCTACACCTTCAAGAAGAGCTTCGAGGAATACGCCGCGACCCGCGTCATCCCGGCCCGTATCAAGCGCGCCCGGGCGCTGATGCAGAAGCACGCGGCGCTCCTCGGCCGCGTCGAGCGCCAGTTCGGCGTGCCCAAGGAGCTCCTGATGGCGATCTGGACGCTGGAGAGCGACAACGGCACCGGCGACATGGGTAAGCTGCCGGTGATCCGCACCATCGCGACGCTGGCGCACGACTGCCGCCGCACCGAGCTGTTCCAGGGCGAGCTGATCGCCGCGCTGAAGATCCTCCAGCGCGGCGACCTGCCGCTGCGCGACATGATCGGCGCCTTCGCGGGCGAGCTCGGCCAGACCCAGTTCCTGCCGTCCTCCTACATCAAATACGGCGTCGACTACGACGGCAACGGCCATGTCGACCTGCGCCACAGCGTGCCGGACGTGCTCGCCTCGACGGCCAATCTCCTGAAGGTCAACGGCTGGCAGCCCGGCGCGCCGTTCGGCGAGGGCACGCAGAACTTCGAGGTGATGCGCGAGTGGAACCGCTCGGTCATCTACCGCAAGACCATGCACCTGTTCGCCGAGCGCCTGACCGAGTGAGGCCTGCGATGCGGCACCGTGGCCGGCGCGTGGCGCGCGACGTTCCGGGCCGACGCCCGTCGTGCCAGCATGGTCCTCATGAACGAGGTTCTCCGCCCCCCCGATCCGCCCCTGACGACGCAGGCCGCCGAAGGCCTGATGCGCCGGCGCTGGAGCGTCGCCGAGATCGAGGCGATGGTGAAGGCCGGCGTCATCGCCGAGGACGAGCGCTTCGAGCTGATCGGCGGGGAGGTGGTGCCGATGTCGCCGAAGGGGCTCCGCCACGAGCGGATCAAGGTCGATCTCGCATTGTATTGGGTGCCGCGCCTGCCCGAGGATCTCGCTGTCGCTCAGGAGACCACCTTCCGGCTCGATCCCGACACGTTCCTGGAGCCGGACTTCGTCTTCTTCCGCCGCGCCGACGGGCTGGAAAATCTCTCGGCCGAGACGGCGTTGGCCGCCGTCGAGATATCGGACTCGCGCCTCGTCTACGACCTCGGTCGCAAGGCCCGACTCTATGCGGCGTTCGGAATTCGGGAGGTCTGGGTCATCGAGACCGACGGGCTCGTCGCCCACGTCCACCCCAGCCCCGAACCGGAGGGGTTTCGCGAGAAGGTCACGGTCGACCCGGACGAGCCGCTGCGGCTCGGCTTCGCCCCGACGCTCGATCTGCGGCTGCGCGACCTCCCGCTCCTCTGACGGCGGTACATGGATAGCGTTAACGTGCTCGTCACGCAGGCGAATCCGGCGCGGCGCCGGACCTTTGCCGGCGCGGGCTGGCGAGCCGCGGAGAGCACCCTATATGAGCCGGATTGCCGTCTCGGCGGCGCCGGACGGCCGAAAACTCCCGCATGCCGATCTCGAAGCTCGCCCTGATCCGCTCGACCGTCGCCGCCTTGCTGGTCGGGCTGGCGGCGCTGCTCGCCATCGTGGTCACCACGCTGTGGCTGGTGGCCGACACGCGCGTCTATTCCGACCTGTCGGTCAAGGTGCGCCAGCAGCGCGCCGCGCTCGCCGACCTGCGCAGCCTGATGCAGGACGCCGAGACCGGACAACGCGGCTATCTGCTCACCACCGACGATCCCTATCTCGGCCCTTACGAGCGGGCGCGCCGCGGCCTCGTCGACCAGATCGACCTGGTGCGTCGGCGTCTCGCTTCCGAACCGACGGTCGCGGCACCGATCGCCCGCCTGTCCGAGATCGTCTCGGCCAAGCTCACGGAGATGGAGGAGACCATCGATCTGGTGCGCGCCGGCCGCCGCGACGAGGCGGTCGCCATCGTGCGGACCGACCGCGGCCGCGAGCTGATGGACGAGGCGCGCGCCATCCTCGCGATGCTCATCGGCGACGCCGAGGGGCGCATCGCGGAGGCCGTGTCCCACCAGTCCAAGACCATCTCGACCCTGTACTGGATCACCATCCTGGGCGCCCTCGCCATCGTCGCCGTGGTCGGCGGCGCCGCCTGGATGGCGATCGCCTACACGCGCCAGCTCGTCGCGGCGCAGGAGGAGGTGCGGGCTCTCAACGCCAGCCTGGAGCAGCGGGTCGCCGAGCGCACCGCCGATCTCGGCCGCGCCAACGACGAGATCCAGCGATTCGCCTACATCGTCACCCACGACCTGCGGGCGCCGCTCGTCAACATCATGGGCTTCACCAGCGAGCTGGAGGGGAGCCTCGGCGCCATCCGCGGCTGGATCGAGAAGACCGGCGTACCCGACGACGACCCGGTCGCCGCCGAGGCGCGGATCGCGGCGACCGAGGACGCGCCGGAGGCGCTCGGCTTCATCCGCTCCTCGACCCGCAAGATGGACGGGCTGATCAACGCCATCCTGAAGCTCTCCCGCGAGGGACGCCGCACGCTGCGGCCGGAACGCATCGAGCTCGGTGCACTGCTGGAGACCGCGGCGGAGAGCATCCGCCATCAGGTCGTCGAGGCCGGCGGCGAGGTGACGCTGTCGCCCGGCCTGCCGTCCGTGGTCTCCGACCGGCTGGCGCTCGAGCAGGTGTTCGGCAACCTGCTCGACAACGCCGTCAAGTATCGCAGCCCCGACCGCCCGATCCACATCCGAATCCGGGCGACGCCGGAACCGGGCCAACGCATCGTCGTCGAGGTCGAGGACAACGGCCGCGGCATCGCGCCTCAAGACCACGAGCGCGTGTTCGATCTGTTCCGCCGCTCCGGCGCACAGGATCAGCCCGGCGAGGGCATCGGCCTCGCCCATGTCCGCGCCATGGTGCGCAATCTCGGCGGCGACATCACGCTCGCCTCCGAGGTCGGGCGCGGCACCACTATGAAGATCAACCTGCCGCGCGACCTCCGCCAGGTCGCGCGTGCCGTCGGGAGTGAACGGACGTGAACCAGAACGCGAGGCCGGTCCGGATCGTGATGATCGAGGACGACGAGGGGCATGCCCGCCTCATCGAGAAGAACATCCGGCGCGCCGGCGTCAACAACGAGATCCTGCCGTTCACCAACGGCACCGACGCGCTCGACTTCCTGCTCGGGCCGGACGGCTCGGGGGAGGTCAGCGCCGGGCGTCAGCTCCTCGTGCTGCTCGACCTCAACCTGCCGGACATGACCGGCATCGACATCCTGGAGCGACTGAAGTCCAACCCGCACACGCGGCGCTCGCCCGTCGTGGTTCTCACCACCACGGACGACGCGCGAGAAATTCAGCGCTGCTACGACCTCGGCGCCAACGTGTACATCACCAAGCCCGTCAACTACGACGGCTTCGCCAACGCGATCCGCCAACTCGGCCTCTTCTTCGCCGTGATGCAGGTTCCGGAAACCGACTGATCCATGCCCAACTCGCCCGTCACGGTGCTGCATGTCGACGACGATCCCGGCCTCGCGCGCCTGGTGCAGAAGGCGCTCGGCCGGCGCGGCTACGCGGTCGAGCGGGTGACCACCGCCGAGGAAGGCTTCACGCGGCTCGCGCGCGGCGGCATCCAGGTGATCGTGCTCGACCACTTCCTGCCGACCGGCACCGGGCTCGACATGCTGGCCCAGCTGAAGGAGCTGCCGGCGGCGCCCCCCGTCGTCTATGTCACGGCCTCAGGCGAGACCTCGGTCGCGGTCGCGGCCCTCAAGGCCGGCGCCGCCGACTACGTCTCGAAAAGCGTCGGCGAGGAGTTCATGGCCCTGCTCGAGAGCGCCATCGACCAGGCGCTGGAGAAGGCCCGGCTCGCCGCCGCGCGCGACCGCGCCGAGCGCGAGATGCGTGAGGCCAAGGAGCGTGCCGAGGTGCTGCTGCACGAGGTCAACCACCGCGTCGCCAACTCGCTCGCGCTGGTCGCCGCCCTCGTCCACATGCAGGCCAAGGAGATCAGCGATCCGGCCGCCCAGGCGGCGCTGCGCGAGATGCAGGCCCGCATCATGGCGATCGCCGGCGTGCATCGCCGCCTGTACACGTCCGGCGACGTCCGCTCGGTGGAGATTTCCGAGTATCTCGGCGCCCTGCTCGGCGACCTCGAGGCGACCATGAAGGCGTCCGGTCACGCCGCCACGGTCCGGCTCGCCGCCGCGCCGCTGCGGGTGCCGACCGACAAGGCGGTGTCGATCGGCGTGATCGTGACCGAGCTGGTCACCAACGCCTTCAAGTATGCCTATCCGGTTGATCGCGGCGGCGAGATCCGGGTGCGCGTCGATGCGCTCGACGACGGCCGGGCGGCGCTGCGGGTCGAGGACGACGGCGTCGGCTGGCGCGGCGAGGGGCCGGCCAAGGGCACCGGCATGGGCAGCCGCATCGTCGCCGCGATGGCGCGCGGGCTCGGCTCCGAGGTCGTCTATCCGGCGCCGGCCGGGGCAGCCGCCGGCTGCTGTGTCAGCCTCGAGTTCGCGGTGTGAGCCGGGCGTGCCGGGGTCGCGCTGCGCTGCGGCAGAAGCCGGCTTTTTCTGCCGCACCGCCGCATGCATGGCTGTGCCGCGGCACGCTTGCGATCGGGTTTGCCGTTGAGGCAGACGTAAGCCCCGTGTAAGCTCGGACCCGGCTGCCGCCGTGCTGCCCGGCCGGTTCTGGCATCCCCGTTCCGCCCCCGAACGCTCGTCCTCGATCCTGCCCGGAGACCGTCCATGAAGGCGCTGGTCCTGTATGTCGTGTTCGTCCTGATCGGCGCCGCGATCGCCGCCGGCATCAGCTACTATGTCGAGATGTACGTCTCGGTGACGGCCGGCCTGATCACGTTCCTGGCGCTGTTCTTCACCAACTTCGTGACCGCCTGGCTCGCCGTGATTCTTGCCATGGACGGCTCGCTGCGCAACGCGACGGGGCGTGCCGAGCAGCTCGAGATCGAGGCCAGGACTCGGCGCGCGCACTGACGCGGCGCGCACACTGACGCGGCGCACCCGCTGACCCGGCGCACCCACTGACCCGGCGCACCCACTGACGCGGCCCCGCCCGGTCGCCGACGCCCGCCACGGCCGCGCCGTGCGGCGCGGTTTGCCGCGGCACCGTCCGCGGGCTAAGGTCGTGTCGGTGTTTCTGCTCCGGTGATCGCGATGTCGTTCTGGAAATCCCTGTTCGGCGGGCGCCCGTCCGCGCCCGCGACTGTCCCACGCAGCGAGGCGGTCGAGTACAAGGGGTACACGATCCGGGCCGAGCCGTTCCCGAACAACGGCCAGTACCAGACCGCCGGCGTGATCGAGAAGGAGATCGGCGGGGTTCGCAAGGAGCACCGCTTCATCCGCGCCGACAGCCACGCCGCACTCGACGACGCGACGAGCTTCACGCTCGCCAAGGCCCGCCAGATCGTCGACCTGCAGGGCGACCGCATCTTCGAGTGACATCCTGTCCGTAAGACGACCGCTCCGAGCGACGACGTTGCCGTCAGGGAACGCCCCGGCGCGTGGCTGCGCGCCCCGGACACGGCACGCCATGCTCGGTCCGAGGGACCGGCTCGGTCCTTGCCCGCTCCCGGCGAGGCTGCCGTGGAGGGGGCCAGGACCGGCCACAGGGGCGCCGGTTCGGCCCCCGACGACACAGGGGACAGGTCGGCAGATCGGCGCGCCGAGCCTCAGCCCGCCGAGACCTCGGTGATGGCGCCGACGATGTCGTCGACCACGGCCTCGATCAGCTCGGCGTCGTCACCCTCGCCGGTGACCCGGATCACCGGCTCGGTGCCGGAGGGCCGCACGATCAGCCGGCCGTGGCCGTTGAGCCGCGTCTCGGCGTCGGCGATGGCGCCCTTGACCTTCTCGTGCTCGGTCGGACGCCCGGCCGTGCCCTTGGCGTAGCGGACGTTCTTGGTCACCTGCGGCAGCGGCTCGAAGCGCCGGCACACCGCCGACATGGGCTGGTCGAGCTTCTTGACGCAGGCGAGCACCTGCAGGGCGGCGACGAAGCCGTCGCCCGTGGTCGCATAATCGGACAGGATGATGTGGCCGGACGGCTCGCCGCCGACATTGTAGCCCTGCTCGCGCATCTGCTCGAGCACGTAGCGGTCGCCGACCGCGGTGCGCACCAGCGACAGGCCCTTGGCGGCGAGATGCCGCTCGAGCCCGAGATTGCTCATCACGGTCGAGACGACGCCGGGCTTGGCGAGGCGGCCGTCCTCCAGCCAGCTCTCGGCGATCACGGCGAGGAGCTGGTCGCCGTCGATCAGATGACCCTGCTCGTCCACCATCACGACGCGGTCGGCGTCGCCGTCGAGCGCGATGCCGACATCGGCGCGCAGCTCGCGCACCTTCGCCTTGAGGGCCTGCGGCGAGGTGGAGCCGCATTCGCGGTTGATGTTGAGACCGTCCGGATCGACGCCGATCGAGATCACCTCGGCGCCGAGCTCCCACAGCGCCTCCGGCACCACCCGGTAGGCCGCCCCGTTGGCGCAGTCGACGACGACGCGCAGGCCGTCGAGCGACATGGCACGCGGCAGCGTGCGCTTGGCGAACTCGATGTAGCGGTCGTGCACGCCCTCGATACGCTTGGCGCGGCCGAGCGCCGCCGACTTGGCGAACTTCTTGGTGAGATCGGCGTCGATCATCGCCTCGATCTCGAGCTCGTCCTCGTCGGAGAGCTTGAAGCCGTCCGGACCGAACAGCTTGATGCCGTTGTCGTCGAACGGGTTGTGCGAGGCCGAGATCATCACGCCGAGATCGGCCCGCATCGAGCGCGTCAGCATCGCCACGGCCGGGGTCGGCATCGGGCCGAGCAGCAGCACGTCGAAGCCGACCGAGGTGAAGCCGGCCACCATGGCGGTCTCGATCATGTAGCCGGAGAGACGGGTGTCCTTGCCGATGACGACGCGATGGCGATGCTCGCCGCGTCGGAACACGAGGCCGGTCGCCTGCCCCACCCGCAACGCCAGATCCGCCGTGATGACGCCGTTGGCACGCCCGCGGATTCCGTCGGTGCCGAAGTATTTCCGAGCCATATGCCCCCCGGTCGTAGAATCGTGCGGCCGCGCGGAAAACGCGCGGCCGGGTCGGGCGCATATTACGGCCTCGGGGCGGACCGCGCTTTAAGAAAATTATCTTATCGTGAACGGGCTAGCCGCCCGGCTCCTAATCCGCGTCCTTGTCCTGCGGACTGGGGGCCGGCTGGGCGATCGAGACCGGGTCGGAGCCCGGAAAGCTCTCCTCCAGCGCCTCGTCGAGCGTCTTGTCCAGCGCCTCCTTCGACTTGCCGAGCGGCGGATTCGGGCGCCGCGCGGGATCGACGACATGCTTCTTCTTGGCGTCGGACATCGGACTCTCCTTGGAAACGAAGGCGGACACGCGCCGCGACGGCACGACAACGCCGGGCCGCCCGCGTGGTTTCATGGTGCGGCGCGACGGGTCAGACGTCGCCGACCAGGACCACGTGCAGGCGGCGCGGGCCGTGGGCGCCGAGGATCAGGGTCTGCTCGATGTCGGCGGTGCGCGACGGCCCGGTGACGAGGTGCACGCTGCGCGGCAACCCGCCGGGCCATCCCCCTGCCCCGCGGGTCTCCCGCAGCCCGGCCAGCACGGTCTCGAGGTCGCCCGCGACGGTCGCGGCGTCGACGACGACGAGGTGATGGTCCGGCAGGAAGTTCAGTGTGGTCGGGTTGTCGGGGCCGGAGAGAAGCACCAGTGTGCCGGTCTCGGCGACCGCCGCATGGGCGTGCGACACGCCGACGAGGTCGTCGCCCGCGGACGCGCCGACCGTCACGGCGAGATCCGGCACCCTCGCCCAGGGCAATGCTGCGAGCCGCGCGTCGGCACCGTGGCGGATCGCCCGCGGCAGATCGGCAGCGGCGAGATAATCGGCGACGGCGGCCGGTACCGCATCGGCGCCGGCCACCCGCACCACCGTGCCGGCGGCGAGCTCGACGCGCTTCTGGAACAGTGCGAGGCGCGCCGCCGGAAGGAGCTGGCCGCGCGCCGGGATGACGCCGCGCGGATGATCGGCGAGACGGTCGGCGACGATCTTCCGGCGTGACGGCTCCTCGCCCGTGACGCCGAGCGCGCGGCGGACGCCGCCGAGGACGTGATCACGTCCGCTCACGGCCGCGCCTCCGGTCCGGAGGCGACGATACGCGGTCGCGGCCGGCCGGATGCCGGCTCCGCCGGCGCGGTCTCGGCGACTTGCGAATCGGCGACTTGCGGCTCGGCGATTTGCGGCTCGCTGCCGCGACCGTGCGGATTGCCGGACGGCACGGTCCGTAGCCGATCGGAGCGGCGCCCGGCGCGCGCGCGCCACTGCTGCTGGAACGTCGCGCCCTGCGGGGCGGCGATATCGCGGGTCGCCGTGAAGCCGCCGGCGAGCGGCAGCCAGCGAAAATGTCCGCGGGCGCGGCCGAGCCGGGCGAGCAGCCGCGTGCCGAGTCCCGTGGTGACGCGATAGAGCCGGGGCCGCGCGGCGAAGAAGCCCCACAGCGCGAGACCGGCGCGCGAGATGGACGCCGGCGATCGCGCGAAATCCCGGTCGCGCCAGTGACGCATCAGCCGCGGCAACGGGATCTTGACCGGGCACACCTGCTCGCAGCGACCGCAGAAGGTCGAGGCGTTCGGCAGATCGCCGGCGCGGTCGACACCGAGCAGGCTCGGTGTCAGCACGGCACCCATCGGCCCCGGATAGACGAAGCCGTAGGCGTGGCCGCCGACCGCGTGATAAACCGGGCAGTGGTTCATGCAGGCGCCGCAGCGGATGCAGCGGAGCATGTCGCGGAACTCGCCGGCCAGCATGGCCGAGCGGCCGTTGTCGAGCACGACGACGTGATACTCGTGCGGCCCGTCGGGATCGTCGGCGCGCCGCGGGCCGGTCGTGATCGTCGTGTAGACCGACATCTCCTGGGCAGTCGCCGATCGCGCCAGCACGCGCAGCAGCTGCGCCAGATCCTCCAGCGTCGGGATCACCTTCTCGATCGAGGCGAGCACGATGTGGACACGCGGCAGCGTGCAGGTGAGGTCGCCGTTGCCCTCGTTGGTGACGATCACGGACGAGCCGGTCTCGGCGATCAGGAAGTTGGCGCCCGTGATGCCGACATCGGCGGCCAGGAACGTCTTGCGCAGCGTCGCCCGCGCCTCGGTGAGAAGCGACTGGGCCGTGCTCAGGTCGCGGTCCTTCGGCAGACCCGTGTGGACGCGGCGAAAGTCGGCGGCGATCTGATGCCGGTTGAGATGCACGGCCGGCATGATGATGTGCGAGGGCAGCTCGTCGCGGATCTGGACGATGTACTCGCCGAGATCGGTCTCGACCGGCACGATGCCGGCGGCGGCGAGATGCTCGTTGACGCCGATCTCCTCGCCCACCATCGACTTGCCCTTGGTGACGGTGCGGGCGCCGGCGTCGCGGCAGATCTTCAGCACGATGTCGTTGGCGTCCGCGGCGGTCGCGGCCCAGTGGACCCGTCCGCCCTGCGCCGTGACGCGCTCCTCCCAGGCCGCGAGATAGAGGTCGAGATGAGCGAGCGTGTGGACCTTGATGTCGCGGGCGGAGTCGCGCAGGGCGTCGAACTCGGGCAGCGCCTCGACGACGGCGCGCCGGCGCGCCGGGAAGGTCGTCTCGACGAAGCCGAGCGCACCCTGCAGGTCCGCGTCGGCGAGCGCCCGGCGGGCGTTGGCGACGAATTTTTCCGACGTCGCGGCGCGGCTCATCGGACGTCCTCGTGATCACGTCTCGTCATTCCGGGCGCCTCGCGCCGCGAGGCGATCCGGACTCCGGCGCCGGGCTCGGCGCGTCCGTTTGGATTCCGGGTTCGCCGCGGAGCCTGTACCCGGACGGCGCACAGCGCCGATCCGGGTACGGCGCCCCGAAACGACCTGCGAATGGAAACAGCGCGGCTCACGGCTTCGCCTCCGTCGGCGACGGGAGAACCGGCGCCGCCACGCCGATCGCCGGCACGTCGACCTCACCGGCCAGCACCTCGGCGACGTGACGGACGCTGACGCCGCGGCCGTCGCGCGACAGCTTGCCGGCGATGTTGAGGAGGCAGCCGAGATCGCCGGCGAGCAGCAGGCCGGCCCCGGTCGCCGCGACGGCGTCGGCCTTCTTGCCGACCATGCGGTCCGAGATCTCGGGGTACTTGACGCAGAAGGTGCCGCCGAAGCCGCAGCAGACCTCGGTGTCGGAAAGCTCGATCAGATCGAGCCCCTCGACGCTCCCCAAGAGCTTCCGTGGCTGCAGCCGGACGCCGAGCTCGCGCAGGCTCGAGCAGGAGTCGTGATAAGTGGCGCGGCCGGAGAAGCGTGCCGCGACGCCCGACACGCCGCGGACATCGACCAGAAACTGGGTGAGCTCGAACGTCTTCGCGGCGATCGCGTCGGCGCGCGGCTGCCAGGCGGGATCGCCCTGGAAGATCTCGGGGTAGTGCAGTCGCACCTGCCCGGAGCAGGAGCCGGACGGCACCACCACGTAATCGAACGGCTCGAACGCCGTGATCACCTGCTCGGCGAGTCGTCGCGCCGTCGCGCGATCCCCTGAATTGAACGCCGGTTGGCCGCAGCAGGTCTGCGCCGGCACCTCGACCGTGCAGCCGGCGTCGTCGAGCAGCCGCGCCGCCGCGAACCCGACCGACGGACGCACGAGGTCGACCAGGCACGTGACCAGAAGGCCGACACGCACCGATGCGGCCATGTGCCGACTCCTCCGGGCTCGGGACGGAGAGTCAGGATGGCGGAAAGGACTCGGCGGTGCAACCCGGCCGAATCGCGGCCAGGCTCGCGCGCCGATGGCGTGACTACCCGGGCCCACCGGCGGCCTTGGCGGCCAGGGTCGCGGCGGCGGCGAGATCCGCCTCGACGAGCTTGCGCAGCTCCGGCGTCACCTCCGGCGTCACGCCGAACCACAGGGCGAAGCCGCGCACCGCCTGGTGCAGCAGCATGCCGAGCCCGTCGGCGCGGCGCAGGCCGCGCTCGCGCGCCGCGGCGAGCAGCGCGGTCTCCAGCGGCGCATAGACGAGATCGGCGACCACAGCGTTGGCGGGCAGCCGGCCGAGCCCGATCTCCAGCGCCGGCTGGCCGACCATGCCGAGCGTCGTGGTGTTGACGAGGAGCTGCGTCGCGCCGAACAGACCGCGCGCCTCGTCCCAATGGATCGGCCGCACCGCCGCGCCGAAGCGGCGTCCCAGCTCCTCGGCCCGGCCGAGGGTCCGGTTCGCGACATAGATGCGCGGCACGCCACGATCGACGAGGCCGTAGACGACGGCCCGGGCCGAGCCGCCGGCCCCGAGCACCAGCGCGGTCTCCAGCCCGCGGTCCCATTTCGGCGCCGCGGCGTCGAGATTGGCGATGAAGCCCTCGGCGTCCGTGTTGGTGGCGCGCAGCTTCGTCCCGTCGAGCCACAGCGTGTTGGCGGCGCCGATCTTCTTGGCCCGCTCGTCGGGCGTCGCGAGCGTCAGCGCCGCCTCCTTGTGGGGCAGCGTGACGTTGGCGCCGACATAGCCGCGGCCGGCCAGATCCTTCACGAAGGCGGCGAAGTCCTCGGGCGGCACGGCCTCGACCCGATAGTCGCCGGCGATGCCGTAGACCGACAGCCAGTGGCGATGGATGAGCGGCGAGCGTGAATGCGCCGCGGGCCAGCCGATGACGCAGGCGGCCCGCGTGCCGGACACTGAATCCGTCATGGTTCGTCGATGACCTCGTTACGCAGAACGCCGATCTCCGGCACGGCGACCTCGACGACGTCGCCCGGCTCGAGCCAGCGCGGGGGCTCGAAGCGGGCGCCCGCGCCGACGGGCGTGCCGGTGACGATGACGTCTCCGGGCACCAGCGTCGTGAACACGCTGGCATAGGCGATCAGCTCGGCGAAGCCGAAGATCATCGACGCCGTGGTGGCGTCCTGCCGCATCTCGCCGTTCACCCTGGTGGTGAGCCGCATCGGCACGCCGGGATCGATCTCGTCGGCCGTGACGATCCACGGGCCGAGGCTGCCGGACGCATCGAAATTCTTCCCCGGTGTGATGTTGCGCGAACCGTGGCGCAGCCAGTCGCGCACCGTGCCCTCGTTGCACAGCGTGTAGCCGGCGACGTGGGAGAGCGCCTCCTCGACCGGGATGCGACGGCCGCGCTTGCCGATCACCAGGGCGATCTCGCCCTCGTAGTCGAGCTGCTCGGATTCGCGCGGCCGCACCAGCGGCTCCAGGTGACCGGTCAGGGATCCGGGGGCGCGGAAGAACAGGTTGGGGTACTTCGCGTCGTGCGCCGGATCCTGGTACTCGTCCGAACGCCCGGCGTAGTTGACGCCGACGCAGAGAATCTTCTCCGGCCCGACCACGGGCGGCAGGAAGCGGACCTCGCTCAGCGGGTAGTCGGGACGCACCCCGGCGGCGCCGGCACGCAGTTCGTCGAGCGCGCCCTCGCGCAGCACGTCGAGGAGCGTCGGAAAGCGCGGCCCCATGCGCAGCCGCATGTCGACCACCCCGGTCCCGACGACCGCCCCGAACCCGGAGCGGCCGTGGGTGATGTAGCTCGCCAGGCGCATGGCCCCGTCCCCCGAATCTCGGACCGCACACAACACCCGTCGCCGGTCGGGCGCAAGGCGGCGCGGTCCCGCAGCCCCCGGGATATCCCCGGCCGGGCCCTCCCCGGACCGCCGTCGATCCCGGCCGGGTCGTGCCAACCCCTTCGAAAAATTGCGCGATCGGGTTATGACCGGGGAGCCCTTCCGCCCACCCGAGCCCGATCCGGACCGCATGAAAGCCCTGTTCATCGACTGCAACCAGCAGCTCGCCCCCGTGTTCGCCCGCGTACATCGGCCCGACGACCCGCCGATCGCCGTCAACATGGCGCCGTTCGGCTCCGCCGACCTGCCCGCGCTGCTCGACGGCTGCGCCATCTGCCTCGACGACCATTCCTACCTGCCGACGGCCGAGATCGCCCGCTGCAAGAACCTCCGCCACATCGTGTTTCTGGGCACCGGCGCGGCCAGCTACATGAGCCTCGCGGAGCTGAAGGATCTCGGCGTCACGGTGCACACCATCAAGGGCTACGGCGACACGGCGGTCGCCGAGCACACGATCGCGCTGATGTTCGCCTGCGCCCGCTCGGTCGCACTGATGGACCGCAGCGTGAGGTCCGGCACCTGGACGCCGCTCGAGGGCATGCAGCTCCTCGGCAAGACGCTCGGCGTCGTCGGCCTTGGCGGCATCGGCGGCGAGGTCGCCCGCATCGCGGCCGGCATCGGCATGAAGGTCGTCGCCTGGAACCGGACGCCGCGGCCGGAGGCCGGCGTCCCCCAGGTCGGGCTCGACGAGCTCTTGTCCACGTCCGATGTCGTGTCGCTGAATCTGGTGCTCAACGACGAGACCCGCGGGATCATCGATGCGACGAAGCTCGCGCTGATGAAGCCGGGGGCGATCCTGGTCAACACGGCGCGCGGCGCGCTCGTCGACGAGGCGGCGCTGATCGACGCGCTGCGGAACCGCCGCATCCGCCACGCCGGCCTCGACGTGTTCCACGCCGAGCCGCTGAAGGCCGATCATCCGCTGGCGAGCCTCGACAACGTGACGATCACGGCGCACGCCGCCTTCCGCACCGCCGAGGCCTCCGAGACCCTGCTGCGCCGCGCGATCGACATCGTCCGGGGCATCTTGGGGTGAGCGCAGAGACCGAGCGGGGCTACGGCCGCGCGGGGCGCTGACGTCCTTCTCTCCGCGCGCGGGGAGAGGTGTGGACCCTCCTGAAACCTTTTGCCGCAATGCCGGTTGTCGGGAGGCTCCGCCGCCGCGTGCACGACCCCCGTCCGCCGGCAGGGCGCGCACCGGGGAGCCCATGCCCGACACCACGACGACACGGCCGTCCATCGCCCCGCACGGCGCCGCGCAGCTGCCCAGGGTCGTCCTCGACAGCTACAACGAGGAGCTGGCCGACGACGACGGCTTCCTCGGCGACCGCGCCAGCCGGCGCGCCTTCCGGGCGATCGTCGAGCGCTGGCGCAAGCCGCTGCGCGACCTCGGCGAGGATCCGTTCGGCGACGCGCCGAGCGACAAGCTGAGCAAGAAGGCGCTCGACGACCAGCTCGCCGCCGGCGACCCCGAGGCGGCCGGCATCGTCCACTCGGCCATCGAGGAGTTCGCCCAGGAGCTCGCGGCGGTGACGCGGCGCTTCCTCGCGGTGAAGGCGTGGCGCGACACCGAGCGCATCGTGGTGGGCGGCGGCTTCCGCAACAGCCGGGTCGGCGAGCTCGCCATCGGGCGCGCGGCCGTGCTCCTGAAGGCGGAGAAGATCAAGATCGACTTCGACATGATCCGTCACGACCCGGACGAGGCCGGGCTGGTCGGCGTCGCGCATCTGGCGCCCACCTGGATCTTCGAGGGGCACGACGCGCTGCTCGCCGTCGACATCGGCGGCACCAACATCCGGGCCGGCGTCGTCAAGCCGAACCTGAAGAAGGCGAACGACCTCTCGAAGGCCGCCGTCGACCGTTTCGAGCTGTGGCGCCACGGCGACGAGAAGCCCGGCCGCACCGAGGCGGTCGACCGCCTGATCGACATGCTGAAGCGGCTGATCGACCGGGCCGACAAGGACGGCCTGCGACTCGCGCCCTTCGTCGGCATCGGCTGCCCGGGCATGATCGAGGCGGACGGGTCGATCGACCGCGGCGCCCGGAACCTCCCCGGCAAGTGGGAGAGCCCGCGCTTCAATCTCGCCGCTGCGCTGCACAAGGCGATTCCGAAGATCGGCGACCACGAGACCGCGATCCTGATGCACAACGACGCCGTGGTGCAGGGCCTGAGCCAGACGCCGTTCATGCAGGACGTCGACCGCTGGGGCGTGTTCACCGTCGGCACCGGCCTCGGCAATGCGCGATTCACGAACCGCGAGGGGGATTGAGCAGTCGGTCTGCTCCGCACACTTTGTATGACCGGCCCCTCCCCGATGCATGGCTGACCGGGCCACGGCGCAACCCGGCCGCAGGGCTCGGTAGACAGACGGCCTCGGGACGCGCCACACTCGCCGCCCCTCCCGGGAGTGCCCGCGCGGGCGAGACGGCGCCAAATCACCTTATCGCGAAGTGAGACCGCCGTCGGGAGGACACCAAGGACGGACGGAGCACGATGAACATCACGGTCAACAAGCAGGCGATCGCCGAAGCGGCGCAGAAGCTCTCCAACTGGGGGCGCTGGGGCAAGGACGACCAGATCGGCACCCTCAACCACGTGACGCCGCAGGACGTCGTCGCCGCCGCGTCGTTGATCCGCAGCGGCAAGATCTTCGCGCTCGGCATCCCGCTCGATCGCAACGGCCCGCAGACCGGCCTGTTCGGCGGCCGCTTCAACCCGATCCACCAGATGCTGGCGACCGGCACCGACGCGGTGGCGGGCCAGCAGGACTGGAACAAGATCCGCTACGCCGACGACACGCTGAACCTGTGCGTCCAGGGCGCCACCCACTGGGACGCGCTCGGCCACGTGTTCTACGAGGACAAGGCCTACAACGGCCACGACGCCAAGCTGATCGATTCGCGCGGCCTCGGCGTGCTCGGCATCGAGCATTCGCGCAACAAGATGGTCGGCCGCGGCGTGCTGCTCGACATCGCGCGCTTTCGCGGCGTCGACTGGCTCGCCGACGGCGAAGGCATCTCCAACGACGAGCTGAACAAATGCGCCCGCGCCCAGAACGTGGAGGTGCGCAAGGGCGACTTCGTCGTCATCCGCACCGGCCAGATGGAGCGCTGCCTGAAGGAAGGCCAGTGGGGCGGCTATGCCGGCGGCGACGCGCCGGGCGTCAAGTTCGAGAACTGTTACTGGTGCCAGGAGCACCAGATCGCGGCGATCTGCTCCGACACCTGGGGCGTCGAGGTGCGGCCGAACGAGACCGACGAGGCGAACCAGCCGTGGCACTGGGTGGTGATCCCGGCCATGGGCCTGTGCATGGGCGAGATCTTCTACCTGAAGGATCTGGCCGCCGACTGCGCCGACGACGGCATCTACGAGTTCTTCTTCTGCGGCCCGCCGCTGATCATCACGGGCGGCACCGGCTCGCCGATCAACCCGCAGGCGATCAAGTGACGCCGTCCCGCCGACACCGCTCGTCATGCCCGCGCGCGTCGCGGGCATCGACGTCCTTTCGGACGTGAGCAGGTCGTTGATGACCGGGACGAGCCCGGCCATGACGACGTCATCCGGTCGCGCCGCGACTACATCTTCACCGGATACACCGGCTTCTCGCCGGACAGCACGCGAGCGACGTCGCTCGCGCATTTCGTCTCCAGCTCGAGCAGCGCCTCGACCGAGTAGAAGCCGGTGTGCGGCGTCAGCACCACGTTCGGTCGGCCGATCAGCGGAGAGTCCTTCGGCAGCGGCTCGACCGTGACGACGTCGAGACCGGCGGCCGCGACCTTGCCGGAGTCGAGGGCGCGCACCAGCGCCGCCTCGTCGATCAGCGGTCCGCGCGCCGTGTTCACGATCATCACGCCTTGCTTCATCTTGGCGAAGGCTTCGTCGTTCACGAGACCGCGGGTCGAGGGCAAGAGCGGCGCATGAACCGAGATCAGATCCGAGCGCGCGTAGAGCTCGTCGAGCGACACGCTCTCGACTCCCGCTTTCTCGAACACGTCCTGCGGCAGATACGGGTCCGACGCGATCACCTTGAAGCCGAAGGCCTGCGCTTTGGGGGCGAGGTTGCGCGGGATGCCACCGAAGCCGATCAGGCCGAGCGTCATCGTGTTGAAGCGGCGCAGCGGCACCACGACCGGCATCTTCCACTCGCCGCCGTGGACCGACCGATCGGCCAGCGGGATCTTCCGCGCGATCGCGAGCAGCAGGGCCATGGCGTGGTCGGAGACCTCGTGCAGGCAGTAGTCCGGCACATAGGTGACGACGATGCCGAGCTCCTTGGCGGCCGGGATGTCGATGTTGTCGACGCCGAGGCCGAAGCGGCCGATCACCTTGAGCTTCGGACACTCGCGCAGGAGCTCGCCCGGCAGCTTGGCGTAGGTGACCAGGATGCCGTCGGCGTCGCGCGCCTCGGCGAGAATGTCCTCGGCCGACGGGCTCTTCGCCTGGACGACGAGCGGGTCGATGCGGGCCAGCGCCTCCTTGGCGGGATCGAGCGAGGGAAACGGGCTGTCGGTGACGACGATCTTGAACTTGCTCATGGGTCGCTCCGGTGGCGCTCCGGCGTGGCGGGCTCGAACGGGCTCCCGGTCGGCGACCGGGGCATGGCGGCGGGCGAACCCGATCAGGTGGTCGGCCCGGCGAAGTCGAACAGATTCGGCGGCGTCTTGCCGGTCGCCAGCGCGACGGCGTTCTCCGCGACGATGCGGGCCATCGCGGCGCGCAGATCGGCGACCGCGCTGCCGAGATGCGGCGTGAGCACCACATTGCTCATCGCGAGCAGCTCGGCCGGAACGAGCGGTTCGTGCTCGAACACGTCGAGCCCGGCACCCGCGATGGCGCCGCTCCGCAGCGCCGCGATCAGGGCCGGCTCGTCGACGATCGGGCCGCGCGACGTGTTGACGAAATAGGCGGTCGGCTTCATCAGCGCGAACTCGCGCGCGCCGATCGAGTGGTAGGTGTCGTCGCGTAGCGGCGAGTGCACCGAGACGATGTCGGACTCCTTCAGGAGATCGTCGATCGAGGCATAGATGAGCCCCCACTCACGCTCCTCCGCCTCGGGCTTGCGGCGGGGTGTGGAATACAGGACGCGCATGTCGAAGCCGCGGCAGCGCTTCGCCACCAGACGGCCGATGCGGCCACCGCCTCCGATCAGGCCGATCGTCTTGCCGGTGACGCCGAGGCCGGCCAGATAGTTCGACTGCCCGCCCGGATAGATCCCGGCGCGCACCAGCCGGTCGCCCTCCAGCACGCGGCGCGCGCAGGCGAGGATCAGCGCCATCGCCATGTCGGCGGTCGCCTCGCTCACCATCGGCGGGATGTTGGTGAGCGGAATGCCGCGGCGCTCCATCGCCTTGACGTCGATGAGCTGCGGATGGATGCCCATCCAGGCGATTCCCTTGAGGGTCGGATTCGCCGCGATCACGTCGGCGTCGACCGTGTCGTGCATCAGGCAGACCAGCACGTCGGCGCGCTTGACGCCCTCGATCATCGTCGCCTTGGCGATCGGCGCCGTCGCGTCGGGATGGACCTCGACGTCGGCGACCGCACGCATCATGTCGACGGCGTCCTGCGCGATCGGCTGGGTGACGAAAATCCTGGGGCGCATGCGGGCATCCGTGGCGGCAGGACGAGGATCGCGACGCGACCCCGAGGGACGATCGGGACAACGCGGCCGAGAGGTGGATCGGCCGCGGCGTTCAAAGCGACGGGCCGCGAGTCTAGACAGGCGAGTCCGGCGGCAGAAGCCACGTTCCGGCATACGCTCCCCGTCGGAAACGCAACGCCGGCGATCGTCGATCCGGCCGATCGATCGCTTCGTATGAAGAGGCGGATGAAACGACCTAGACCGCCGCCGGCGCGCCCGGCTGCTTCAACGGATGTGCGGATGCGAAGGCTTCGATTGCACTGCACGCTTCGGCGATCCGCCGCACCGTCGGATAAGGCGCCGTGTCGACCCCGAAAAAGCCGGCGCCGGCGACCTGGCTGACCAGGCAGATGTCGGCGAGCGACACCGTGTCGCCGTGACAGAAACGCCCGGTCTCGGGCTCGGTCGAGAGTCGCCGCTCCAGCGCGGCGAGTGCGGTGGCGATCCAATGCCGGCACCATGCGGTGCGGGCCGGCTCCGGCACACCCAGCTCGTGCTCCAGATACTCCCGCACCCGCGGAACCATCAAGGGATGCGAATCCGCCGCGACCATCAGGGCGAGGCTGCGCACCCGGGCGCGGCCGCGCGGATCGGGCGGCAGGAGCGGCGGGTCGGGTCGCGTCTCGTCCAGATACTCGATGACGGCGAGCGACTGGACGAGCGGCGGTCCGCCGCCGTCGACGAAGGCCGGCAGCGCATGCATGGGATTCACGGCATCGTAGGCGTCGCCGTGCTGGTCGCCCGTCGTCAGGTCGACCACCACGATTTCGTCCGGCACGACGCCCTTGAGGGCCAGTGCGATGCGCACCCGATGGGTCGCGAGCGATCGCCAGAAGGAATAGAGTCTCGTCACCGGGGGCTCCCTGAGCTGGCGTCGCGGCGGTGCCGGCCCCGGGGCCGCACGCACGGCCGCCCACGGCTTTTTTATACAGAGTATCGACACCTGCCGCCGTCCTGTGCGGCAGGCAGGATAGGCGATCGTCGCACGCATGGACAGCTCTCTTGAAACGCGCGCTCCCGACCGGCTAGCGTCACGGCAAGACAGAACGAGATCCGGCGTCGACGCGGTCGTCCGGCCGGCACGGGGGAGAGAACCATGGCGGCGCGATCCAAAGGCGCGGTCGGCATCATCGGGCTCGGCATCATGGGGGGAGCGTTCGCCAGGAACCTCGTCCAGGCGGGCTTTCGCGTGACCGGCTACGACATCGATCCGGCGCGCCGGCGTGCGATGGTCCGCGCCGGCGTGACGATCGCGCCCGACATCGCCGCCGCGGCGGCCGCGGCGCGCTTCGTGATCACCAGCCTGCCGAGCGCCAAGGCGCTGCACGCCGTGGTCGATCAGATCGTCGCGGCGAAGCTCGAGCCGAAGATCGTCGCCGAGGCGTCGACGTTCACGCTGGCGGACAAGATCGCGGCCGAGACCGCGCTGAAGAAGGCCGGGCACACGCTGCTCGACACGCCGATGAGCGGCACCGGCGCGCAGGCGGCGGTCAAGGATCTGGTGGTGCTCGCCTCCGGCGAGAGCAAGGCCGTCAAGGCGATGCGGCCCGTTCTGGAAGGCTTCTCGCGGGTGGTCTACGACCTCGGCGTTTTCGGCAACGGCAGCCGCATGAAGTACGTCGCCAATCTGCTGGTCGCGGTCCACAACGTCGCCAGCGCCGAGGCCATGGTGCTCGGGATGAAGGCCGGGCTCGATCCGAAGCAGGTGCTCGAGGTGATCAGCGCCGGCGCCGGCACGTCGCGCATGTTCGAGATGCGCGCGCCCATGATGGTGGCCGATCGTTACGAGCCGCCGACCATGAAGATCGACGTGTGGCGCAAGGACATGGACGTGATCGGCGCATTCGCCGAGGATCTCGGCGTGCCGACCCCGACCTTCAGCGCGACCGGCCCCGTCTACGCGGCCGCCCGCTCGATGGGGCTCGGCCTGCAGGACACCGGCGCCGTCTGCACGGTGCTGGAGCGCATGGCCGGCGTGACGCGCCGCAAGGGCACGGGGAAAGGACGGCGCAAAGGCGCCGGCCCGCGGCGGAGGGCGTGACGGGGCGCGCGCCGAACACCGGGCTCGGAGCCACGTCGACGGACCTCGTGAAGAAAGTGTCCGCGACCAGCAACCAGGGAGAGACGCCATGAACCTGACGATCGACACCTCGGCGAGGAACGCGACGACCTCGGCCGGCGCGGCGATCGTTCCGCGCTCGGACACACGCGACGGGATGCGGATCGACTGGAACGTGCCGATCACCATGGACGACGGCGTGGTGCTGCGCGCCGATGTCTTCGCGCCGGTGAAGCCCGGCCGCTACCCTGTCATCATGAGCTACGGCCCGTATGCGAAGGGCCTCGCCTTCCAGGAGGGCTATCCGAGCGCCTGGAACCGGATGGCGGAGATGCACCCGGACGTCACGGCCGGCTCGTCGAATCTCTATCAGAGCTGGGAGGTGGTCGATCCCGAGAAGTGGGTGCCGCACGACTATGTCTGTGTCCGAGTCGATTCGCGCGGCTGCGGCTGTTCGGAGGGCGTCGTCGATCCGTGGTCGCCGCGCGAGGCGAAGGATTTCCACGACTGCATCGAATGGGCCGCCGCGCAGCCGTGGTCGAACGGCAAGATCGGCCTCTCCGGCATCTCCTACTACGCGACCAACCAGTGGCACGTCGCCGGGCTGCAGCCGCCGCATCTCGCCGCCATCTGCATCTGGGAGGGCTTCGCCGACTTCTACCGCGACCTTTGTTATCACGGCGGCATCCTCTGCACCTTCGCCAAGAACTGGTACGACATGCAGGTGAAGACCGTGCAGTACGGCCTCGGGGCGCGCGGCGCGAAGAGCCGCGTCACCGGCGAGCCGGTATGCGGCGTCGCGCAGCTGAGCGACGCCGAACTCGCCCGCAACCGCCGTGACTTCGGCGCCGACATCGCCGCCCATCCGCTCGACGACGACTGGCACAAGGCTCGCTCGGCCGCATGGGACAAGGTGACGGTGCCGCTGCTCTCGGCGGCCAATTGGGGCGGGCAGCCGCTGCATCCGCGCGGCAATTTCGAGGGCTTCATGCGCGCCGCCTCGGAGAACAAGTGGCTCGAGGTGCACGGCATCGAGCACTGGACGCATTTCTACACCGACTACGGCCGCGAGTTGCAACTGAGGTTCTTCGATCACTTCCTGCACGGCAAGGACAACGGCTGGCGCGAGCAGCCGCGCGTCTATCTGCAGGTACGCCACGTCGACAAGTTCGTGCCGCGCGGCGAATCCGAATGGCCGCTCGCCCGCACGAAGTGGACGAAGCTGCATCTCGACCCCTCCGCCCTGACGCTCGGCCGCGAGCCGGCCGGCCGGGAAACGAAGGTGCGCTTCGAGGCGCTCGGCGACGGCGTCACGTTCCTGTCCGCGCCGTTCCCGCAGGAGGCCGAGATCACCGGGCCGATGGCGGCGCGGCTGGTCGTCTCCTCCTCCACCCCGGACGCCGACCTGTTCCTGGTGGTGCGTGTGTTCTCGCCCGACATGAAGGAGGTGACGTTCCAGGGCGCCATCGATCCGCACGCCCCGGTGGCGCAGGGCTGGCTGCGCGCCTCGCACCGCAAGCTCGACGAAAAGCTGTCCACACCCTGGCGCCCCTATCACACCCACGACGAGGAGCGGCCACTCGTGCCCGGCGAGGCCGTGGCCCTCGACATCGAGATTTGGCCGACCTCGATCGTGGTGCCGGCCGGCCACCGGCTCGCCCTCACGGTGCGCGGCAAGGACTACGTGTATCCGGGCGGTAGCGGCGGCAGGCTCTCCAACTTCAAGAACGAGCTCACCGGCTGCGGCCCGTTCCTGCACGACGACCCGGACGACCGCCCGGCCGACGTGTTCGGCGGCACCACGACGCTGCACATCGGCGGCGGCCGTGAGGCGTGGCTGCTGGTGCCGTTCATCCCGTCGGCGTCAGGGGACGACACGACGGCCGAGCCCGCCGTGTCGGGCGTGACCAGCCCGGTGGAGGGCGTCCGCCCCCGCGACGCCGGCGTGAAGCCGCGGTAGCTCGGAGCCCTCTCGCCGCGGTGCGGGGAGAGGGGCCGTCGGCCATGCTCCGGCACTCCTTTCCCCGTCCCGCCCGTCCGGTGTAGCGTGCGCCCGCACGCCGCACCGTCGCGGCGGGGGAGGTTTCGTCATGTCGCGTATCCGCATCGGTTTCGTCCTCGGGGCCGGTCTTCTGCTCGCCGCGTGCGCCAGCGGCTTCGACAGCCCGTCGCCCGAGACCACCGCCGCACCGGCCGGCGCGCCCGCGGCCGGGCTCGAGATCCAGGATCTGAAGGTCGGCACCGGCGCCGAGGCGCGGGCCGGCCGACGCGTGCGGGTGAACTACACCGGCAAGCTGACCAACGGCACGACCTTCGACACCTCGGTCGGACGCGCGCCTTTCACCTTCGCGCTCGGCTCGGGCCAGGTGATCAAGGGCTGGGACCAGGGCGTCGCCGGCATGAAGGTCGGCGGCAAGCGCAAGCTCGTCATCCCGCCCGATCTCGGCTACGGCCCCGCGGGCGCGCCGCCCAAGATCCCGCCGAACGCGACGCTGGTGTTCGAGGTGGATCTGTTGGGCGTGGAGTAGCCGCGCAGCCTCCGCCGCGACGCGGATTGTGACCCGCGGAAAAGCCTTCTATACAGAGCGCGGGCCTTCGTGTCGTGCGACCTGCCGCAACGGCGGGGGCGCGGCGCGAGACGGCCCCGGCAGGCGGTTCGGCGAGCCCGGTTCTCGACGGCTCATTTCCCGCATCGGGCAGCTTCCGCCCCGCCCTGTCTGCTTTCGACATCCCGCTTCGAGACGCAGCCAGCACGCAGGAAGGAGTCGCCGCATGGCGAACGACTGGAATCGTTATGGTCCGACCGCCGCACGCCCGCAGGGGCGGCCCGGCCGCGAGGTTCGCCCGCAAAGCATCACGATTGACATCCACTCGCACGTCGCGGTGCCGCGCGCGATGGAGCTCGCCAGGCCGCATCTCGACTGGTCGACCATCCCGCTCGCGCATTTCTCGACGCCCGAGACCAAGGCGCTGAACCAGAAGCAGGACGCCGCGCGCACCGCGCAGATGACCGGCGTGACGGAGCGGCTCGCCGATCTCGACGCCATGGGGCTCGACCGGCAGGTGATCATGTGCCCGCCGCCGCAGTGCTACTACACGGTGCCGCTCGACATCGCCGTACCGGCGTCCCGCATGGTCAACGAGGGGCTCTCCGAATACGCCGCCAAGAATCCGGACCACTATCTGGTGTTCGGCACCGTGCCGCTCGCGAACGGCGAGGAGGCCGCCAAGGAGCTCGAGCATTGCATGGGCAGGCTCGGGCACAAGGGCGTGCAGATCCTCACCAACGTCGCCGGCAAGGAGCTGTCGGATCCGGCCTTCGCGCCGTTCTGGAGGAAGGCCGAGGAGCTCGGCGCCGTGGTGCTGCTGCATCCCAACGGCTTCACCGAGGGCGACCGGCTCACCCGCTTCTACTTCAACAACGTCATCGGCAACCCCCTCGAGACGACGATGGCGCTGCACTACCTGATCTTCGACGGGGTGCTGGAGCGGCACCCGAACCTGAAGATCGTCGCCGTGCACGGCGGCGGTTATCTCGCCGCCTATTCGGGCCGCATCGACCACGCCTGGGGCGCACGCGCCGACACGCACGGCACGCTGCCGAACCCGCCGACCAGCTACCTGAAGAAGATCTACGTGGACTCGGTCGTGTTCACGCCGCATCAGCTCCGCGCGCTCGTCGAGGTGTTCGGGCCGGACCACGTGATCCTCGGCACCGACTATCCCTACGACATGGCCGAGTACGAGCCGATCGAGCACGTCGTCTCAGCCGGCCTCGACGACACGACGGTCGCCAAGATCTGCGGCGGCACGGCGAAGCGGCTGCTGGGGATCTGATCTGATCGGATCGGGCGTGGCGCGCCCACCTCACGGACGCCGGTTTCACCCTCTCCCTAAGAGCTGGCTCGGGGACAGATCTCGCGACGCATGGGCGGCCTCACAGGGACGGTGGTGCGGGCATCCTCTGACGATCCGGCGAATGCGGCGCGGCTCCCTCTCCCCGGCGCGGAGAGGACTGGGGTGAGGGGGGGGGGCCGACGCCAGTTAGATCATCGTGACCTCGGCCCCCCTCACCCGGATCTCGCGCAGTCGCGCGAGATCCGACCTCTCCCCGCTGGGGAGAGGTGAAGAACGCCTCCCTCACGCTTCGTGCAGGAAGTCCAGCACGGCGGTCTCGGCCATCACGGCGCGCGGGATGCCGTGGCGGCGCGAGCGGACCCGCTCCTCGGCCGACCGGTTCGCCTGCAGATAGGCGCCCAGATGCCGCGCTCGCTCGACGATGCGGCGGTTGACCGGCAGCCGCTCCGCCTCGAAGGCGCGGATCGCCGCCGGCACGTCGTCGGCCTCGGCGACCGCATCGACCAGCGCGGCCGCGTCGTCGGCCGCCTTGGCGACCCCGGCCGCGACATGCGGCCGCGCCACGCAGGCCGCATCGCCGACGATCGCGACACGGCCGAAGGCGAGCCGCCCGGCCTCGAGATCGTAGATCGGCTGCAGGATCGGCTCCTCCATCAGAACGGCGAGATCGGCGAGCTGCGGCGCGAGCAGGCGCCGCGCATCGGCCATCAGGCCGGCGATGGCGGCGCGGCGGATCAGCGGCGGCGGAATCGATATCGCGTGCGTCGTGCCGGTCTCGTCGGTGAGCAGATCGCGCAGCCGGCCCGTGGCGTCGGCGGGGCGGTACCAGACGATGTTGTAGCGCCGGTGCCCCACTCTCGGATCGTCGTCCGGCCCGGCCACGGGATATCCCAGAAACTGCTCCCCGGGCGGCAGGCAGAACGTCATCTTGTCGAACAGCGCCTCATGCGCGGCCGGCGTGACGTCGCTCTCGGCGAGCAGACTGCGCCAGGCGACGTAACCGGCATATTGCGGGGCGACCGACGCGTCGCAGGCATGTCGCACCGTGGACCGAATGCCGTCGGCGCCGATCAGCAGGTCGGCCGCCGCGCTGCTCCCGTCGGCGAACCGGGCCAGGACACCGGTCGCGGACTGCTCGATACCGGCGAGTCCACGCCCGCTGTGGTAATGCGCGGCCGGGAACGCGTCGCGCAAAAGCCGCCACAGCCGCTCCCAGGCGGTCAGCGTCTGCCGGCACTCCATTTGGTCGGAAACGCTGCCGTCGCGCTCCAGGATCTGACGGGTCGTGATCTCGACTCCGAGCGCGGTCGTGTCGAGCCCGAGCGCCCGCAGGCGCGCGACGAGATCGTCCTGCGCCACGATACCGGCGCCGCGGCCCGACAGCGCCGTCGCGACCCGCTCGTGGACGTCGACGTCCCAGCCGCGCCG
Organism: Rhodoplanes azumiensis; assembly: GCF_042682915.1. Lineage (NCBI taxonomy): Bacteria > Pseudomonadati > Pseudomonadota > Alphaproteobacteria > Hyphomicrobiales > Nitrobacteraceae > Rhodoplanes > Rhodoplanes azumiensis. Next base: position 64,406 of record NZ_JBHUIW010000011.1, on the reverse strand, counting down.
GCGCAGCAGAAGGCCGACGAGCAGGCCGCTCATCGAGCCGCCGATCACGATCGCGCGCCGCGCCCGTCCGTTCGCTGGACCGCCCACTTTCTCCTCCCGGCATCGTTGTTATATCGTGTTCATCATCCGGAGGGCCCCCGATGAATGCAATGACCATGCTGGACAAGGCCGCCGCCGCCGTCGACACCTCGGCCTGGCCGGCGGAGATCCGCCAGGAGTTCGAGCGCGAGGCGAGAGCTCCGAACGGCTGCGTCGGCCACACGCTCGTCTCGGAGACCGACAAGGTGCGGGTGTGGATGATCCGCCTCGCGCCCGGCGAGCGCATCGGCTTCCACCGTCACGTCCTCGACTACTTCTGGACCGCCGTGACGGCGAGCCGCGGCCGCCAGCATCTGATGGACGGCACCACGGTGGAATACACCTACCAGCCGGGCGAGACGCGGCACGAGACCTACGGGCCGGGCGAGTTCAAGGTGCACGATCTCGAGAACATCGGCGACGGCGAGATGGTGTTCCTCACCGTCGAGACGCTGCAGAGCAGCAATCCACCGCTGCCGATTCCGGCGAGCGCGCGGCGACAGGCGGCGGCATCGACACGCAGAACAGCTACACACGACCGGCTGCCCACCTCTGCCCACTCTGCATGAAAAGTCTCTAGCCAAGCGGCCCGCCGTCCTGCACACTGACGACGACAGAACGAGGTCCGGCGCACGAACGCCGGAGCCGGAGAGGAACCGTCGGGGAGAGGAAGGCCCGGTGCCGTTTCGGCGCCGCGCAGTTCGTTTCGTCTCGACATCGCACCATCGTCTCGGTCGCGGCGCGCCTGCGCCGTGCCGCCGTTTGTCGTCGCCGCGCCGGAGCCGTCGGACCCCGCAATGCTCGAGCTCGATTTGGTGCTCAATGCGCTGATCGCCGGCCTGCTGCTCGGCGGCTTCTATGCCGCCGTGACGGTCGGCATCTCGATCTCGTTCGGCATCCTCGACATCGTCAACATCGCCCATCCGGCCTTCGTCATTCTCGGCTCCTATGTCGCCTACATGGCAAACGCGGCTTTCGGCCTCGATCCGATCGTCGTCGGGGTGCTGGCGCTGCCGCTGTTCTATGCGCTCGGCGCCGCGATCTATCAGATCTACTTCCTGTCCTTCGAGACGCGCGGCCAGGAGTCGCTGCGCGGCCTCGCCTTCTTCTTCGGCCTCCTGTTCGTCACCGAGGTGGCGTTGATCCTGGGATTCGGCGTCGACTACCGCTACGTCAACGCCGCCTATGTCGACCGCTCGCTCGACCTCGGCCTCGTCCAGATCCCGCTGCGCATGCTGGTGCCGTGCCTGGTGTCGCTGCTCATGCTGGCGGTGCTTCAGCTCCTCCTCACCAAGACCTTCGTCGGCTGCGCCGTGACGGCGGTGGCGCAGGATCCGCTGGCGCTGCAACTGATGGGCGCCGATCCGACGCGGATCCGCCGGATCGCCTTCGCCGTGTCGATCGCCACCTGCGCACTCGCCGGCGCCTTCCTGATCGTCATCCAGCCGATCGAGCCGTCGATCGGCCGCGAGTATATCGGGCGCGTGTTCGCCATCTGCGTGCTCGGCGGGCTCGGCAGCCTGCCCGGCACGCTGATCGGCGCCATGCTGCTCGGCGTCGTCGAGAGCCTGACCGCGACGTTCTACGGTCCGTCCTGGGCCCCGGCCGTCGCCTTCGGCCTCCTGCTGATCACCCTCGCGGTGCGTCCCGCCGGTCTGTTCGGACGGTGAGCATGGCGTTCCACCTTCCACGCTGCGGTTCCGGCCTTGCGTAACTCGCTCTTCGTCCTGATCAGCATCGGGGTCGCGGCGGCGCTCTACGGCGTCGCCCTCGCCTTGCGCAGCGACTATCTGATGTTCGCCGGCTACACGGTTCTTCAGTTCGTCGTGCTCGCCACCGCATGGAACATCCTCGGCGGCTACATGGGCTACGTGAACTTCGGATCGGCCGCGTTCTTCGCGGTCGGGGCCTACACGTCGGTGTTCCTCCACAAGGCGTTCCCGCTGCCCGTGCCGGCGCTGGTCATCGTCGCGGCGATGCTGTGCGGGATGCTCGGCCTCGCCATGGGCTGGCTGACGCTGCGACTGCGCGGCGCCTTCTTCTCGATCGCGACGCTCGCGCTCGCGGTCGTGCTACAGACCGTCGTCGTCAACTGGCACTATGTCGGCGGTTCGCGCGGCGCCTACATCATCAAGCCGGCGGCGGGGCCGATCCCGGGATTGAGCTACATCGATTATCTGGTGCTGGTGATGCTGGCGCTCGCCGTGATCGCGGTCGCCACGGCGCGCGCGATCGAACGGTCGCGCCTCGGCCTCGGCTTCACCGCGATCCGCGACGACGAGCTCGCCGCGGAGGCGAACGGCGTGCCGACGCTCCGCCTGAAGCTGATCGCCACCACCGTCTCGGGCGCCTTCATGGGCATGGCCGGCGCGCCGTTTCCTTATTACATCGGCTATGTCGAGCCGAATTCCGCCTTCGGCCTGCCCTACGCCGTCAACGCCATCGCCATGCCGATGATCGGCGGGACCACGACCTGGGTGGGGCCGCTGATCGGCGCCGTGCTGCTCGGCTCGCTGCAGCAGATCGCCACCGTGACGATATCGTCGGCCGTCAACCTGCTGATCGTCGGCCTCCTGCTGGTCGGCTTCGTCATCGTCGCGCCGAACGGCATCGTCGGGCTGTGGCGGCGCGTCTTCGGCCGCGACCGCAAAGGGGCCGCGCCATGACGAAGCCGCTGCTCCAGGTCGAGGGCGTCGGCAAGCGCTTCGGCGGCTTCATCGCGCTCGACGGCGTGGATCTGACGATCCCGGCCGGCGAGCGGGTCGGCCTGATCGGCCCGAACGGCTCCGGCAAGAGCACGCTGGTGAACTGCCTGTCCGGCACGCTCGTGCACGAGACCGGCACGGTGCGGTTCGAGGGCCGCGATCTCGCCGGCCTCGGCCCACACCAGCGCACACGGCGTGGGCTCGCGCGCTCGTTCCAGCTCCCGCGTCCGTTCGCGAGCCTCACGATCGCCGAGAACATCCGGGTGCCGCTTGTCTACGCCGCCGAGAGCCGGCGCGGGCGGCGGCTCTCCGAACCGGAGATCGCCGAGCGCATCGCCGAGGTGCTGGGCCAGATGGGGCTCGCCGATCGCGCCCGCCACATGCCGTGCGATCTCACCCAGGTCGACATGCGCAAGCTCGAGCTCGCCCGCGCGCTCGCCGCGGAGCCGCAGCTGCTGATCGCCGACGAGGCGATGGCGGGTCTCTCGAACTCCGAAGTGGACGAGATCGTCGCGCTGCTGATCGGGCTCAACGAAGCCGGCATCACGGTCGTCCTGATCGAGCACATCATGCGGGCCGTGATGCAGTTCTCGCAGCGCCTCGTGGTGCTGGTGTCGGGCAGGAAGATCGCCGACGGCGCGCCCGCCGAGGTGGTGCGCCATCCCGAGGTCGAAAGGGCGTATCTTGGCCAGTAGCATCAGGATCGAGGGGATCGACGCCGGCTACGGCGCCGTGCGGGTGCTGGAGGACGTTTCGCTCGCCGTGAACCCCGGCGAGACCGTGGTGCTGCTCGGCACCAACGGTAACGGCAAGAGCACCGTGATCAAGTGCATCATGGGCCTGCTGCGGCCGACCGCGGGTCGCATCACGGTGACGATCGACGGCGCGACGCACGACCTCGGCGGGATGTCGACGGTCGAGATCGTCGATCTCGGCATCGCGCTCGTTCCGGAGGGGCGGCGGCTGTTTCCACGCCTGTCGGTCGAGGAGAACTTGCTGCTCGGGGCCTTCCGGCCGACGGCACGGGCCGCCCTGAAGGACAATCTCGGCTTCTGCTACGAGGCGTTCCCGCGGCTCGCCGAGCGGCGCCGCCAGCTCGCCGGCTCGATGTCGGGGGGCGAGCAGCAGATGCTGGCGCTCGGCCGTGCCTTGATGCTCGCGCCGAAGCTCTTGCTGGTCGACGAGCCGTCGGTCGGCCTGGCGCCCGTGCTGGTCGCCCGCACCATCGACAAGATCCAGGAGCTGAAGGAGCGCTGGGGCCTCACCGTGCTGATGGCCGAGCAGAACTTCACCCAGGCGTTGCGCATCGCCGACCGCGGCTACGTCATCGTCCACGGCCGCATCGCCTTCGAAGGCAGGTCGGCCGCCGAGCTCGCCGACAACGAGCTGATCAGGAAGCTCTATCTGGGGGGGTGAGCCGCTCTCCTCGTCATGGCCGGGCTCGATCCGGCCATCCCACGCCTTCCGACGTTCACCAAGACGTGGATGCCTGCGACGAGCGTGGGCATGACGACGTCCGGGAGAGCCTTTGCCTGCCGCGGGCGCGTCCGTGAAGGGGACGCATCGTCACCCCGCGGACCAACCGTCCAAGAGCCCGAAGGTCTGGGCCAGCAGGACGACGTTGAGGATCGACACCACGACGGCACCCAGGACGGCGACGCTCTGGAGGAGCCGGCCGTTGGCGTAGCGGCCCATGATGGACTTGCGGCCCGTGAACCAGACGAGCGCGATCATCGGCACCGGCAGCGCGAGGCTGAGCACCACTTGGCTCATCACCAGCGCGTTGGTGGCGTCGACGCCGAGCCAGACCACGACGAAGGCCGGAATCATGGTGACCAGCCGGCGGACCAGCAACGGGATGGCGAAGCCGACGAAGCCCTGCATGATCAGCTGTCCCGCCATGGTGCCGACCACCGACGACGACACGCCCGACGCGATCAGCGAGACGAGGAAGACGGCCGCCGCGCCCGCCCCGAGCAGCGGGGTGAGCGTCTTGTAGGCGGTCTCGATCTCCCCGACGTCGCTGTGACCGAGATGGAAGGCGGCCGAGGCCATCATCACCATGGCCATGTTGACGAGACCGGCGACGGCGAGCGCCACCACCACCTCGCGGTTCGACCAGCGCAGCAGCGCGCGGCGCTCGCGCTCGTCGCGAGCCGGGGCGCGGGCCTGGGTGAGGCCGGAATGCAGGTAGATGGCGTGCGGCATCACGGTGGCGCCGATGATGCCGACCGCGATGGTGAGCGCCTCGGCGGACGGGATGCTCGGCGTCACCATGCCGGCGAGCGCGCCCGTCCACGAGATCGGCGCGATGAACACCTCGATCAGATAACAGAGGCCGATGATCGCCACCATGGCACCGATGATCAGCTCCATGACACGGAATCCGCCGCGCTCGAACAGCAGGATGCCGTAGGTGATCACGGCCGTGATGGCCATGCCGGCGAGGAGCGGGATGCCGAAGAGGAGCGAGAAGCCGATGGCGCCGCCCAGAAACTCCGCGAGGTCGGTCGCCATGGCGGCGATCTCGCCCGTCACCCACATGCCCCACACCACCGGCTTCGGCAGGTGGTCGCGCGAGATCTCGGCGAGGTTCCGGTTGGTGACGATGCCGAGCTTGGCCGACAAGCCCTGGAACACCATCGCGACCAGGTTGGCGAGCAGCACGACCCACAGGAGCGTGTAGCCGTACTTGGCGCCGGCCTGGATGTTGGTCGCGAAGTTGCCGGGGTCCATGTAGGCGATCGACGAGATCACGGCCGGCCCGGCGAACAGGAGAAACGTGAAACGGCCGTGCCGCCGCCCCGCGAGCGCGTCGCGGATCGCGTCGGTCGTGCGGTCGGAGCCCTGCTCGGCCGCCACCTTCCCCTGAGTGTCCAATCCGTGGATGTCGGTCACCATGCCGGCCTTCGTGGTCCGCCGGAAATTATAGCCGTTGCTATAAATCGGGAGCGTTGCTATTTCGTCAAGGGTTCCATCTGCCGCTTCGGGGGCAGATGGGAGCGATTCTTGTACGGCGAGCGCCCGGCCCGGTCGTGGCCCGGCCCGACGACATTCGGACGACGGCGCGATGGCGACGAGACGACGCCCCTCCGCGGAACGGCAGACCGGGGCGGCACCCCGGCCGGCGAGCCGGCGCACGCCGACCGGAACACGGCCGACGGATGCGGCCGACGGCTTCCGGCAGGCCCGCGACGCGCGCCGGGCCGAGCTCGCCGAGGACTATGTCGAGCTGATCGCCGAGCTGATCCGCACCGGCGGCGAGGCCCGGCAGGTCGAGATCGCGGTCCGGCTCGGGGTGGCCCAGCCCACCGTCGCCAAGATGCTGAAACGGCTCGCCGAGGAGGGCCTCGTCCAGCAGCGTCCCTATCGTGGCGTGTTCCTCACGGCGGCCGGCGAGGCGATGGCGGAGCGCGCCCGCACCCGCCATCACGTCGTCGAGACCTTTCTGTGCGCGCTCGGCGTCGGCGCCGCGACAGCGCGGCGCGACAGCGAGGGCATCGAGCACCACGTCTCCGACGAGACCCTCGCCGCCATGGCGCGCTTCACGGCCCGCGCCAGCAAGGCGCGGCGGAAGGGATGAGACGGCGGGACGCTCGGGTCGACCGGCGAGCTTGCTTCAATTGCAAACCATGCGACGCCCTTGCCGCGCGCGTCGACCGCGCCGCTCCACGCCTTCGTCGGCTGCATCCTCGGTGTCCACGAGGTGAAGCACTCGGCCGTCGCCGTGCGGATCATGCTGGCGAAGGGTGTGCTCGGCGACGTGCCGAGGCCGTTCGACGTCGATCCGGCGCCGCGGGTGCTCGGCCTCGTCATCGCCCCGATCCTGGAGATGAGCCTGCGCCAGTCGCTGGTCATGTCGAACCGCCATCGGACGATCGTCGTCCTGCGACCGATCGCCGCCGTGCTGGTCGTGCTCGTCGCCGGCCTGCTCGTGCGGTCCGCCGCCTCGCTGCTGCGCCGACGCCGCGACTGGCCTGCCCGCCTCGCCGCCGAGGAGGCCGGCGACACCGCCTGACGCGACGTCCTGCCCTGCGGCCGCAGCATGCCGGGCGCGGAACGAAAGGCCGATCCGCGCGTTGATTTGTTCCGTCGGGACGCGGCGGAGCGGAGCAGTCCAGAGGATCCCATGCGCAAGTCACCCACCATGGCCGCCGCCGTGGTCGCGGCCGTCGCGATCGCGGTCGGCGGCTTCACCCCGGCGCCCGCCGCCGCGGCTTCGGCCGGCAAGGCCGGCCCCGATCTCACCAGCGGCACGGTCGAAGCCGGCGCCCAGCGTCGCTATTACCGGGGCGGCCGCTATTATCGCGGCGCGCCACGCGGCGTCCCTTACGCGGTCGGCGCCGCCGCCGCGACCATCATCGGCATCGCGGCCGCCAACGCCGCCGCCCGGCGCAGCTATTATTACGCGCCCTACGGCTATTATGGCGGGCCGCCGCCCGGCTACGGCTATTATGGGTATGGTCCCGGTTACGCGCCCTACGGCTATTACGACCGTTGGTGACCACCGTCGGGCTGCGGACCCGCGACGCCGGGTCGCGGCGCGAGACGACAGAGGCGGCGCCGCCACGCGGCGCCGTTTTTTGTGTGCGATGCGGTCGAACGGCGTTCCCGCAGGCCCGCGGTCGGTTATCGTTCGGACATGGCTGATTCGATCGACCGGTTGTTTCGGGCCGTACAGGCCGCTCAGACCGCGAAGCCGTCGAGCTCGCGGACGGCCCGCCTCGTCCATTCGGGCCGGGCCAAGATCGCCAAGAAGGTCGCCGAGGAAGCCGCCGAGGTGATCATCGAGGCGATGGACGATCACCACGACAATGTCGTGCGGGAAAGCGCCGACCTCGTCTACAACCTCACGGTGCTGTGGGCCGCGGTCGGCGTCAAGCCGACCGAGGTGTGGAAGGAGATGCACCGGCGCGAGCAGCTCTACGGCATCGCCGAGAAGCTCTCCAAGCGTCCGGCCAAGGCCCGCCGCAAGCGGCCGGCGGCGGCGGTCGGCAAGCGCGGGTGAGCATCGCCCCCGGACACCCCGGGCACCGCGCCGCACCACCCCGCATGGACTTTCCGCCCCGCGCCGGCTAAGCAGGCGCCCATGTTGAGAAAGATGTACGATTGGTGCATCGGCGCCGCAGGCAAGCCGCACGCCACCTGGGCACTCGGCACGGTGTCGTTCGCGGAGAGCTCGTTCTTTCCGATCCCGCCCGACACCATGCTGATCCCGATGGCGCTCGCGCGCCCGGACAAGGCCTATTACTACGCTCTGGTCTGCACCGTCACGTCGGTGCTGGGCGGCATCCTCGGTTACGCCATCGGGGCCTTCCTGTACGACTCGGTCGGCCTGTGGCTGATCTCGCTCTACGGCTACGGCGACAAGGTCGAAGCGTTCCGCGAAGCCTACGCCAAGTGGGGCTCGCTGATCATCCTGATCAAGGGCGTCACCCCGATCCCCTACAAGATCGTCACCATCACGTCGGGCTTCGCCGGCTACAACTTCTTCCTGTTCGTGCTGTTCTCGGTGATCACCCGGGGCGCCCGCTTCTTCCTGTCGGCCTACCTGCTTCAGCGCTACGGACCGGTCGCCCGCGAGCACATCGAGAAGCGCCTCGGCTTCTGGTTCACGATCTTCCTCGTCGTGCTGATCGCCGGCATCGTCGTCGCTCTGTATATCATGTGATCCGGATCGGGCGGCGGCCCGGACCGCCGTCGGCGGACCGCTGCGGTTTCGGATGGCGTCATGCGCCGGTCGCGGCACCGGACGAACGCGCATGCGTGCGCGGAGCATTCCCAGCCGCACCGGTTTCGCTCTAGAATGACGACGAGGCGGACGATCAAGATCCGCCCGCCGGGAGGTCTCGCGTGACGTCACTTCGACAGCCCTGATCGTGTCGTCCTGCGCGGCACCGCCCTGCGGTGGTGTCGGCGTGCGCTTGCCCGTCCCTGCGACATTCCATCCAGCCAACGAGAAGACTGCCAAGGAGCCCTCATGCGCGCCAAGACCCTCGCCCTCGCGGCCGCGACCGCCGCCCTGATCGCCGGATCGGCGCCCGCCGCGGCGCAGACCAAGCTCACCATCATGGTGTTCGCCGGCATGCAGAACCTGCCGCTGTTCGCGGCGCAGTCGCAGGGGCTGTTCGCCAAGCGCGGGCTCGAGGTCGACATCAAGATCGCGCCGAACTCCGACGAGCTGCGCAACGGCCTCGCCGACGGGCGCTTCCAGGTCGTCCATGCGGCCTCCGACAACTCGGTCGCCATGGTCGAGATGGCCGGCGCCGACGCCAAGATCGTGGTCGGCGGCGACGACGGCATGAACCGGCTGTTCGTCCAGCCCGACATCGCGCGCATCGAAGACCTGCGCGGAAAAACCGTCGCGGTCGACGCGCCCAACACGGCCTATGCGTTCCAGCTCTACGAGATCCTGCGCTCGGCCGGGCTGGAGCGCGAGAAGGACTACAAGGTGCAGGTGGTCGGCGCGACGATGAAGCGGGTCGACGCACTCCTCGCCGACAAGACGCTCGCCGCCACCATGCTCAACCCGCCCTTCTCGCTGCGTGCCCAGAAGGCCGGCCTCAAGGACATGGGCGAGGCCACCAAGGTGATCGGCCCGTACCAGGCCTCGGCCGGCTTCGTGATCGCCAAGTGGGCACGCGAAAACTCCGACACGCTGGTCAAGTATCTGTCGGCCTATGTCGAGGGCGTCCGCTGGTCGACCGACCCGAAGAACAAGGCGCAAGCGATCAAGCTCGTCGCCGACAATCTCAAGCTGCCCGAGGAGGTCGCGACCGCCGGCTACGGCCTGCTGCTCGCCGGCATGCCGAAGGACGCCGCGCTCGACATGAAGGGCTTCGAGAACGTCCTGGCGCTGCGCACCAAGCACACCGGCAAGCCGACCAAGCCGGCGGCCGACTATGTCGACCTGTCCTATTATCAGAAGGCGATCGCCGGCATGTGAGTCGGCACCGGACCGGCTCACCGTCATTCCGGGGCGCGGGCGTGAGCCTGCGAGCCCGGACCTTGTCCTCGCATTCCGGGACCATGGAGGCGACGTTCGGCCGGGTGTCCGGCCGAGCCGGGCCGGGCCGCAGGAGATGCGCCGCGCGAGAGACAGATCGACGACGGCGCGAGCAAAGGAGCACGTTCATGAGCGACTATTACGTCCATCGCCTGCAGGTCGCGCTGCCGCTGGCGACCGCCGACACGATCGCGAACGAGGCGATCGCCGCGGGCCGCGAGGCCGGCCTGCTGCCGCTCACCGTCGCGGTGCTCGACGCCGGCGGCCACACCGTGGTGCTCAAGCGCGAGGACGGGTCGGGGATCCTGCGCGCCGACATCGCCACCGGAAAGGCCTGGGGGGCGCTCGGCATGGGCCTCTCGAGCCGCACCATCAGGGACCGGCTGCGCGAGCGGCCGGCCTTCCAGAGCGCGCTCGCCGCGGCCTCGGACGGCCGCTTCATCCCGGTGCCGGGCGGCGTCCTGATCAGGAACGCGGCCGGCGAGGTGATCGGCGCGGTCGGCATCAGCGGCGACGCCTCCGACAAGGACGAGTACGCGGCCATCACGGCCGTGCAACGGGCCGGGCTGACGCCGCATCCGGAGCAGCCGGCCGACAACTGGCGCGACGCGGGGTTGTGATCTCGCAGCCGCACGCCGCCTCTTTGGTCATCCCGGGGCGCGGCGAAGCCGCGACCCCGGAATCCAGCGGCAAGCTCTGCGTTCCGGGTTCGATTCCGGGTTCGGTGCGGAGCCTGTCGTCGGGCCGGCCAATGGCCGGACCCGATGGCGCCGCCCGGAATGACCCGCGAAAGGATCGCGTGGATGACGTATGTGGCCCCCGCCACGAGGCCGGCAGCGACGCCGGCCCCCGAACATCACGAGGAGAGACGACCATGATCAGCAAGCTCGTCGCGACCGTGGCGCTCTGCCTCGGCCTTGCCGCGTCACCGCTCGGCGCGCAGGAGAGCTATCCGCGCCATCCGATCCGTCTGGTGGTGCCGTTCCCGGCGGGCGGCCCGACCGACGTGTTCGCCCGACAGTACGCGGCCCGTATGTCGGTGGTGCTCGGCCAGCCCATGGTGGTCGAGAACAAGTCGGGCGCCGCCGGCGCGATCGGCTCGACCGAGGTCGCCCGCGCGACTCCCGACGGCTACACGCTGCTGTTCGGCACCGCCTCCACGCACGGCCTCTACAATCTGCTGTCGAAGAACCCGAAATACGACTCGCTGAAGGACTTCGCGCCGGTCGCCATCGTCGGCTCGGCGCCGGCCGTGGTGGTCGTGCATCCGTCCGGCCCGGCCGACCTCGCCGCGCTGGTCGCAACCGTGAAGGCCAATCCGGGCAAGCTGCAATACGGCTCGCCCGGGACGGGGACGTTCCTCCATCTCGCCGGCGAGATGTTCAAGACCGAGGCCGGCCGTCTCGATATTCCGCACATTCCCTACAAGGGCTCGGCACCCGCCATGAACGACCTGATCGGCAACCAGGTCGGCATGGTGATCGACACGCTCGGCACCTCGCTCGAGCAGCACCGCGGCGGCAAGGCGCGCATCCTGGCGGTCGCGTCGGCGAAGCGCTCGGAGCTCGCCCCCGACATTCCGACCGTCGACGAGGCGCTCGGCACCAAGGGCTTCGAGGCCGGCCTGTGGAACGTCGTCGCGGCGCCCAAGGGGACGCCGGCGCCCGAGCTCGCGGTGCTGGCCGAGGCGACCCGCCGCGTCATGGTGGAGCCGGAGGTCCAGGCCCAGCTCCGCCGGATCGGCATCGATCCGGTGATCGACTCCTCGCCCGCCAAGGCCGTCGCCTTCGTCGAGCGCGAGCGTGCCCGTTTCGGCCCGGTGGTCCAGGCCGCCGGCGTGAGCATCGACTGACGCGGCTGATCAGGACTGGCGCGGCGTCCCGCGCAGGAAGGCGGCGATCTCGTCGTTCGCCTCCAACGCAGCGAGATCCGCGGGCGTGGGAAGCTGCGGCTTGTCGCGTACCGCGTCGACCATGCACAGGAAGCCGAGCGGCTCGCCCTTGGTGGCGCGGAACTGGTGCCAGGTCATCGGCGGAACGTGGACGAGGTCGCGCTCGCCGACCTCGCGCACCGCGTCACCCACGAGGCAGTGTCCGCGTCCGCGAAAGATCATCACGCCGTGGACGTGCTGGTGCCGCTCCAGAGTCGAGAAGCCGCCGGCATCGACCTCGAAATAACGCAGCTCGCCGGCGAGGTTCGGATCCGAGAACAGGATCTGGCGCGACACCGCCTTGAACAGCGCCCGTTCGTCCTCCTTGTAGGGCCGCGCCTCGACGCCCTCCCAGCGGAAGTTCTGCTCGGCCTTGCGGAAGCGCGTCGGAGTGGTCGGGTCGGTGGTCATCTCTCGTGTCTCTGTTCGCTCACTTCTTGTAATCATGCCGGTGCACGGCGGCCACGAGATCGGCCGTGGCGGCGACGAGTTTCTCTTTCGCGTCGAGCAGCGCGCCGCCGATCAGCAGCATCACGTCGGTGCCGTAGACGTCGAGCAGCTCCGGCACGCGCTGGCGCGTCATGCCGCCGGCCGGCACCGGCAGGCTCGGCGCGAGGCCGTGCCACGGGGCCCGCGCCGCCGTGGCGAGCGCCCGACAGGTCTCGATCGTCCAACCGAAACGGCCGCCGGCGTTCGGATAGACCACCGCGTCGGCGCCGATCAGACGGAACAGCCTGCCGAACAGCAGCGGCGGCGCGATGCGGCTCGCCCCGCCGAGCGCTGGATGGGCGACGAACAGAATGTCGGGATGTTCGGCGACCAGCGTGTGGACGGTCGCGACGCCCGCCACCATGGGGGCCACCATCACGGCGCGGACGCCGACCGCGCGGGCGCAGGCGACCTGGGTGCGCATGCGATCGAGATCGCCGGACAGATTCGGCACGTAGAGGGTCGGGTGGCCGCTGCGCGCGCCGGCTGACTGCACGGCGTCCGCGATGCGCGGCACCCGTTCGGCGAACGGCGCGGCGGGCTGGTCGGCGATGCCGTGGTCGTCCTTGATCAGGTCGATGCCGCCCTCGGTGAGTTTTTCCGCCAGCGCGGCGAGCGTCGCGGCGGGCAGGCCTTGCGGCTTCAGCGCCGTCGCCGTGAGGGCGCGCCCCTGTGCGGAGAGCCGCTCGCGAAAGCCCGCGATGCCGTGATGCGGGCCGCCGAAGGCCGCCGCGGTCGCGGCCGGAAACACGACGTCGGACAGCACCAGGTCGTCGTGCAGCGACGAGTTGCCGAACAGCATCGAGAGGAGCTGGCCGGCGTCGGTCCCGATGGTCGCGTCGGCGAGCCCGATGGTGACGGCGAAGCAGCCGTCGCCGGCCGGCGCGATGCGCTCGACCCGCCCGACGACCTCCTCCAGCACGGCCGGATCGGTGATCGCCGACAACGGCATCTCGACGCTCTGCTCGATCGCGAGCGCCGTCGCGCGCGAATCGATCTCCGTCGCGGGGCAGCGCACCACATAGGTGACCTCGAGACGACGATTCACGACACCTCACTCCGACGAACCGAAATTGCTTTATAGATGAAGCGTCTGCGGCGGTTCCGCACGGTCCTAGCACATCCTCTGCCGGGCGTGCGCGCCAAAATCCCGCACCGGGACCGTCACGCCAAAGCCCCATCTCCGCCATGAAACCGTGGCCAAATTCGTCTCGGGGGACTGGGGGAGTTAGTGAATGGTGGGCTGGCCGAGGCTCCTTCGGAGCACGACGGCGCATGCGCTCGTCGTGCGTTTTGCGAAGGGAGTGACGATCGCGGGAACGGCGACGACCGCGGCGACGCTCGTTCTCTCGGCCATTCAGGACACGTCGCCGCCGGACGGGCCGCCACGGCCGTCCGTCCCGATACTCCGTGCGACCACTCGGATCGAGCCGCCCGCGGGCGTGTCGGTGCCCGTCACCGTCGCGGTGGCGGACCGGGCGCCGGCGCCCATGGCCCGGCCCGAGCCGGAACCGGAGCGGCCCGCGGCCCGGCCGACGAGGCCGGGCCGTAGCCGTCTGTCGACGACGACGCCCGACCCGACGCCGCCGCGTGCCGCGTCGCTCGGCGCGACGCTCGCATCACCTGCCGCGACGCCGAGCGCCGCGGCCTCCATCGAGCCCCCGACCGTATCGCTGCCGCTCGACCTCGTGGCCCTCGCTCGAACCTCCGAGGACCGCGTCGAGGGCCCCGGCCGCGACGGTCACTGGACCTTCGGTTCATCGCTCCGGCTCGCGCGGTCCGCCGCCGAGTCGGCGACCAGCAAGGTGCTCGAATGGAAACACCGCGTCACGAGTTCGATCGGATCCCTGCTCGACGTCCTGCTCTGACCCGCGAAAGACTCCTGCGCGCCGCCCTCGCGGTGTTCGCCGATCACGGCTACGCGGGTGCGTCGGTGCGGCGCATCTGCCAGCGGGCACGTGCCAATCCAGCTGCCGTGAAGCACTATTTCGGCAACAAGGAAGGCCTCTATCAGGAGGTTCTGCAGGCTGCCGCTTCGGCGTTCTCCGGCTCCGATCCGAACGCCGGCGGCTTCGCCGAGCCGGACGAGCGGCCGCCCGAAGCGATGCTGCGCGACCTGATCCGCGACCAGCTCCGCCCGGTGCTGCGGCGGAACACGATCGGCCGCTACCTGAAGGTCTTCGCCTGGGAGGACATGCAGCCGTCGCGCCCCTACAAGCAGTTCCTCGCCTCGGGCCGCGCGCCGGCGGTCGCCAGCGCCGCGAGCATCGCGCGAAAGCTGCTGCCGCCCGACGCCTCCAACGAGGAGGTGGCGGTCGCCACCGCCTGGCTGATGAACCAAGCGATGCCGTTCGTGCGCAATCGCGACGTGTTCCGCGCCGCGCCGTTCGGGCTGCGCTACGACAACGCCATGGTCGAGCGGCTCGCCGACCGGCTGACCCATCTGGCGCTCACCGGCCTCGCCGGCCGGCCGCGACGGCTGGACTGAGGCCGCCGTCGCACGACGACAGGGCGTGGGGACGATCCGGCACGGCTCGTCGCGCGGCGCCGGCCGCGCCCCGGCGGACGCCATCGGGCGGGGCGGTTGCCGCGGGGGGGGGGTGAGCGGGGTCCGTCGGCGCGGGCGGGGATCTCCGGAGGCAGCTTCGCGGGCCCGCCGGCGGCACCGATGAGACCCGTTTCCGGCCCCCGGAAACCGGCATTTCTTCGAGGAATCCTTATCGTCAATAACGTCAAACAATTATAGGCATTATTACATATAGTTTGGGCGCACCACTCGTTAACCAGTCAGGAGCCAGCATGTCGCACAGAGCGCAAGCTGCGGTCTCTCGATACCTATGACGCACGCACCTCGACGCGCCTCCGATCAGCTCAGCTTGCGCAAGCACAGCTGCATCAGGAACATTCACATGTTTCGGCTACGTTCCCGCGAGCTCGAGGAGCTCAAGGCCGTCCTCGCCGCGTTCAGCCACTCGCAGGCGATCATCGAGTTCCAGCTGGACGGGACCATCATCACGGCGAACGAAAACTTTCTCTCGGCGCTCGGCTACACGCTGCCCGAGATCGCCGGCAAGCACCACAGCATGTTCGTCGACGAGAAAGAGCGCGGCAGCGAGGCCTATCGCCGGTTCTGGGAGGCGCTGAATCGCGGCGAGTATCAGGCCGCCGAGTACAAGCGGATCGGCAAGGGCGGCCGCGAGGTCTGGATCCAGGCGAGCTACAACCCGATCAAGGACGCGACCGGCAGGCCGTTCAAGGTCGTCAAGATCGCCACCGACGTCACGACCCGCAAGCTGCGCGATGCCGACACGCAAGGCCAGATCGACGCGATCGGCAAGTCACAGGCGGTCATCGCGTTCAAACTCGACGGCACGATCGTCGAGGCCAACCGGAATTTCCTGGACGCGCTCGGCTACCGCATGGACGAGATCGTCGGCAAGCATCACAGCATGTTCGTCGAGGAGACGGAGCGGCGGAGCGACTCCTATCGCCGGTTCTGGGAGGCGCTGAATCGCGGCGAGTTCCAGGCCGCGCAGTACAAGCGCATCGGCAAGGGCGGTCGCGTGGTGTGGATCCAGGCGACCTACAATCCGATCCTCGACCTCAATGGCAAGCCCTTCAAGGTCGTCAAGTTCGCCACCGACATCACCAAGAAGGTGGATCTCCAGCTCGCGATCGAGCGGGATCTCGGGGTGATCGGCGGCTCGATGAAGGACGCCAACGTGCAAGTCACCGGAGCGGCGAGCGCCTCCGAGCAGACTTCGGCCAACGTCCAGGCGGTCGCATCGGGGGCCGAGGAGCTGCAGGCGTCCATCTCCGAGATCAGCCACCGGGTCGCCGAGGCGTCGCGGATCTCCGGCCAGGCGGTCGAGCAGAGCAAGCGCACCAACGCGATCGTCACCGGCCTGTCGGCGTCGGCCAGCCGGATCGGCGACATCGTCAACCTGATCACGTCGATCGCGGCGCAGACCAATCTCCTCGCCCTCAACGCCACCATCGAGGCGGCACGAGCCGGCGAGGCGGGTCGCGGCTTCGCGGTCGTCGCGGCCGAGGTGAAGACGCTGGCCACCCAGACCGGGAAGGCGACGGAGGACATCGGCAACCAGATCGCCGCCGTGCAGTCGACCACCCACGAGGCGGTCGACGCGATCGGCGAGATCTCGGCCACCATCTCCCGGATCAACGAGATCTCGGAGACGATCGCGGCGGCCGTGGAGGAGCAGAACGCCGTGACCCGGGAGATCGCCATGAACATGCAGACGGCGGCGACCGGCGTCCAGGCGATCAGCGAGAACATGAGTCACATCGTCGAAGCCACCCAGTCGGCGGCCGACGCCACCGACAAGGTCAGGCAGGCCTCGCTGGCGCTGGCGTCCTGACGAGTTCGGTCGGACGGCAAGGCTGCCGCCGCGCCGGGGCTGTGATACGCCGGGGCCGCGACGGCTGGACTGATCAGCGGGCTTTCGGCGGTTCCGGCGGTGCCCAGGACGGACGCCGGCGCGCCGCGAAGGCGGCGCGACCCTCGACACCCTCGGGCGCGAGAAAGCCGCGGCGGAACTTCTCGGCGAGCGACGCCATCAGTTCCGGGGTCGGAGAAACGCCGCGCAGGGCGCGGAGATCCTGCTTCGCCTCGGCGGCCGCCCGCGGGGCACAGAGCAGCACCGCCGCGATGGTCTCGTCGAGCGCGGCCTCCATGTCGGCCGCCGCGCAGATCCGATGGGCGACGCCGAGCCGTAGCGCCTCCTCGGCGCCGATCGCCTCGCCCGTGATCAGCAGACGGCGCAGCGCGCGCGGCCCGAGCGCCCGCTCGAACAGCGGCACGTAAGGCGCGACCGGAAAGCCGAGCCGCAGCTCCGGCACGGCGAAGCGCGCGTCCTCGGTCGCGATCAGCACGTCGCAGCAGGCGGCGAGCGCGAAGGCGCCGCCCATGCAGGCGCCGTGCACGAGCGCGATCGTCGGCTTCGGGCAGGCGTCGAGGGCGAGGCACACGCTCGGCATCGGCACGCCCGTGCCGTCCGGCCGACCGGCATGCGCGTCGGGATCGCCGACGACGTCGCCGCCGACGCCGAAATGCTTCCCGTTGCCGCGCAGCACCACGCAGCGCACCGCCGGATTTTCGGAGACGGCGCCGATCAGCGCGAACAGGCGCTCGAGCATGTCGCCGTCATAGGCGTTGCCCTTGTCGGGCCGGTCAAGCGTCAGGGTGGCGACGCCACGGGCGTCGCGGGTCGCCAGGACATGGCCGCTGTGGTGCCTGGCGACGGCGCTGTCGGACGGCGGCCTCATACGGCCGCCCGCACCGATTCCTCCGCGACGGAGGCATCGGCGTCGATCGTCGTGTCGGCGCCGGGCTCGGACAGCCGAAGCTGATAGAACGTCGCGTAGCGCTGGCCGTTCCTCAAGAGCTCCTCGTGGCGGCCGGCCTCGGCGATCTCGCCTTGCTCGACCACGTGGATGCGGTCGGCATGGGCGATGGTGTAGAGCC
Organism: Rhodoplanes azumiensis; assembly: GCF_042682915.1. Classification (NCBI taxonomy): domain Bacteria; kingdom Pseudomonadati; phylum Pseudomonadota; class Alphaproteobacteria; order Hyphomicrobiales; family Nitrobacteraceae; genus Rhodoplanes; species Rhodoplanes azumiensis. The sequence continues at coordinate 46,713 of NZ_JBHUIW010000011.1, read as the reverse complement.
GGTGCGCGATCACCAGCGTGGTGCGGCCCTTGATCAGCTCGCCCATCGCGGCCTGCACGAAGGCCTCGGCCTCCGAGTCGAGCGCCGCGGTCGGCTCGTCGAGCAGCACGATGGGCGCGTCGCGCAGGAGCGCACGGGCGATCGCGATGCGGGCGCGCTGGCCGCCGGAGAGCTGCGCGCCCTGCTCGCCGACCTTGGTGTCGTAGCCGTCCGGAAACGACATGATGAAGTCGTGCGCATAGGCGGCCTTGGCGGCCGCGACGATCTCGTCCTCGGAGGCGCCGAGCCGGCCGAGCGCGATGTTCTCGCGGATGGTGCCGTGGAACAGGAACACGTCCTGGCCCACATAGGCGAAGGCGCGGCGCAGCGACGCCGACGACACCGTGGCGATGTCCTGCCCGTCGATCAGGATGCGGCCCGACTGCGGCGTGTAGAGGCCGAGCAGCAGGTTGAAGATGGTCGACTTGCCGCTGCCCGAGGCGCCGACGAAGGCGGAGATGCGATGCGGCGCGGCCTCGAACGACACACCCTTGAGCACCGGCTCGCCCGGCCGATAGGCGAAGTCGACATTCTCGAACCGCACCGCGCCCTCGGTGACCTTCAGGGCGGTCGTGCGGGTGTCGGCCGGCGGCACCGGCAGGTCGAGCAGCTCGAACAGGATACGCACGCCAACCAGGTTCGACTGCAGCTCGATGTTGAGCCGCGCGATCCGCTTGGCCGGCTCGTAGGCGAGCAGGAAGGCGGTGATGAACGAGATGAAGCCGCCCGGTGTCGCGTCGAGCACGAGCACGCTGTAGCCGCCGATCAGCAGCACCGACGCGATCGCCATGCCGCCGAGAGTCTCCATCAACGGCGTCGAGCGGTTCTGCACGCGGGCGAGCTTGTTGGAGGCCTGCTCGATCGTGTCGACGTGGCGGTGCACCCGCTCCTGCATGACGTTTTCGAGGTTGAACGCCTTGACGATCTTGAAGCCCTGCACGGTCTCCTGCAGGGCCTGGAGGATCATCACGGTGCCGCCAAACTGGGCGAGCGTGATCTGGCGCACGCGCTTGATCAGCTTGCGCAACACCAGCACGGCCGGCGGCATGATCAAGAGGCCGACGATCGACAGCAGCGGCTGCTGGTAGACCATCACGACGATCAGACCGATCAGCGTGAGGAGGTCGCGGCCGAGCGCCGTGATCAGGCTGTTGAGCACGGCCGAGGCCGAGGTGGCGCCGAAATTGATGCGGGCGACGAACTCGGACGAGTGCTTGTCGGAGTAGAAGCCGAGAGTCTGCTGCACCAGGCGATCGAACATCCGCTTCTGGTTGACCGCGATGATGCGGTTCGAGATGCGGGCCAGCGTCACGGCCTGGCCGTAGGTCGCGAATCCCTTGCAGACGAAGATCACGATCGCGGCGATCGACACGGCGGCGACGCCGGCGAAGCTCTTCTCGACATAGACCTCGTTGACGGCCGAGCCGATCAGGTAGGCGGTCGCCGCCGTCGCCGCGGCACCGACGCCCATGAAGCAGAAGGCGAGCGCGTAGCCCTTCGCGTGGCCGCGTCCGTACTCGGAGAGAAGCCGCTTCAGGACCGCCACGGTGCCGGCCGGATCGGTGTTGCCCCGGAGCCGGAGCAGACCCGCCAACAGATTGAAAAGCTTGGTCATCGAGAACTCGCTGAAGGGCCGGACCGACGGCCGGCCGGACTGTAGTCGATCGCTTCCGGCGCGTCCAACCGACGCCCTCACCGGGCCCCGGCGAGGCGCAGCGCGGTGTCGACGACGTGGCGGGCGATCGCCGGCGGGGTGTGGTGGGCGAGGACGTGGGCGCGGCCGGCCGCGGCGATGCGGGCGAGTGCGGCGCGATCGGCGAGCGCGGCCGTCACGGCGCGCGCCAGGCCGCCCGGCGCGACGTCGTAGTAGAGCGCGTGCTCGCCGGCTAGGAGCGGCGCGTGGCGCTCGATCGACGGCTGGTTGGCGAGCGGCACCGACCCGCACAGCGCCGCTTCGTAGAGCCGGAAGCACTGCCAGCCGTAGCCCTCCGGCGTCCAAACCAGGCGGGCGCGAGCCATCCGGGCCAGATAGGCGTCGAGCGGCAGCGGCGCGTCCGGCACGTCGACGACGATGCCGTGGTCGCGCAGCGCGAGCAGCTCGCCGAGCCCGGTCTCGCGCACCGTGGAGGAGTCCTTCACCCGGCCGGCCCAGAAGATGTCGGCGGTCTTCTCGGCCTCGGGCACGACCGCGGGCAACGGCCGCGCAAAAACCTCGAGCGGCACGCCGAGCGACAGCGGCAGCAGCTTCTCCATGCGGCGCCGGTTCCGCGCCACGCGGCGGAAGCGCGCGGTGGGAACACGCCAGTGCAGCGTGCCGGTGAAGGCCTGCCAGTGATCGGCCGGCAGCTCGCGCTTGAAGTAGGCGACGGCGCGGTCGAGCAGGAAGGCGTTGCCGCGGTCGATCACGGCGGGATCGTCGAAGTCGAGCACGGCGATCGGGGCCGCGACCCGCCGGCGCACGAGCTGGGGCGCGAGCGCCCGAGCGAGCGGCAGCGCGCCGTGCAGCACGCTGCGGCGGAACAGCGTCCGGCCCAGCGCCCGCGGCGTCCACGGCGCGCAGGCCGGCGCGTGGACGACGACGAGATCGAGATCGGGGTCGGCGAGGCGGGCCGCGAGATCGGGCAGCGTGGCGAAGGTCGGGATGTGGCGGCCCTGCGCCGGATCCGCGCGCGTCTCGTCCGGCCAGGTGGAGAAGAACGTGGTCGTCCGCGGCCAGACCGCATGCATGTAGCCGGTCGGGCCGATCTCGACGATACGGGGTGCGTCGATGCGGGGCGGATGGGCGGCGCGCTCGGGACCGTGCTCGGGATCGCGCGGCGCGGTCGCGGCCGGCGCCATCGGGCTCGACAGGGCGGTGTCGGACATGCGGCGAGGCGTCAGGACGACGCCGGCTCCTTCTCGACGAAGGGCCGCATGGCAGCCGCGAGATGCGGCGCGATGAGTCCCTCGACCGTGTTGCGCTTCTCCTCGGCGAGCTCGGGGCGGCCCATCAGGCCGACCTCGTGCAGCCACGGGCCGACCCACTGCAGCGGACCGTCCTCGACGGCGAGGCCGGGGCGGAACGGCACGAAGCGGGTCTCGGCCTCCTCCAAGGCGGAAAGGTCGAGGCGGCTGTACAGCGGATCCCAGTTGCCGCCGCCGGTGTCGAGGCCCAGGAACCAGTCCTGGCCGAAGTCGAGCGGCAGATCGGCGACCTTGTCGAACCGGAACATGCAGAAGCCGGCCCACAGGAACCAGCGGCTGCCGATGCGACGCACCTGGCCGTAGCAGGCCTGCCGAGCGAGCGGCGCGAACGGGTCGTCCCGCCCGGTCGGGAACAGGTCGTCGTCGATGAAGCCGAAGGCGGCCGGAGCGGCCGGGCGGATCAGGTTGTGCCAGGTCCAGTTGAGCGCGAGGCCCTGCGAGCGGCTCGCCGCCTTGCCGGTCCACGGATTGCGCGGCAGCTGCAGGTAGTGCGCTTCCTCGGCCCGGGCGACGTGCTGGATCCGGGCCGCCGTGGCGTCGTCGGGCGAGTTGTCGACGACGACGTGGACGACGTCCGGCACGTAGTGGCGGATCAGGGCGATCTGCCAGCGGGCGGCGTTGACGTCGGCGAAGGCGATCGTCACCAGGGCGTTGCGGCCGGCGATCGCGGCGACGACGGCCGCGAGGTCGCCGGCGGCGGGCGGCTTGCGGCGATAGGCGGAGTCGACGGCGCGGTCGCGCGCCGTCTTGAGGGACTGCACGAGCGGCCGCAACCGGAGCCACTCGAGCCAGCTATAGTCGGACATCGCCCGCGGCATGCTTCCTCATACGGAATCGGGTCCGCTTGCGCCAGTCTCGGGTTTGCCGGAGGCGGTCCGCGCGCACACCGGCCGGAAGCGGCGGGATCGCCGCCGCGATCCGCGGCGACTATAGTAACCCGCCAATTCGGCGAGGGTTCGGCGACGGTTCCGATGGCGGGTGCGGTGACGGTTTCGGTGGTCCTGCCGGTTCGCGACGGCGGACCGTTCCTGCGCGAGGCGCTCGACAGCGTGCTCGGGCAGGACATGACCGACCTCGAACTGCTCGCCGTCGACGACGGCTCGACCGACGACACGCCGGCGATTCTCGCCGCCGCGGCGGCGCGCGACCCGCGCCTGCGGCTGTTCGCGACCGGCGGACGCGGCCTCGTCGCGGCCCTGAACACGGGCATCGACGCGGCGCGGGGCGACTACCTGGCCCGGCTCGACGCCGACGACGTCGCGATGCCGAACCGGCTGTCCCGTCAACTCTCCGCGATGACGGCGCGGCCTCGCCTCGGGCTGCTCGGCGCATGGGCCGAGACGATCGACGCCGAGGGGCGGCCGATCGGCCGCCTGACGCCGGAGACCGATCCGCACAGGCTCGCCGCGATCCTCGAGCGGACCAACCCGTTCATTCACTCCTCGCTGATGCTGCGCACCGACCTGGTCCGCCGGCTCGGCGGTTACAGGGCCGCGTTCGAGGCGGCCGAGGACCACGACCTGTGGCTGCGGATCGCCGAGGTCGCCGAGGTCGCCAACCTGCCGGAACCGCTGATCCGCTACCGCTGGCACGGCGGCAACGTGACCAGCCGCAAGGAGGTCCGGCAGTGCTTCTCGGTCCGGCTGGCGTGCCGCGCCGCCGCGGCCCGCCGCGCCGGCCTGCCGGATCCGGCCGATGCGCTCGCCGGCCCGCCCGACCTGTTCGACCCGGACGCCGAGCACGGCCCCTTCGCCGAGGATGTCCGGCTCTACCGGGTGCTGGCGCTGGCCGATTCGTCGGCCCGCCTGCCGGCCGGGCCGATCGGCCTCGGCCCGCTGCTGGCGCCACCGACGCCGCTGTCGCACCGGGAGCGCAAGCTCGCCCAGAAGGCCTTGCTGACGCTGATGAAACGGCCCGGCTCCGGCGACCTCGGGCGGCCCGCGCTGCTGTGGCACATGGTGCGGCTGCACCCGGCCCGGGCGGTCGCGCTCGCCGTCGGTGCACTCAGCGGCCGCGCCTGAGCGCCGCGCGTTCGGCGGCGACCGCCAGGATCGCCTCGGCCGCCGCCTCGCGGCCGGTGTAGAGTTCGGGGGTCTCGCCATAGGCGGCGCCGTTCGCCGACCAGGCCGCCCGGCGGGCGGGATCCGCCGCCGTCGCCAGCGCCGCGGCGAGGTCGGCCTCGGCGAACGGCTCGGGCAGCACGAGGCCCGCCTCGGCGAGGGCGACATGCTCGGCATAGCCGCAGATCCCGGAGGTGATCACGGGCAGGCCGTTGATCACCGCTTCCAGGATCACGGTGCCGGTGATGTCGAGCCTGGCCGGATGGACCAGCAGGTCGGCCGCCGCCATCACGGCCGGCACGTCCTCGCGATGGCCGAGCCAGCGAATCCGCTCGGCGACGCCGTGCTGTTTCGCGAGCTTGAGGGTGCTGCGCGCCGCCTTGTCGCCGGCGGCGAGCCCGGCGACCAGCAGGCGCGCCCCCGGGCGGCCCGCGAGCGCCGCGACGGTGCGGTCGAGCCCCTTGGTGGCCGGCTGCACGGCGACGGCGAGCCACGCGATCTCGTCGCCGAGGCCGAGCGCGGCGCGCAGCCGCTCCCGGGTGCCGTCGTGGCGCAGGCGCGGCTGGCGACGATCGCGCGCGGCGGTCGGCGGCAGCACCGTGATGCGGTCGGGCTCGGTGCCCCAGGCGGCCCGGTAGGCCGCCGCCTGCGGGCGGGCGAGCAGGAGGAGCCGGGTCGGCATACCGGGCGCGAAGGCGCCGGCCTCCAGCCGGCGGAACGTGCGATAACGCGGCAGCAGCGCGCGCCAAGACAGGCGGTGGATCCGGGCCGCGATCGACGGGTCGGCGCAGTAGAGGAGGTCGAGCCCCGGCATCTTGTTGAAGCCGACCATGGCGTCGAAGTTCGGCGAAGCCGCGGCGACTGCCGCCGCGAAGGCCGCCTGGACACCGTGATTGGTCCGCCCCGTGACGGGCAAGATCTCGACCGCGAGGTCGTCGGCGAAGCCGCCGGCGGCCCGCTCCGCCGTCAGGATCGTGACGGCGGCGCCGCGCTCCCGCACGGCGCGCGCGATGGCGAGACAGTCGCGCTGCAGGCCGCCGCCGGGAAACAGCTTGACCACGGCGAGCGCGACGCGCGGTCGGGCACGCTCCGCCGCGACGAGCGCCTGGCCGCCGCCGGCGCGATTGGCGACGTCGAGGCTCACCGCCAGGCCGGACGGGGCAGCCGCGCGAGCAGTCGACTGCGCAGCAGGGCGAGATCGAGCGTGACGTCGCGCTCGAGCCCGCGGCCCGTGTAGATGGCGAACAGGCCGAGCCCGATGGCGCCGAGCAGCACCGGATACAGCAGATAGAGGGCGACCGGCGTGCTCTGGCCGACCGCCATGCAGGCGAAGCCGAGGATTCGCAGCGCGAACACGCCGACGATCACCACGGCGGTCGAGCCGACGCGGCCCTGGCGGGTCGAGCGTGGCGTGCACATCAGCATGTAGGCGAGCACCACGAAGGCGATCGGATAGAGCGGCGCCACGAGCCGGTCGTTGAGCTCGACCCGGAACTGGTTGGGCGAGGTCTTGAGCAGCTTGTCGTCGGGATCGGGGAACAGAAGCTCCCACAGATAGCGCTCCCGCAGGCCGTAGGAGACCCGGTTCGCCACCGTGTAGGGCGACAGGTCGAAGGCGTAGCGCTCGAACTTGACCATGGTCGGGTCGCGGTCGGAGGCGCGGCGGCGCTGCACCCAGCCGTCGGTCATCACCAGATAGGTGCCGCGTCCGGTCTGCACGATGTTGCCCTGCTCGGCCAGGATGGTGGCGCGCTCCTTGGAGTCGCGGAAGTCGTCGATCAGGATGCCGCCGAACTGGCTGTCGGTCTTCTTCTCGCGGATGTGGAAGGTGAGGCCGCGCTCGATCGACGTGAACGTCCCGGGCCGCACGATGTTGGCGACCACGTCGGCCCGCACCTTGGCGAGGCGGTCGTTCATCTCGCGCTGCAGGAACGGCGACAGGAAGACCGCGATGAAGGCGACCAGCAGCGACACCACGGCGGCCAGCATGGCGAAGGGTCGGAACAGACGTCCCGGCGACACCCCGGCGGCGCTCATCACCACGAGCTCGGAATCGCCGTTGAGCTTGGTCAGCGTGTAGACGACCGCGATCAGCATGGCGATCGGCGCCAGGATCAGCATCAGGGTCGGGATGATCATGCTGGTGATGCCGATGAAGGTCAGCACCGTCTGACCCTGGCCCGTGATCAGGTCGATCTGGCGCAGGATCTGGGTGACCCAGATCACCCCGGTCAGGCTGAACAGGACCAGCAGGAACATGTTGAACCCGGTCCTGAAGACGTACTTGTCCAGCGAATCCATCGGCGCTCGTCTCGGGGCACGGCGCGTGCGGCCGGCACGGTCATAGACCCAGCGTTATAGGCGATGTCGTGGCGCTTGGCACCTCGACCGCATGCCCGGACCCGGACCCACGCCTCGTACACACGCCTCGTACACACGCCTCGTACCCACGCCTCGTGCCCGGGTCGCGTGTCCCGGTCGCGTGCCCCGGACAAGGTGCGCCAGGCCGCAGGCCTGACACACCGCAGAGCCGGGGCCCAGCGGCGGCACCTGTCGGCGGTGCGGGCCGGACGCGTCGTCATGTCGCCCCTGGGTTCCGGCTCGGGATGCATCGCTCGCGCCCTGCACCCGTCCGGGACACGGATCGAATCGCGGTGGCAAATCGGTTGGCGGCCCGGCCCCGCCCGGCCTATGTCTCGGCCATGGCCCCCGCCCCGCCCGCCTCTCCTGCCCTCCTGCGCCTCGACACCGAGGCCGACATCGACGCCGGGCTCGCGCATCTCGTCGCCGCCGATCCGCGGCTCGCCGCCGTGCTGGCGGCGGGTGGGCGGCCGCCGCTGCGGCGTCGGCCCGGCGGCTTTCCCGGCCTCGCCGCGACCGTGCTGGGCCAGCAGCTCTCGACCGCCAGCGCCGCCGCCATCGGAGCGCGGCTGTTCGCCGCCATCGACCCGTTCGAGCCGAAGGCGGTGCTGCGCAGCCGCGACACGACGCTGGCCCGGATCGGCCTGTCGGCGCCGAAGATCAAGGCCCTCAAGGAGATCGCCCGGGCGCTGCGGGACGGTGCCCTCGACCTCGACGCGGTCGCCGCGCTGCCGGCCGACGCGGCGCATGCGGCGCTGGTCGCCGTGCACGGCATCGGGCCGTGGACGGCCGACAGCTACCTCCTGTTCTGCCTCGGCCACGCCGACGCCTGGCCGGCCGGCGACCTCGCCCTGCAGGAGGCGCTGCGGATCGCCTTCGTGCTCGACGCCCGCCCGACGACCAAGCAGATGGGGCCGCTCGCCGAGCCGTGGCGACCGTGGCGCGGAGTGGCGGCTTTCCTGCTGTGGACGTATTATCGCACCATCAAGCAGCGCGATCCCGTGCTGCCGGCCCCGCCCGTCCCGGCGGAACGAGGAGCATGACCGTGGCAACGATCGACGGCCCGCGCCTGGCGCCGCGCTCGCAAAAACCGGCGCGCCAGCTCGTCGTCTTCCTCCACGGCTACGGGGCCGACGGCAACGACCTCATCGACATCGGCCGGATGTGGCAGGCGATCCTGCCCGACGCCGCCTTCGTGTCGCCGCACGCCCCACGCCCCTGCGGACAGGCGCCGGTCGGCCGCGAGTGGTTCCCGTTGACCTTCCGGTCGCCGGGCGAGCGCTGGCGCGGCGTGCAGGCCGCCGCCCCGGTCCTCGACCAGTTCCTCGACCAGGAGCTCGCTCGCCACGGCCTGCCGGGCTCGGCCCTCGCCCTGGTCGGCTTCAGCCAGGGCACCATGATGGCGCTCCATGTCGGCCTGCGGCGCGCCGTCGCGCCCGCCGCCATCGTCGGCTTCTCCGGCATCCTCGTCCTGCCGAACGACGCCGGCGCCGAAGCGGCCGAGGCGGTCGCGGGCGCGATCACGGCTCGGCCGCCCGTTCTCCTCGCGCACGGCTCAGACGACGACCTGATCCCGGTCCAGGCCTTGCTCGACGCGGCGAACGGGCTGGGAAAGCTCGGGATTCCGGTCGAGTGGCACATCTCCTACGGGATCGGCCACGGCATCGACGAGGACGGACTCTCGCTCGCCGGCGGCTTCTTGGCGCGCCGCTTCGCTGGACGCTGACCGAGGTTCCGCCGTCGGCCGGGCCGGGCCCGGCGATTCGTCGTCGGTAGGCCGCGCGCGCGGTGCCAGGGCGACCGCGCGCCGACGCCGATTTCACAGGCGCTTCCGCACGGCTTCACAAGCTTGTCACGGCTGCCTATAAGATACGGGGTGCTGGTTTGCTGCGCTGCAGCGGTACCGCGCTGCGGCGCCCCGAAACGAGGTGGAGGGGCGTTGAACGCTCACACGTCGCCGAGCGGATGGCCGGTTCTCGTGCTCAACGCCGACTTCCGTCCGCTGAGCTACTATCCCCTGTCGCTGTGGTCGTGGCAGGACGCGATCAAGGCGGTGTTCCTGGACCGGGTGAACATCGTCGCACATTACGACAAGGCCGTGCACAGCCCCTCCCTGGAGCTGCGCATCCCCAGCGTCGTCTCGCTGAAGACCTTCGTGAAGCCGACCACCAACCCCGCATTCACGCGGTTCAACGTCTTCCTGCGCGACCGATTCTCCTGCCAGTACTGCGGCAGCCACGACGACCTCACCTTCGACCACGTGATCCCGCGCTCGCGCGGCGGCCAGACAACCTGGGACAACGTCGTCACGGCCTGCGCGACCTGCAACCTGCGCAAGGGCAGCAAGACCCCGCACGAGGCCGGGATGAAGCCGGGCCAGCTCCCCTTCCAGCCGAGCGTCAACCACCTGCACCGCAACGGCCGCCTGTTCCCGCCCAACTACCTGCACGACAGTTGGCTCGACTATCTCTACTGGGACACCGAGCTCGATCCGTGAGGCCCGGCGGCGGCGTGCGACGGTGCCCGCCGGGGCGCCTCTCGCAACGACCACGGCCGGTCCCGCGGAACCAGGACCGGCCGCCGCGCTTGCCGTTCGCGACGATCGACCTTCCCGCCGGCTACTTCTCCGCCATCACGCCGGTGAGCTTGGAGCGGGTCAGCTCCAGCCAGGCGGCGCTGCCGATCGACAGCACGATCAGCGACACCAGAACCCAGGAGATCGGGTTCGCCAGCATGTGCAGCAGCACCGGGCCGTCGGCGAGCTGCACGGCCTGGCGGAAGCCCTGCTCGGCGAGCGGCCCGAGGATCATGCCGAGCACCATGGGGGCGGCCGAGAAGCCGGTCTTGCGCATCAGGTAGCCGAGGATGCCGAACGCCAGCATGGTGTAGACGTCGTAGACGTTGTTGCCGAGCGAGTACGACCCGACGATCGACAGGACGATCACCGAGATGATCAGGATCGTGTTGGGGAGCCGTGCCACCACGCCCATGTAGCGGCACATCGCCATGCCGACGAAGCCCATCACGACGTTGGCGATCAGGAAGCCGACGCAGACCGTGTAGGTGAAGTGAGCGTGCTCGGTGAACAGGGTGCGGCCGGGCTGCATGCCGTGCAGCACCAAGGCGCCGAGCAGGATGGCGGCCGACGGACTGCCCGGGATGCCGAGCGTGAGCAGCGGGATGATGGCGCCGCCCGTGGTCGCGTTGTTGGCGCTCTCCGAGGCGGCGACGCCGCGGATCGAGCCCTTGCCGAAGTCCGGATCGTTCTTGGCGAACCGCTTCGCCTCGTTGTAGGCCGTCCACGAGCCGATGTCGCCGCCGGCACCCGGCAGGATGCCGATGACGACGCCGATGACGGACGAGCGCCACAGCGTCGGCTGGATGAATCTGAACTCGGCCCAGGTCGGCAAGAGCCGCCACTCGCCGCCGGCCGTCTGCTCGGCCTCCTGGATGGTGTTGTGCGGCCGCTCGCACATCAGCAGCGCCTGCGACAGCGAGAACAGCCCGATGACGGCCGGCACGAAGCCGATCCCGCCCTGCAGGTCGTAGATGCCGAAGGCGAACCGCGGATAGCCCGAATCGAGATCGAGGCCGACCGTGCTGATGGCGACGCCGACCGCGCCGGACAAGAGCCCCTTGATCATGTTTCCGCTGGCGAGCGTGCCGATCACCGAGATGCCGAACACGGCGAGCCAGAAATACTCGGCGGGACCGAACTTGAGCGACAGGAGCGACAGCGGCGGCGCGATGGCGATGAGCGCTGCCCCGCTCAACAGGCCGCCGAACACCGAGGCGAAGGTGGAGATGCGGATCGCCTTGTTGAACTCGCCCTTGCGGGTCAACGCGAAGCCGTCGATGGCGGTCGCCGCCGAGGCCGAGGTGCCGGGCGTGTGCAGCAGGATCGCCGAGAAGGAGCCGCCGTAGATCGCCGCCGTGTAGAGGCTCACCAGCATGATCAGGGCCGAGACCGGGTCCATCCCGAAGGTGAGCGGCAGCACCAATGCGATGCCGAGATTGGAGCTGAGCCCCGGCATGGCGCCGATGATCAGGCCGGTCACCACGCCGGCCAGCATGACGGCGAGATGGGCGGGCGTGAAGGCGTCGGCGACGACGGTCAGGAGCATGTCCATGACGGCCTCACAAGACCGGCGGCCGCAGCGTGAGCGGCACGGCGAGCACGACGACGAAGACCCCGTAGACCACCACCAGCAGGACGACGGTGGCGAAGACGTACCAGCCGAGCGCGCGGACGCCGAGGATCGGGACCAGCACGGCCGCGAGCAGGATCATCCCCAGGAAGAAGCCGACATAGGTCGCCGCCGCGAGCGCGAGCGCCGTCGCCAGGAAGGCCAGGATCGGCCGGATCATCACGGCGGGGGTCGTCCCGCCCTCGCCGGCCCCGCCGGCTGCCGCCGCCGGAAGCAGGCTGCGCCCGACCATCAGGGCCGAGAGGACGCAGACGATCACGAGCATCACCCGCGGAAACAGGCGCGCCATCTCGGGATAGTCGTCCGAGATGCGCCAGAGGACGGCACAGGATCCGATCAGCGCGACGCCGACGATGCGGTTGACCCAGAGCACGGCAGGCTCCGATCCGATGCGAAGGGGGTGCGCGAGGGAAAGCGCGGCGAGGAGCGATCGAGACGAACGGTCGGCGGCGGAAGGACGCGCCTCCCGCCGCCGCCGCCGACGGGCTACCAGCCCATCAGATCCTTCACGGTCTGCTCGTTGTCCTTGAGGAACTTCCGGTAGGCGTCGCCCTTGATGGAGCGCAGCTCGAGGAACAGGCTGTCGGCCTTCTCCTGGTGCTCCTTCGAGGTGACGACCTTGTCGAGCCAGGCGACGAGCTTCTCCTCGACGTCCTTCGGAAGACCGGCCGGACCGGCGATGCCGCGCGACACCGAGGCCTCGATGTCGTAGCCCTGCTCCTTGAAGGTCGGGCTGGTCGGCAGGAAGCGCGACCTCGTCGGCGACATCACGCCGAGCACCCTGAGCTGGTTGTCCTTCACCTCGGTGACGATCTCGCTCAGATTGCAGGCCAGAACCTGGACGTGATTGCCCAGCACCTGCGATTTCGATTCGGGCGTCGCCTTGTTGTGGATGACCTTGAACTTCGCTCCGGTCATGCGCTCGAGCTGCATGATGGCGAGATGCTCGTCGCCGCCGACGCCGTGCGCCGTGATGCTGATGGTGCCGGGCTTTTCCTTGGCCGCCTCGACCAGATCCTTCACGGTCTTGTATGGGCTTCCGGGCACGACCGTGATCACGACGTAGTCGATCACGTGATTGATCAGCGGCGTGAAGCTCTCCAGCCGCTCCTTGCGGCCGAGCTTGGGATCGAGATAGCCCATGTAGAAGCTCGGGGCGTTGAGCAGGCCGAGCGTGTAGCCGTCCGGCTTCGCCGAGGCGAGCGTGCCCCAGCCGGTCCAGCCGCCGCCGCCGGTGATGTTCTGGACGATCACCGGCTGCTTCACCAGCGGCTCGAGATCCTTGGAGAGCAGGCGCGCGCCGATGTCGGTGCCGCCGCCGGCGCCGTAGGGCACGACGAGGGTCAGGTTCTTGTCGGGGAACTCGGCGCGGGCCGACTCCGGCGCGGCCGCGAGGGCGACGGCCGCCAGCGCGGCGGCGGTGCCGAGGACGACGTGAAAACGTTTCATGAAGGTCATTGCGGTCCTCCCTGGGTCGGGACCGGACGAGCGTCCGGTGCGGGCCGACGGGCGTCATGGACGTGATGCGGCCGACGACCGGACGGTCCGCCGCGAGCAGGCCAGGCAAGCTGCATTTCGAAGAAACGCCTCATCATATGCGCAATCGGCGACGGTGCCAGCGGCGCACCGTCGCGCCTGCTTTGCATGCAAGCTCGCGTTTGCAGTGCAGCGACATGGAAGAGCCGAGCCGGACGGGCAGTCGAACGAAGATGACGCCTCCGGGCGTCACCGTACAGGACCGGCATCCTGATCAGATGATCACAAGACGAGCCGTGCTGCCGACCACCCCGTCAGCTCGCGAACAACATTCGAGGTCGTCGAGAACATCGCTGGCCGCGTCGCGCCGGCCGCCGTGCGCGGCCGGTCGACGGTCGCCGGCCGCGCCGGAGCCGTGCGAGGTCCGGGCCTTCGGAGTCATGAGCCTTTCGCCGAGCTGATCCCCGGAAAGCGAAACACCCGCGCTCGCGACGGTGCGGCAGACTGGGCGGGCTCAGCTCCGGTCTGCGCGGGAGTCCATCCTTCGCAGGACGCTCGATCTTGCCGCCTTCAGCTCGTCGATCGCGCCGAGGCCCATCAAGGCGAGCGTGATGGACAGCTCGGTGGAGAGAATCTCGATCGCCCGCGTCACGCCCGCCTCGCCGTCGGCGGCGAGCGCGAAGGCGTAGGCGCGGCCGAGCAGCACGCCCGAGGCGCCGAGCGCCAGAGCCTTGACGATGTCGGTGCCGCGCCGGATGCCGCCGTCGAGCAGCACCTCGAAATCCGGCCCGACTGCCGCGACGATCTCGGGCAGCACCGAGATCGTCGCGGCGACGCCGTCGAGCTGCCGGCCGCCGTGGTTGGAGACGACGACCGCGTTCGCCCCGGCGTCGCGCGCCTTGCACGCATCGGCCGCCGACAGCACGCCCTTGATCACGAGCCTGCCGGGCCAGCGCGCCCGCAGCCGGTCCACCTCGGCCCAGCTCACCGTGCGGTCGATGCGGCGCGACAGATTCACGGCCTGCTCCAGCGCGCCCTTGCCGAACTCGGGGTGCTTTTCCAAAGCCTCGACAGCGGGGAGGCCGTGCCGCAGAAGATCGAGAAACCACGCCGGCTTCGCGAGCATCGAGAGCAGCATCGCCGGCGTCGGGCGGCGCGCCGAGCGGAACTTGTTGCGCACGTCGCGCTCGCGGATCGCCGTGACGGTGCAGTCGACGGTGAGAAACAGCGTCGTCACGCCGGCCGCCGTCGCGGCGGCCAGGAGTTCGTCGCCGAGGCCGCGGTCGTCCAGCATGTAGAGCTGGAAGTGGAGATCACCGCCCGCCTCGCGTGCGAGCCGCTCGATCGAGGCGACCGAGAAGGTCGACAGGCAGAACGGGATCTGCGCCGCCCGCGCGGCCCGCGCGGCGAGGATCTCGCCGCCGCCGCGATAAAGCCCGAGGAAGCCGACCGGCGCCAGCATGAAGGGCAGCGCATGACGCGCGCCGAGAAATTCAGTCGCGAGATCGGGAATGCGGGCGCTCGCCAGGACACGCTGTTCGATGGCCCACGCGTCGTAGCCACGCCGGTTCTCGCGCAGCGTCGTCTCCGAGAAGCTGCCGCCGTCGATGTAGTCGAAGAAGATCTTCGGCAGGCGCCGCTGCGCGGCCTCGCGCATGTCGTCGATGTTGACGATGGTCATGGTCGATCTTTCTACCGGTCCGCAATCGCTCGCCGGCAACTATGCTTCCGGGATCCCCGCCCCTCCCCGTCATCCTGATGTGCTCGCCGAAGGCGAGCCTCGACGGATGCGGCGCCGAGCTGAGTGAGGGCACGGCACGGACCGTCGCCCTTCGAGGCCCGGCTTCGCCCGGCACCTCAGGGTGACGGAGCAACTCGAAGCGCCCCTCAATGCTCCGTCGCGGCCAGCACCGCCTCGGCGCGGATCTCCTCGGTGAGGCGCGCCTTCAGCTCGGAGAACGCCGCCGTGGTCTTCATGTGATAGTCGCGCGGATGCGGCAGATCGACCGCGATCTCGGTCTTGATGCGGCCCGGCCGCGCCGTCATCACGATCACGCGCGAGGCGAGGAAGATCGCCTCCTCGATGTCGTGGGTGACGAACATCACGGTCTTCTTCTCGCGCTCCCAGATGGCGAGCAGCATCTCCTGCATCAGCCCGCGGGTCTGGGTGTCGAGGGCGCCGAACGGCTCGTCGAGCAGCAGGATCTCGGGATCGTTGGCGAGCGCGCGGGCGATCGCGGTGCGCTGCTGCATGCCGCCCGAGAGCTGTTTCGGCCAGTGATGCTCGAAGCCCTTCAGCCCGACCTTCTGGACGTAGTCGGCGACGATCTCGGCGCGTTGCTTCTCCGGCATGCCGCGCTCCGACAATCCGAACGCGATGTTCTCGGCGACGGTGAGCCAGGGGAACAGCGTGTATGACTGGAACACCATGCCGCGGTCGGCGCCCGGTCCTTTCACCTCGCGGCCGTCGAGCATCACGCGCCCGGTGGTCGGCCGGTCGAGACCGGCGACGATACGCAAGAGCGTCGACTTCCCGCAGCCGGACGGGCCGAGCACCGTGATGAAGTCGTTCTTCTCGACCGCGATGGTGGTCGGCTCGAGCGCGCGCGTCGGACCGGCGCCGCGGCGGCCGGGAAACTGGCGCGAGACGCCCTCGACGAGAAGCTGGGTCATGCGAACTTCCACGGGAACAGGCGGTGGTTCGCGGCCTTGAACAGGAAGTCCGAGACCAGCCCGATGACGCCGATGACGATGATGCCGAAGATGATCTGGCCGGTGGCGAGCAACGCCTGGCTGTCGACGATCATGTGGCCGATGCCCGACGACGCGCCGATCAGCTCGGCGACGATCACGTAGGTCCAGGCCCAGCCCAGCACGAGGCGCAGGATTTCGGCGATCTCGGGCGCGTTGGCCGGCAGCATCACGCGGGCGACGATGCCGCGGTCGCCGGCGCCGAGCGTGTAGGCCGCCTCGACCAGATCGCGCCGCGTCGCGCCGATCGACACGGCGACCATCAGGACGATCTGGAACACCGAGCCGATGAAGATGACGAGCAGCTTCTGCAGCTCGCCGGTGCCGGCCCACAGGATCAAGAGCGGGATGAAGGCGGAGGCCGGCAGGTAGCGGGCGAAGGAGACGAACGGCTCGAAGAACGCCTCGATCGGCTTGTAGGCGCCCATGGCGATGCCGAGCGGCACCGCGACCAGGGTGGCGAGCACGAAGCCGCCGACGACGCGCCACACCGTCATGCCTATGTCGTGCAGGAAATCGTAGCGCACGAACAGCGTCCAGCCGTCGTGCAGCATGGTCAGCGGGTCGGCGAGAAAGGTCTTCGAGACGTAGCCCCCGAAGGTCGCGAACGACCAGGCGGCGAACAGGAGCACGAAGAACAGGATGCCGAGGACGATCTTGGCCGTGTTGCCGACCGGCTCGAGCGGTTTCATGGCGGGTCTCGTTCGGGTCGGCCGGGCCGGAAAAAAGACGCGGAGGGGGTCCGGGTAGAAGACGCGGGAGCGCGGCGGAGTCAACCGGGTGAAACGCAACCCGGACTGTCGTTTCGACGACACCGGCGGCCCTCGTGGTCAGTAGCGCACCGCGCGGTGCGGTCGCGAACCACGAGCCCCCCGAAACAGGGCCGCCCTCGCCCCTCGAGGCCCGGCTTCGCCGGGCACCTCAGGGCGAGGGCGGAGAGCGTGTTGCCCGGCCGACGTCGCGCGGGCGAAGAAATCACTTCACGAAGCTGTCGTCGACGATCGCCTTGATGTCGGGCTTCTGCTTGATGATGCCGGCCTCGAGCAGGATGGCGGCGGCCTCCTCGGAGAACCTGAAGATCTCGTCGGCCATGAACTTTTGGTTCGCCGCCTTGTCCTGCCAGCGCAGATAGGCGGCCGACTTGCCGAACTGCTCGCCCGACTGCTTCACGTCGGCGCCCATGATCTCGTAGGCCTTGTCCTTCTCCTTGGCGATCATGTCGAGCGCCTGGAAGTAGCTGTCGGCGAGCGCCTTGGCGGCCTTGGGATTGTCGGCCAGGAACTTCGGCGTGCAGCCGACCGTGTCGAGGATCATCGGGTAGTCGAGCGTCGTCGCGATGATCTTGCCGGCCTCCGGCTTCTCGCGCACCGCGCTGAGATAGGGCTCGTAGGTCATGGCGGCGTCGTTCTGGCCGGCCAGGAACGCCTGCGCGGCCGGACCCGGCTCCATGTTGACGATGGTCACGTCCTTGAGGGTCAGGCCGTTCTTCTTGAGGAACCAGGCGAGCGTGAAGTAGGGCGCCGTGCCGGGCGCCGAGGCGGCGACCGTCTTGCCCTTGAGGTCGGGGATCGTCTTGATGTCGTTGCGCACCACCATGCCGTCGGCGCCATACGACTTGTCGAGCTGGAAGATCTGCTTGGTGGCGATGCCGGCGGCGTTCCACACGATCCAGGTCTCGACCGTCGTCGCCGCGCACTGGATGTCGCCGGCCGCGATGGCGAGGTGCCGGTCCTTCTGCGGAATCTTCTTCAGCGTGACGTCGAGGCCGTTCTTCTCGAAGATGCCGGCCTTGGCGGCGAGGGTGAGCGGCGCGAAGCCGGTCCACCCCGAGATGCCGAGGCCCACCTTGGTGAGCGGCGCCTGCGCCTGCGCCGCCGTCACGACGCCGAAAGCCGCGACACACGCGATCGCGGATAGCTTGAAAAACCGCATGGGATCTCCCCGCGTTGAAAATTCCGGCGGATTTGAACAGAAGGGCGAAGTGGTGTCAAATGTATAGACATAATGCAGGTTGCCGCGTTTCTGTGCAGGCGACGCGACCCCGTGCCGAACGGCTCCGGCTTGCCGAGCCGGACAATATGTCTATACATTTGACGCAGCGTGAAAGAGCCCTCCCCCGACGCGCGCGGCGCGCCGGGGGCGAGGGGCAGCGCCACGCGCCGACATCGATCGTTCTGGACCGAAGCTGATCGGACCAATCGGTAGAAACCCATGACCATCCTGATCAGGCCCGGTAGCGTGACGTTGGCGGAGTGGCGCGCGATCTGTCGCGGCGCGCCGGTCGCGCTCGATCCGGCGACGCGGCCGGCGATCGCCGCAGGCGCCGCCGCGGTCGCGCGCATTCTCGCCAAGGGCGAGCCCGTCTACGGCATCAACACCGGCTTCGGAAAGCTCGCCAGCGTCCGCATTGGCGACGCCGATCTCGAGACGCTCCAGCGCAACATCGTGCTCAGCCACGCCGCCGGTGTCGGCGACGCGATGGCGCCGCCGGTCGCCCGGCTGATGATGGTCTTGAAGCTCGCGAGCCTGGCGCAGGGCGCCTCGGGCGTGCGCCTCGAGACGATCGACTTCCTCGCCGCCATGGTGGCGCAGGATCTGATCCCGGTGGTGCCGGCACAGGGCTCGGTCGGCGCCTCGGGCGATCTCGCGCCGCTCGCCCACATGACGGCGGCGATGATCGGGGTCGGCGAGATCCTTGTTCACGGCACCCGCGTGCCGGCCGCGGACGCGCTGGCACGGGCCGGGCTCGCGCCGCTGACGCTCGCGGCCAAGGAGGGCCTGGCACTCCTCAACGGCACCCAGTTCTCCACCGCGCAGGCGCTCGCCGGGCTGTTCGAGGCGGAGCGGCTGTTCCATTCGGCGCTGGTGACCGGCGCGCTCGCGACCGACGCGGCGCGCGGCTCCGATACGCCGTTCGATCCGCGCATCCACGCGCTGCGCGGCCACCGCGGCCAGATCGAGACGGCGGCGGCGTTGCGCGCCCTGATGGAGGGCAGTGCCATCCGGGCCTCGCACTTGCGCGACGACCCGCGCGTGCAGGATCCGTACTGCCTGCGCTGCCAGCCGCAGGTGATGGGCGCCGTGCTCGACCTGCTGCGCCAGGCCGCTGCGACGCTCGGCACCGAGGCCAACGGCGTCTCCGACAATCCGCTGATCTTCGCCGACACGGGCGAGGCGCTCTCCGGCGGCAACTTCCACGCCGAGCCGGTCGCCTTCGCGGCCGACCAGATCGCGCTCGCCGTCTGCGAGATCGGCTCGCTCTCCGAGCGCCGCATCGCCATGCTGGTCGATCCGGCGCTGTCCGGCCTGCCGGCCTTCCTCACGCCCAAGCCCGGCCTCAACTCCGGCTTCATGATTCCGCAGGTGACGGCGGCCGCGCTGGTCTCCGAGAACAAGCAGCGCGCCACTCCGGCGAGCGTCGACTCGATCCCGACCTCGGCCAACCAGGAGGATCACGTCTCGATGGCGGCGCACGGCGCACGGCGGCTCCTCGGCATGGTCGAGAACGCCGTCGCCGTGATCGCGATCGAGCTTCTGGCCGCCGCGCAGGCCTGCGACTTTCACGATCCGCTGCGATCGAGCCGGCCGCTGGAGGCGGTGCGCTCGGTGTTGCGTGAAAGAGTGCCGGCACTCGACGACGATCGCCATCTGCACCCCGACATGGTCGCGGCCGCCGACCTGGTCCGCACCGGCGCGCTCGCCGCGACGGTCCAGCCCGTCGCGCTGCCGGCGCTGGATTGACGTGATCAGTTCGTAGTCGTAGGGCGGGTAAAGCCGCGCCGAAGGCGCGGTGTGCCCACGCCGGACTCGGAATCAGATATCGTGATCAGATCGCGGTGGGCACGCTTCGCTTTGCCCACCCGACGACCACGGCAAAGCCGATCTCACCGCCCCGCGGCGGTCGCCGGGGTGAAGCGGGCGACCAAGGTCTGGCGGTCGCCCGGATACCAGATGCGCACCGCCGTGATCGGGGCGCCGCCCCGCCAGGTGCGCCGCGCGATGACGAGGCATGCGGTGCCGACCGGCACGTCGAGCCGCGCCGCGGTCCGCGCGTCGGCCGGCGCCGCCGTGATCTCGTGCTCGGCCTCGTGCCACGGCACATGGGCGAGCAGCCACGTCCCCGGCAGCTCGGCCGAGAAGTCGGCCGTGGCCGCCTCGGGCACGGCGTCGAGCGCGATCAGCCGATCCTCCAGCGCATAGGGCCGCCCGTCGGCGACGTGGCGGCACAGCAGCGCCAGCACGGGCGCGCCGGCCGGAACCGCGATGCGGGCGCGATCCTCGCGGGTCGCCTTGCGCCGCGCGCACGTGATCAGCTCGTACCGGTACGCCTCGCCGCGCGACAGTACCTCGGCCTTGACGTCGGGAATGCGCAGCACGGCCGACTGGCCGACCGGCCGGCGCACGAAGCTGCCGGCGCGGCGCCGCCGCTCGATCAGGCCGGCCTCGACCAGACCGGACAGCACCTTGTTGACGGTCATCCGGGCGCAGCCGTACTGCGCCATCAGCTCGTGCTCGAACGGGATGCGGTGACCCGGGCTCCAGGCGCCGGAGAGGATGCGCTCCTCGAGATCGGCGCGGATGCGCTGGTGCAGCGAGCGGTCGGCCCCGCTCGCCGTGCTCGCACCCGGGTCGCCGACGCCCTCGTCGTCACGCGTCATCGCGGCGCCGGAGCATCAGCACGCGCACAGCACCGGGACGGTGAGCTCGCGCAGCGTCGGCTTCGGCCGGCCGCGGTCGAACAGCGACAGGCCGACGCTGCCGGTGAGGCCGAGCGTCATCAGGTCGGCGCCGTGGTCGGAGGCGAAGTTGAGGAGCACGTCCATCATGGTCTCGTCCTCCAGCGCGAACGGCTCGAACTGCGCCGTGACGCCGTGGCTCTTCAGCAGCGCCACGGCGCGCTCGGCGAACTCGCTGCGCAGATTGCGCTCGTAGGCGTAGAGGAGCAACGCCTCGGCGTCCGGGCTGGTCAGGGCGAGACCGTCGGCGAGCGCCCGGGCGGCGCCCGCCGTCTCGCTCCAGGCGAACATCGGCCGCCGCCCGACATCGGGGAAACGGCCCGCATAGGGCACCACCAGCACGGGCCGTCCGCTCGCCGAGCAGACATGGGTGGCGAGCTCGGCCGGGGCGAGGCGGCGCGCCGCGTCCTCGTGCTGGCCCAGCACGGTGAGGTCGGAATAGCAGGCGAGCTGGCCGAGGCGATGCATGATCTCGTCCTCGCCGCCGCGGTTGAGGTCGACCCACTCGGCGTCGGCGAGGCTGCCGGCCGTCTTGGAGAAGGCCTCGCGGCTTTCGGCGGCCGCCGCCGCATAGGCGGCGGGCGGCCATTCGGCGACGACGCCGACGCGATGCGCCTCGGCGAGCTGGCCGAACACGCCGGTCAGCCGCGCCTGGTTGCGCGCGGCGATGCGCACCGCGAGCGCCAACCGCTCGGCGGTGCGCGGCCCGCTGTCGAGATGGACGAGAATGTTCTTCAGGGCCATGTCGTTCCTCCGTGGGCGATGCAGGTCATCGCCGCGTTGTGTTTCTGGGTCGGTCGTTGTCGGGGGCGATGTCGTGGCGACCACGACCGCAGGCGCCGCAGGCGCCGCGACCGCAGCCGCCACGCCGGAAGGCGCGACAACGGCAGGCGCCGAGAGGGCCGCCGGCGCAGCCGCGGCCGGCGCCGCGGGCGCGTCGGGTGCCGGGCCGGCGGCGGCGAGGCGAGCCGCCTTCAGGGCGGCGAGGCGCCTGGCGTCCTGCTGACGGCCGACGCCGAGATGCCAGACCAGGGTCGCGACGACGGCGCCGCCGAAGACGACCATCTCGAACAGGACCGGGTGTTGCATGCCGTCCCCCCGCGGCCGACGCAGCCGCCGGTCACAGGATCGCGCGCCGGCGGTCCGGCTGCAACCGCTCCGGACGACGCGCGGCGGCCGCGCGGGCGCGCTCAGGCGGCGCTGGGCACCGCCGCCACGGCCGGCGCCGGCGACGCCGCCGACGCCGCGCCGACGCCGCCGAAGCGGCGCTCGCGGGCCGCGTACCAGGCGACCGCGTCGGCGAGGCCCCCGGCCGAGAAGTCCGGCCACAGGCAGGGCACGAACAGGAGCTCGGCATAGGCGCATTCCCACAGCAGGAAGTCGGAGAGCCGCTGCTCGCCGCCGGTGCGGATCAGGAGGTCGACGTCGGGCACCGGCTCGGCGGCGTGGTCGCCGCCGGACAGGAGACGGGAGAACGCCTCGCGGGTGAGCTGGGGCAGCGCGGCGGCGCGGCGTGCCGCATCGAGAATGGCGTCGCGGGCCGAGTAGTCGAGGGCGACCCGCAGATGCAGCTTCGTCCCCGACGCGGTCGCCTGCTCGGCGGCGGCGATCTCGGCCGCGAGCCCGGCCGGCAGCCGGTCGCGCCGGCCCAGCATGGTGACGCGGGCGCCGGCCTGCGCGAGCCGGCCCGTCTCGGCGCGCACGAAGCGGCGCAGCAGCGCCATCAGGGCGGCCACCTCGGCGGTCGGGCGGCGCCAGTTGTCGGACGAGAAGGCGTAGAGGGTCAGCGTCTCGATGCCGAGGCGCGGCGCCGCCTCGACGACCCGCCGCACCGTCTCGACACCGGCCTGGTGGCCGGCCGGCCGCGGCAGGCCGCGGGACGTCGCCCAGCGGCCGTTGCCGTCCATGACGATGGCGACGTGGCGCGGCGGATTGCTCGGAGCGTCGCTCTGCATCGCAAAGTTTTTGGGCATGGGGCTCTCGGTGGGGCGTTCGGATCGCAAGGAGAGGTGCGGCGGGT
This sequence comes from Rhodoplanes azumiensis, assembly GCF_042682915.1. NCBI lineage: Bacteria > Pseudomonadati > Pseudomonadota > Alphaproteobacteria > Hyphomicrobiales > Nitrobacteraceae > Rhodoplanes > Rhodoplanes azumiensis. Next base: position 24,098 of record NZ_JBHUIW010000011.1, on the reverse strand, counting down.
GGTGGAAGCGGGTGGGGGTCGGGGCCGGCCGTCAGGCCGGGGCGGGATCGTCGGCGAAGCCGCTGCGCGCGGAGGCGGCCGGGCGTCCGGCGGCCGCGGCGGCGTCGCGCACCACCTGCTCGAGCACGCCGAGATACTCGACGAAGCGGCGGCGACCATCCTCGGTGATGCGGCAGACGGTCTGCGGGCGGTTGTGATCGTAGCCTTTCAGGATCTCGACGAGCCCGGCCTCGGCCAGCACCTGGAGATGCCGCGACAGGTTGCCGTCGGTCAGCCCGCACAGGCGCTTGAGGTCGGCGAAGGCGAGGCCGCGCGGATGCGCGATCAGCGAGGTGAGGACGCCGAGTCGGGCCTTCTCGTGCATCACCCGATCGAGCCCCTCGTAGGCGAAGCGACCGGCCGAAGGCCCGCGCCGGGTCGGTTCAGAACCCGCCATGACGACCTCCGAGCGCACGATGCAGGATGGCGGCGAACAGGAGCTGCCCGATGCCGAAGGGCAGCCCCATCGCCCACGGCGACAGCCCGCGATCGGCGGCCGACACGGCGAGCACCACCAGGCCGCAGGCCAGGTACCAGGCGCCGGCCACCGCCATCGCCTGCGGCAGCGCCCGGCTGGCCGCGAAGATGCCGAGCCCGAAGACGATCTGCCACAGGCCGGGCAGCATCCACACGGCGTCCGGCGCGACGTTGAGAACGACCACCGGCAGGAGCGCGCCGACCGCCGCGGCCGGGACGAACTGCATGGCGGCGGCGTGGATCATTTCGTCGGCGAGATGGGAATGGAGCCGGCGCGACCGCGTCGTCGCCTCGGCGACGACGAGTGCGATGCCGAGCACGGCGGTGAGCACCCAGATGGCCAGCCAGTTGGTGACGTCGACCGGGTCGGGCATGAAGGCCGCCTGGGCAGCCGCGGCAGCGCCCGCCATCAGCCCGGTGAGTGCGACGGTCGCCGGCCCCCAGCCGCGGAACTCGCTGCCGCGGGCGAGCTGCGCCTTGATGGCGTCGATGTCGGCGAGCGCCTTCTCCAGATCGGTCTCGAGCTCGGCCATGGCCCCTCCCCGGGCTTTGCATTGCAAAGTATACGCCAGCGCAAACCGAGTGCAACTATCTTTTACCGCCGATAAGGTCGGCATGACCTACAATAAGGATTGACTCTGACGCGAAGGATTCTAAATCGCTGTGTCGATCGGGCTCGCGTGCAGAGCCCCGCCTTCACAAGTCATGTCGCACAGATCCGTGCCCCTCGCGGGGGCGCGCGAGCAGTGTCAACCGGACGCCACCGATCCGGACGAGGTTCTGGGAGACCGCGCGATGCGAACCATCCCTTCGGCGCCGCTGCGCCGCGCCGCCTCCGATTTCGCTTTCGACGCCATGCTGCACCCGGCGCATGCCTTCGTGCATCCGACGGCCGTGGTCGAGGATCCGGATCTGAGCCTCGCCGAGAAGCGGGCGATCCTGATCGCCTGGGCGTCCGACGCCGCCGAGGCGCCCGAGGGCGCCGGCCCGGTGCGCCCGGTGCCGGTCGAGGAGATCGTCGAGGCGCTGCGCGGGCTCGACCGCGCCGCCCAGTTCACGGCCGAGGACGGCGAGCGTTGCCGCGTCGCGCTGCGCCAGCGCTGGCGCCGCACCCTGCTGCGCGGTCGCGGTCGCGGCCGCGACGACGCCCCGCGCGGCTGATCCGTCGACGATTTCGGAACGCTGGTCGGTTCGGGGCGCGCCGGACGCGAGCGATGTCGCGTGAGCCGCTCAGGCCGGCCGGTGCAGGGTGCGGGACAATCCCCAGGCCGCGAGCCCGGCCAGCGCCGTCGAGATGACCATGTTCCAGCCGGCGAGCGACAGGCCGAGGAAGCGGAACAGCACCACGTCGCAGCGGATCACCGAGGTCGTCTGCATCTGCTGCAGAAGGCTGCCGGCATTGCCGAACGCCTTGATCTCGCCCGAGCAGTCGGACGGGCCCGGCCAGAAGCCCCATTCGACGCCGGCGTGATAGCCGCCGATCCCGGCCGCCGTCAGCATGGCCAGCGCGAGCAGCACGAAGCCGGCGGCGAGGAGGCCACGCGGCGCCCGGCGTCGCGCCGCCATCGCCACGATCAGCGCGACCGGGACGGCGGCGTAGTGCGGGACGCGTTGCTCCAGGCACAGCGGACAGGGCGGGATGCCGACGACGTGCTGGAACACCTGAGCGCCGAGCACGACCGCGGTCGAGGCGGCGGCGATCGTCAGCGCCGCGATCGCCGCCGGCGGCCAGCGCCGCGTGGAGGTCGCCGTGGCCATCTCGGCCTCCGGGGAAGCGATCGCGTCGGTCTGGGCGCTCATGGCGGGCTCGTTCGGGTCGTTCGGCGGTGTCGGGGTGCCGGGCCCGAGCGGGCCACGGCCGGCGCCCGGCAAGGCCGGACGGCGGCTTGTGTGCCGGCTTTTCGGCCAAGGCAAGGCAGCCGCGCGCCAGCGCGCAACGGCGTGCCGGCTCGCGCACGGCGCGACCCTGCCCGCTCAGCTCGTCGCGCCCGGCCCCTTCACGCCCCGACGCCCGGGAAAGCCGCAGATCGGCATGCCGCCGAGCGCCGCGATGCCGCCGGCCCCGAAGAACGGGTTGGCCGCGAGAAGCGAGTTCGCCGCCGCGAGCGGGGTCGCCGAGAGCGGGGTCGCCGACAGGAACGGATTCGCGGCGAGAAGCGGGGTCATGGCGAGGAGCGGCGCCCAGGTCGACTGGACGGCCTGCATCCACAGGGCAAACGGGTTAGCCCCCTCCAGCGCCTGCCCGAACGCCTCGAACGACGGCGACGCCGTGAGATTGATCGACAGGCGCTCGCCGCTGCCGTCCGGCAGGGTGCCATGCACCACCTCGATCTCGAGGTTCGGAAGCTGGGCATGCGCGACGACGGTGCCCTCGACGACGGTGCCCTCGGCGACGGTGCTCTGGGCGCCCGGCGCGATGATGTCGCCGTCCTGAACGGCGCGGGTCTGCTCGGCCACGACGGCCTCCCTCGGGTTGTGATCGCGACGAGCTAGCGGCGCCCGGTCGCAGCGGTCAAGCGGCTGGATCAATCGTGCCGCCTCACCCCCCTCTCGCCGCGCCGATCTGCCGGAACGTCGCCGCCGGGCCGGACGCGCGTCCGACCGAGAACGCCATGCCAGGGGTCCGCGGCACCGGATCCATTTCGGTCCGGATCCGCGGCACGTCGCCCCGCGCCCGCTCAAATCGCGAGCGGGCAGCACCTGAGCGACCGGCTCACGCCACTCGGCTGCCGCACCGCTCGCCGCGGCGCTCCGGGCTCTCGTGACCCGGATCGTCGCCCGCGCGGCGGTCGAGCGGGCCGGTGCGGACGTTCGTCAGGAAGCGGCGAACCTCCTCCTTGAGCTTGCTGCCCTCGGCGGCCAGCACGGCCGCCGAGTTGCGCACCTGCTCGGAGGCCGCCTCGGTGGCGCCGGCACCGCGGCTCACCTCGCCGATGGTGCGGGCCACCTCGGCCGTGCCGACGGAGGCCTGCTGGATGTTGCGCGCCACCTCGGCGGTCGCCGCATGCTGCTCCTCGACGGCGGCCGCGATCGCGGCGGCGATCTCCGACATGTGCGCGATGGTGCCGCCGATCTCCTTGATGGCGACGACCGAGTCGTGCGTCGCCGCCTGAATGGCGGAGATCTGGGATCCGATCTCGCCGGTCGCCTTGCTGGTCTGGGTGGCGAGCGCCTTGACCTCCTGGGCGACGACCGCGAAGCCCTTGCCGGCCTCGCCGGCCCGCGCCGCCTCGATGGTGGCGTTCAACGCGAGCAGGTTGGTCTGCTCGGCGACCTCGCGGATCAGCTCGACCACGTCGCCGATGCGCGCCGCCGCGGCGGAGAGCGCGGCGATGCGCGCGTCGGTGGTCTCGGCCTGGCGCACCGCGGCGGCGGCGATGCGGGTCGAGTCCTGCACCTGGCGGCTGATCTCGTTGACCGACGCCGCCATCTCGGTGGTCGCGGTGGCGACGTTCTCGACATTGGCCGAGGCCTGCTCGGAGGCGGCCGCGACGGCGGTCGACAGATGCTGGGTGGTCTCGGCCGTGCGCGTGAGGCTGCCGGACGCCCCCTCGAGCTCGGTCGCCGCCTGCGACACGGTCTCGACGATCGCCCCGACCGCCGTCTCGAACGCATCGGCGATGCGATGCACGGCGCTCTGGCGGTCGAGGGCGGCGCGCTCGTCGGCGGCGCGCTGCTCGACTTCCATCCGGGCGATGCGGTCGAGATTGTCCTTGAAAGCCTGTGCGGCGCGGGCATTGTCGCCGACCTCGTCGCGCCGCGTCACGTAGGGGATCGTGACCGAGCGGTCGCCGTCGGCGAGCGCCTGCAGGATGGCACCGACCCGGCGGATCGGCCGACCGATCGCGAAGGCGCCGAACACGGCCGAGCCGATCAGCACGAGCACGACGAAGGCGCCGGCCGCGGTGTTGATCAGCGTCGCCTCCGAGATGCTCTGCGCCGTCGCCTCCATCTCCTGCGCCGCGGCCGCGTTCGCCGCGTCGATGACGCCGGTCAGCAGCGTGTCGATGCGGGCGACGATCGGCCCCAGCCGCTCCTTCAGGAGGGCGTCCTGCTCTGCCCTGGTCGCGACGATCCGGGCCATGGTGTCGGTCAGGCCGGCGAGCGTCTCGGCGAGCGGGCCGGTCGCCTCGGTCAGCGCCGCGACCGGGCTCGCCCGGCGGGCGCGCTCCAGGAGGTCGACCGCCTCGCGGGCCTGCGCGGCGACGCGCTCGCCATCCGGGGCGGTGCGCTGCTCGTCGAAGTCGAACGAGGCGATGCGGAGCGCGCCGACCGCCGCCGAGGCGATGCTCAGGCGCGCCTCGAAGGCACGCGCGTCGACGGCCTGCGCGGCGACCAGAGCGGCGATGCGCTGCACGGCATCGTCCCAGGCGGTGCCGAGCCGGCGCCGCTCGGCCCACAGGCCGACCAGGGCGCGCTGGCTCTCGACCAGCTCGGCCGCGCCGGTCAGGTAGTCGGCGTAGAGCTCGCGGATCTTGTCGAGCGTCTCGTCGCCGCCCGTGTCCTTGCTGCGCTCGGCGAGCTGGTCGAGCAGGGCGAAGCCGTCGCCGGAGGAGCGTTCGAGCGCGTGCAGGGCCGTGTCGACGGCGGCCTCGTCGCGGGCGAGCTCCGCGTCGCGCGTGTAGGTCTGCATGCGCTCGAAATGCAGGCCGATGCGGCCGGCCTCCTGGGCCGCCTTCTGGCGAGCGTCGGCGGCGGCGGACATCTGCAGGGTCGAGCGGCCGTTGAGGCCGGTGTTGACGATCATCCCCAGCACCAGCAGCACGCCGACGGCGGCCGAGAGGGCGAGCTTGGTGCCGATGCGGCGGGGCGGCCTGATCATTGGGTTCCAGGACGGAAGCGCGGTGGCAGCACGAAGCCTTCGCGCACCCCGCCGATCTCCGGCGCGAGGAGACCGAGGAAGCCCGGCACGAGAGCCGAAGCATCGCGGAAGGTTCACGGGCGCGACCGCCGGCGCGAGACGGGGGGCAACCGCCGGCGGCGATATCCAATGCACGTCACGTCTACCGATACTGGCCACGATCACCTAATTTCACGTTAAGGACCGAATTCGGAAGAAATATTCCCGAGTCGCGCGATCTGGCTGTTTTTGCTAAATTTGTCCCGGCCCGGGGCTCCATGCCGCGACCGGGTCCGGTTCGGGCCGACCCCGGTTGCGATGCGAGACGCCGATCGAGACGCGATGGCCGGTCCGACCATTCGAGACGCCTCCGGCCGGCCGGCGCGACGAGCCGCCCCGCCGCCGTGGAGCAGCCGGGGCGCAGCCCGACCGGCCGCGTCCGCCTTCGGCGCGTCCCGCCCTCGGCCCCCGCGACCTCCGCCCCCGCTGTGGCCGACCGTCGCCGCCCCGCTCGGCTTTCTCGCCGTCGCCGTCGCGGTCGCCGGGGTGATGACGGTGTGGATGAGCAGCCGCGCCCCTGCCCCGCCGCCGGCGGCACCGCCGGAGCCCGAGCTGACCGCCGCCGAGGCGGTGAAGCTGCGCTTCGTGCCGGAGCTGCTGGCGCTCGCCGACGCGCCCGGCGCCGCCTTCGCCGACCGCTTCGGCGCGGGCGCGGCCGGGCTCGGCGCCGCCCCGATCGGACCGGTCTCCGCCTATGCGCCACTGCCCGCCGCCCCGGCGGCGCCGGAGCCCGGTCGCGCCCGCCCGTCCAACGCGCTCCTCAACGACGCCCAGATCGCCGCGATCAAGACGCGGCTGAAGCTGACCGCCGAGCAGGAGCGGCTGTGGGGACCGGTCGAGACGGCGTTGCGCGGCGTCGTCTGGCGGCGCAGCGCCGACCGCCGCGGCACCGCCCCGGCAGCGCTCGACATCCCGAGCCTGGAGCGGCTGAAGACCGCCGCCACGCCCTTCATGGCCACGCTGCGCGAGGACCAGAAGCGCGAGATCCGCCAGCTCTCCCACGTGATGGGCCTCGGCGAGCTCGTCGACAAGCTGTGAGGCCGGCCGCTCCACGGGCTGTCGCGAGCACACCACACGGCCTCTCCCGAGCGCTCGCGCCACACCGCGGAGCGGTATCAGCCGCCCCTCTTCCGATCCGCTGCTGCGCACCCCACATGCCGGTCGTCGTCAACAACCGAAAGGAGGTGATCCAGTGTCTCATTGTCTCTCGCCGTGGTCTCCGGCTGCGACCTGGATCCTCGCCTCTCGCGAGGTCCGCGCCGCGTGAGCGGCGTCCGCGGTCCTCGCCGGACCCGGTTTCGACAATGGAAGGGCTGCCCGCGCGGGCAGCCCTTCGCATTTTGCCGATCCAGTGTGCCGGTCATTGCGGGGCATGCGCCGCAAGGCGCATGAACCCGGAATCCAGCGACACATTCCGCATCCTGGGCTGGATTCCGGGTTCGCGGCTTCGCCGCGCCCCGAAATGACGCTCTTGTGGCGTCGGCCCGAAAAACCCGCTAATCGCCACCGCATGAACGGCCCGCCCGACAGCCCCGCGACACCGCCCGAGACGCCCGCGACCGAAGGACCGCGCATCTATGTCGATGCCGACGCCTGCCCGGTGAAGGACGAAGTCTTCAAGGTCGCGGCGCGACACGCCCTGCCCGTCACCGTGGTGGCGGCCGGCTTCCTCCGCGTGCCTTCCGATCCGTCGATCGAGCGGATCGCGGCGGGCGCCGGCATGGACGCCGCCGACGACGTGATCGCTTCGCGGGTGAAACCGGCCGACATCGTCGTCACCCAGGATATCCCGCTGGCGAGCCGCTCCATCAAGGCGGGCGCCATCGCGGTGGCGCCGAACGGGCGGCTGTTCACCGAGGCCGACATCGGCATGGCGCTCGCCGTGCGCAACCTGATGACCGACCTGCGCTCCGCCGGCGAGCAGACGAGCGGGCCGCGGCCGTTCTCGCCGCGCGACCGCTCCGCCTTCCTGCAGGCGCTGGAGCAGGCCGTGCGCCGCGCCCGCCGCGCCGCCCCGCAACCCGGACCGAGATCCTGATGGCGCCGCCGCCCCTCCTGCAGCTGAAGGACATCGGGCTGACCTTCGGCGGCCATCCGCTGCTCGACGGCGTCGAGCTCGCGGTCGCGCCGGGCGAGCGCGTCTGCCTGGTCGGCCGCAACGGCTCGGGCAAGTCGACGCTCCTGAAGATCGCCGCCGGCCTGATCGAGAGCGACCGCGGCAGCCGCTTCGTGCAGCCCGGCGCGACGGTGCGCTACCTGCCGCAGGAGCCGGATTTCGGCGACGCGCAAACCGTGCTCGCCTATGTCGAGGCCGGCCTCGGGCCCGGCGACGATCCTTACCGCGCGACCTATCTGCTGGAGCAGCTCGGCCTGACCGGCGAGGAGAATCCGGCGACTCTGTCGGGCGGCGAGGCGCGCCGCGCCGCCATCGCCCGCGTGCTGGCGCCCGCCCCCGACATCCTGCTGCTCGACGAGCCGACCAACCACCTCGACCTGCCCGTGATCGAGTGGCTGGAGGCCGAGCTCGACGCGACGCGCTCCGCCATGGTGATGATCAGCCACGACCGGCGCTTCCTCGCCGATCTCTCGCGCATCACGGTGTGGCTCGACCGCGGCAGGCTGCGCCGCATCGAGCGCGGCTTCTCGGACTTCGAGGCGTGGCGCGACGACGTGCTGGCCGAGGAGGAGCGCGAGCAGCACAAGCTCGACAGAAAAATCGTCGCCGAGGAACACTGGATGCGCTACGGCGTGACGGCGCGCCGCAAGCGCAACATGCGCCGCGTCGGCGAGCTGCAGGCGCTGCGCCAGGCGCGACGCGACTACCGGGCGACCGCCGGCAGCGTGTCGCTCGCCGCCGCCCAGGCCGACAAGTCGGGCACCCTCGTCGTCGAGGCGAAGGGCATCTCGAAGGCCTATGACGGCCGGCCGATCGTCACCGACTTCTCCACCCGCATCCAGCGCGGCGACCGCATCGGCATCGTCGGCCCCAACGGCACCGGCAAGACGACGCTCCTGTCGCTGCTCACCGGCGTGCTGGCTCCGGACTCAGGGACCATCAGGCTCGGCGCCAATATCGAGATGGCGACGCTCGAGCAGTCGCGCGACAGCCTCGACGCGAACGCCACCGTCGCCGACACGCTGACGGGCGGGCGCGGCGACAGCGTGATGGTCGGCGGCACCCAGCGCCACGTCGTCGGCTACATGAAGGACTTCCTGTTCTCGCCCGAGCAGGCCCGCACCGTGGTCGGCGCGCTGTCGGGCGGCGAGCGCGGCCGGCTGATGCTGGCGCGGGCGCTGGCGAAGCCCTCCAACGTGCTGGTGCTCGACGAGCCGACCAACGATCTCGACCTCGACACGCTCGACGTGCTGGAGGAGATGCTGGCCGACTACGCCGGCACGGTGCTGCTGATCAGCCACGACCGCGACTTCCTCGACCGCATCGTCGCCGCCGTGATCGTGCCGGAGGGCGACGGCCGCTGGACCGAATATGCGGGCGGCTACACCGACATGATTTCGCAACGCGGCGCGGATCTTTTCCGGCCCGCGGCGGCCAAGCAGGCCAAGGAGAAAGCGTTCGTCGCCGACGACGCGGCCGCTACGGCCGCGCCCGCGGGCGACGCCAAGGCGGTCGCCAGGCGAAAGCTGTCGTTCAACGAGAAGCACGCCCTGGAGACGCTGCCGAAGACGATGGCGAAGCTCCAGCAGCAGATCGCGACCTTGCACCAGAAGCTCGCCGACCCGGCCCTGTTCGCCCGCGACCGCAAGACCTTCGACGAGACGTCACAGGCCGCAGCGAAAGCCGAGGCCGAGCTCGCCGCCGCCGAAGAGCGCTGGCTGGAGCTGGAAATCCTGCGGGAAGAGATCGAGGGGCGGTAGACCGGCGGAAGCTCACCACAGACGAGCCGGCATGCTCTGTTTCACCTCTCCCCAGCGGGGAGAGGTCGGATCTTGCGCGGCCGCGCGAGATCCGGGTGAGGGGGTGCCGAGATCACCATCAGCGCCGTAAACCCTCACCCCGACGCGCTCCGCGCGTCGACCCTCTTGTCGCGCAAGCGCGCGACCCTCAGGGAGAGGGCCCCGACGAATGCGGCTTTCTCACATCGCGCAGCGCTTGTACGTCATCTCCATCCCGTCCATGCCGGGGAAGATCCGCACCAGCGTGTCGGGGGCCGGCTGGCGGACGCTGAGCTGGACGCTCGACAGCATGATGTCGGAGGCGCAGCTCGCCAGCATGTGGGTCACTGCATTGGCCCCGGTGCCGACCGTCTTGCGGCTCCTGATGTCGCAGGTCGTCGCCTTGCCGCGCACGTGGTTGCCGTCGATGACGAAGCCGCCGCCGAACAGCTCCGAGTTGTCCCGGAACGTGACCCTGCTGCCGGCCTTGACGAAGATCTTGTCGCAGGCCGAGCCGTCCGTCGCCCACGCACCGGACAGGTCGTCGGCCGACGCGGCCGGTGACGACAGGACGAGAGCCCCCCAAAGGGCGGCGGCCAACAGGTGATTCAACGTTGTCATGAGATCGTCCTTTGAAACACGACGAGACTCGGTCCCGCGACGTCACCTCTGTCCGCGCGCGGGGAGGGGTGAGGTCCAAGTTCGCGACGAAGGTGCGCGATCCGGGTGAGGGGGCCTTGCCGCATCCACGCGAGTCCCCCTCGAACGACACGAGCACGAGAAGCGCGACGACACCGCTCACTCTCCGGCCGGCTTCGGTGCCGCGTCGCCGGCACCCGGCGCGGCACTCGCCACCCCCGGCGCCAGCTCCATCTTCGGCCGCGCTCCCTTGCGCAGCTTCTCGCGCAGCGCCTGGAAGAACACGTAGAGCGGCGGGATGACGAAGATGCCGAGGAACGAGGCGGCGATCATGCCGCCGAACACCGGCGTGCCGACATCGCGCCGCGCGAGCTGCGAGGCGCCGGTCGCCACCACCAGCGGCCAGAGCCCGAGGATGAAGGCGAACGACGTCATCATCACGGGCCGGAAGCGCAGCCGCGCGCCTTCGGCCGCGGCCTCCGCCAACGGCACGCCGCGCTCGCGCTGCTCCTTGGCGAACTCGACGATCAGGATGCCGTTCTTGGCCGCCAGCCCGATCAGCACCACCATGCCGATCTGGGCGTAGAGGTCGAGCGTCAGCCCGGTCGTCACCATGGCGACGAAGGAGCCGAGCAGGCCGACCATCACCGACAAGAGCACCGGGACCGGGATCGTCCAGCTCTCGTAGAGCGCGACCAGGAACAGATAGGCGAACAGCACCGCGAAGCCGAGGATCATCACGGTCTTGCCGGACGCCCGCTTCTCCTGGAACGCCGTGTCGGTCCACGCCCCGGCGAAGCCGGTCGGCAGCGTCTTCGCCGCGACCCGCTCCATCGCGGCGAGCGCCTCGCCGGAGGAGACGCCGGGCGCCGGCTCGCCCTGCACCGTGACGGCGCGGGTGTTGTTGTAGCGGATCAGCGACGGCGGCCCGACGATGATGCTCGCCTCGGCGAGGCTGCGCATCGGGATCATCTGGCCGTCCTTGTTGCGCACGTTGATGCGGTAGAGATCCTCGACGCCGCGGCGGTCGTCGGCCTCGCCCTGGAGCTGCACCTTCCAGGTGCGGCCGTAGAGATTGAAGTCGTTGACGTAGAGGCCGCCCAGCGTCGCCTGCAGGGCGCCGAACACGTCGGAGAGCTGAACGCCGAGCACCTGCGCCTTGTCGCGGTCGATGTCGAGATAGATCGACGGGTTGGTGGCCGAGAAGGTGGAGAACACCCGGTTGAGATCCGGATCCTGGTTGGCGGCGACCAGCAGGCCGCGCAGCACCTGCGCCAGCACCTTGGGGTCGCCGGCCTGGAGATCCTGCAGGACGTAGGTGAAGCCGCCGCCGGTGCCCAGCCCGATGATCGGCGGCGGCGCGAGCGGCAGCACGGTGCCGCCCTGGATCTGGCGGAACTTCGGCACCAGCCGGCCCATGATGGCGGAGGTCGACTGCGACCTGTCGGTGCGTTCCTCGAAATCCTTCAGCGTCACCACCACGAAGGCGGCGTTGGCCTGCGAGAAGTTGTCGATGAAGTTGAGGCCGACCACCGAGGTGAAATAAGCGATCGACGACTCCTCCTTCAGGATCGTCTCGGCCTGGCGCAGCACCTCGCCGGTGCGCGCCACCGAGGCGCCGCCGGGCAGCTGCACGACGACGAAGAAGGCGCCCTGATCGTCCTCCGGCAAGAAGCCGGTCGGCGTGATCTTGGAGAAGCCCCAGGTGCCGACGCCGGCGGCCGCGACCGCGACGAGGCTGATCGCCGAGACACGCACGATGCGGGCCGTGACGGCGCCGTAGGCGTCGCGCACCTTGTCGATGCCGCGCATCACATGGCCGATCGGGCCGCGCCGCGGCCCGTGATGGGGCTTCAGCAGCACGGCGCACAAGGCGGGCGACAACGTCAGCGCGTTGATGGCGGACAGGAACATCGCGACCGCCACCGTGACGGCGAACTGGCGGAACAATTCGCCCATGATGCCGGGGATGAAGGCGACGGGCACGAACACCGACAAGAGCACCAGCGTGATGGCGACGATCGGCGCCGTGATCTCGGTCATCGCCTTCTTGGTGGCGTCGGCGACCGACAGCTCGGGATGCTCCTCCATCACCCGCTCGACGTTCTCCACCACCACGATGGCGTCGTCGACCACGATGCCGATGGCGAGCACCACGGCGAGCAGCGACACCGAGTTGGCCGAGTAGCCGATGGCGAGCAGCACCACGAAGGTGCCGATCAGGCTGACCGGCACGGCGACGGTCGGGATCAGGGTCGCCCGGAAGCTGCCGAGGAACAGATAGACGACCAGCACGACGAGGACGAAGGCCTCGACCAGCGTCTTCTGCACCTCGTGGATGGTCGCCTTCACGAAGGTGGTCGGATCGTAGGTGACGGTCCAGGTCAGATCGTCCGGGAACCGCTTCTCGAGATCCTTCATCAGCGTCTTCACGGCGTCCAGCGTCGTGATCGCGTTGGCGCCGGGCGACTGGTAGATGGCGATCGCGGCGGCGGGCGCGCCGTTCAGCTCCGTCGTGGTGTCGGACGAGGCGGCGCCGAGCTCGACGCGGGCGACGTCGGACAACCGCAGCACCGAGCCGTCCGGATTGGTCCGGATGACGATGCTCTCGAAATCCGGGATCGAGGCCAGCCGGCCCTTGGTCTGGACGTTGAGCTGCAGGCGCTGGTCGTCGGAGATCGGCCGGGCGCCGATGCGGCCGACCGCCGCCTGCACGTTCTGCGACTGGATCGCCTTGACGATGTCGCCGGTGGTCAGATCGAGGCCGGTGAGCCGGTCGGTCTGCACCCAGATGCGCATGGCGTAGTCGAGCGGTCCCCACAGGCTGGCGTCGCCGACGCCGGGCGTGCTCCTGATCTGGTCGAGGATGTTGATGGTGACGTAGTTGGAGATGAACAGCGCGTCGTGCGTCTGCTTCGGCGAGGACAGCGCGATGACGCCGAGCATCGCCGACGACTTCTTCTTCACCGTCACGCCCTGCTTGCGCACGTCCTCGGGCAGGCGCGACAGTGCCACCTGCACGCGGTTGTTGACGTTGACGGTGTTGATGTCCGGATCGGTGCCGAGCTCGAACGAGACGATCAGCGAGTAGCTGCCGTCGTCGCCCGACACGCTCTTCATGTAGATCGCCTTGTCGACACCGACCACCTGCGCCTCGAGCGGCTGTGCGATGGTGGCCTCGACCACCGACGCCGAGGCGCCCGGATAGCTGGTCGTCACCGCCACCTGCGGCGGCACGATGTCGGGATACTGGGCGAACGGAATGGCGGCGAGCGCGACCAGCCCGGCGATGGTGGTGACGATGGCGATGACGATGGCGAAGCGCGGACGATCGACGAAGATCGAGGACAGCATCGCTCAGCTCCGGCCGACCGGCTGCACCGGGGTCGCCCGCACGGCCGTGCCGGCGCGCACCCCCTGCAGGCCCTCGACGATCACGAGCTCGCCGCCCTTCAGGCCGGATTCGATGACGATGTCGGCGCCGATCGAGGCGTTCGGCACCACGCGGCGCACCGCCGCCTTGCCGTCCTCGACGACGAACACGTAGGTGCCCTGCTGGTCGGCGATCAGGGCCGATTGCGGCACCAGCACCTTCTCCTCGGGCGCCGTCGTCTGCAGGGTGACGCGGACGAACTGGCCGTCGATCAGCGCGCCCTTCGGGTTCGGGATGGTGGCCCGCGCCAGCACCGTGTCGGTCGAGCGGTTCACGCTGACGTCGATGAAGTTCATCTTGCCGGTCTCGCCGTAGCTCGATCCGTCGGAGAACTTCAGCGTCACGGTCAGATCGTCGGGCGAGCGCTTGCCGCCCTTCTCGGCCGCCTCGGTCAGCGCCCGCTGGCTGATCGGGAACGAGACGTACATGGGATCCTGGCTGACGATGGTGGTCAGCACGCCCGAGTCGGGTGCCACCACGTTGCCCTTGGTGATCGCCGTCTTGCCGATCTTGCCGTCGATCGGCGAGGTGATCCGGGTGTAGCCGAGATTGATGCGCGCCGTCGAGAGATTCGCCTCGGCACTCAGCACGGCGCCCTTGGCCGAGAGCTCCTCGGCGATCGCCTGGTCGCGCGCCACCACGGTGCCCGAGGCGCGCGACAGCAGATCCTCGGCGCGCTGCCGCTGGAGCTGGGCGAGCGTCAGCGACGCCTTGGCCTTTTCGAGCGCGCCCTGGGCGGATTCCACGTCGGCCTGGAACAGTCCCTGCTCGATCTGATAGAGCGGCGTGCCCGCCTTGATCGTGTCGCCCTCGGTGAACAGCACCTCGTCGAGGAAGCCCTTCACGCGGGCCCGCACCTCGACCTTGTTGATGGCGTCGATGCGGCCCACGTAATCGGCGGACGGGTTGATGGCGCGGCGCTCGGCCCGAACGACCCCGACCGGCACGGCCTGCCCGTCGGCGGACTGGCTGCGGGCCGGCGCGACCGAATCGCAGACCATCACGGCCGCGCACAGCCCCACCGCGACAGCGCGGATCCAAGCTCGTCGCATCGTCCCCCTCCGGGATTCACCGCCTGCGGTCGACCGGCCACCCCGGGAATCACCGAGAACCGACGCCGCTGCCTTCGATGATACCGCTTCGCACCAGAGCTGTCCTCGTCCATGGAGCGGGATGCGGAGAGGTCAGTGCCCGCCGAGCACCAGCGTCTGGATCGGCAGCAGCAGCGCCTGGATCCGCAGGATCATGGCGTGGACGAGCGCCACCGTGTCGACGACGTGAAGCGCGATCCATCGCAGCGGCCCGACATCGCCCGATGCGAGCGCCGCGTGGTTGCTCGTGTAGGCGTTGGCGATGCAGCTCGACCCGGGCGTCACGCCGTCGAGCCCGCCGGCGTAGAGCGGCTCCAGCACCACCAGGATGGTGCCGGGTCGCGTCACCTGCTGGGCGTCGACGAGTTGCTCGCCGCCGCGGAACTGGCCGCTCGCGATGTAGCCCTGCACGCCGGTGACCACCATGGGAATGATCGTCCACGGCTGCGACACGCAGGTGACCTCGGCCGCCATGCCGACCTTCATGACCTGCGACTCGATCTGGCCGAAGCCGGCCTGCAGGCTGCGCGTACCCGGCCCTCGCGGGATGAGGATGCCGGCCGGCCGCATCAGCGGGTTGACGATGTCGCCGACCCGCAGCGAGAACTGCTCGACCCGGCCGCCGACCCCGGCCTTGACCAAGGTCTTGCTCAGCTCCACCTCGGCCTGGGCCAAAGCCGCCTCGGCGCTGGCCTTCTGGGCCGGCAGCAGGGTGACGAGGCGGGCCTCGGCGGCGTCGCGCTGGGCCGTCGCGGCCGCGACGCCGCCGCGGCGACCGTCCACCATGTTCTCCAGCCGCTCGAGCTCGCGGCGGGCGACGATGTCGGGGTTGCGCTTGTAGAGCTCCTGCTTGGTGGCGAGCTCGTCGAGCGCCTGCTGGTAGGCGCCCTGGGCCTCCTGGATCTTGCCCTCGGCGGCCAGGATGTCGGCCTTGGCGACCACCATCTCGGCCTCGACCTCGACGATCTCGCGGCGCGCCGTCTCGACCGCCGCCTGCTGCTTCGTCGAGTCGAGCCGGAAGATCGGCGCACCCTCGGCGATCGGCTGGCTGAAGCCGACATAGACCTCGGCGACGCGGCCGTTGGTTTCCGGCAGGATCGGGACGGTGCGGAAGAAATAGGTGACGTTGGTGGTGGAGGGGTGATTGTAGAAGACCACCGTGATCAGGCCGACGGTCAGCATCAGGCAGGCCGTGATGCCCCAGCGCAGCTCGAACCACACCGAGTAGAGGGTGATCTCGTGGCCGATCCGCTTGCCCTGGCGATAGCGCCGGTAGAGATAGTCGGGCAGGATCGTGAGCAGCGAGCAGAACAGGAGCTCGAGCATGGGTCAACTCCTGGTGCCGGCGGCCGCCAGTCCCGGCGCGGGCTTCGCCGTCCCGGCGACCAGGGCGGTGGCCGGCGCCTCGCGCGGCGGCGCGGCCGATACGGACGGCGCTGACGGCGCGAGCGGTGCCGCGGCGGCGGCGGCGTGGCCCGCATCGTGACCCGCATCGTGGCCCGCATCGTGACCGGTGTCCCGAGCCGTGCCGTGGTCGCCGCCCGGCTCGGTCTCGTCCGGCACCCCGGCGGCGCCCTGCCCCGGCGGCACGCCGGCGATACGCTCGATCGAGCCGGCGATCCGTCGCAACGGGCCGCCGAAGTCGGGCAGGTCGATCAGGGCGAGCAGCAGGCCGATCACCCAGAAGATGTGCATGTGGGTGAACAGCGCGAGCAGGCCGAGCACGGCGACGATCTCGAACTGCAGCTTCTTCGACTTGTGGGCGATGCGCTCGGGCAAGGTGTGCAGCCGCAGAAACAGGATCCCGACGCCCAGCACGGCACCGACCAGCAGGACGGCCATCGCCACCATCAAGACGTCGGTGTCGCCCGGCGCCGTGAAGAACACCGGAAGATGGTGCGGGGCATTCGGATGCAGAGCACTCATTGCAACTCTCCAGTCACCGGAACGTCACGAGTCGCCGGAACGCCGTGTGACGAGCGGGCCGCGATCATACGACGCGCCGACGTCGCCCGAGCCCCCGGTCGTCCGCGCCGCCCGATGCCGCCGCTATCGCGCGGCGCCGATCTCCTTCTCGACGGCATCCATCACCAGCATCTTGGGCTCGCGGAAGCAGCGATCCTTCACCTTCTTGAGGTTCGTCTCTCGGAAGGTCTGCACCTCGATGACGGTCGTGCCGCGCTTGCCGGCCAGATAGCCGCTGATCCACAGCGCGATCTGGTCCGGACTGGCGACCTTGTAGGTCTGCCACTGCTCGCAGCTGATCTTGGCGACGTCGATGGTGGTCTGCGCCCACACCGGCTGCGGTGCGGCCATCACCCAAGCCGCGACGAACCCGGCGACGTGCGCGGTGATCGATCTCTCGTAAGATGACATTGACGGCCTCCGTCCTTCCGTATCGCTCGGAGCCCGCGCACGATCCGATCCGTCGTGCGGTGACCGCCGACCATCGCCGTTCACCGGCGCACACCGGACCGCACCTCTCGCTCGCCACCCGATCGGCACGCTCGGCTGCCAGTTCACTCCGACGGGATCGTCGGTCACGATGTCGACGACCGACGCGTCCGCCGTCATCATGATATATGATAGTCGGGTCAGCGTCGGCACCGTTATTAGAAGAACCGCGTAAGCGCCGACCTAGTCGATTCGAGCTACGACGCGCGGGCATGGTGGCACGTCCGTGACCTCGGGCTCGAACAGCGTGGAGGCCGGCGCCGGTACGGCGGTCAGGACGGATCCGACCGCGGCACCTCTCAGAAAATTGAACGGCATATCGTGACCGATGCTCGGCTCCGTCCGATCACCCGCGGAACCCGCTCGACGCCGTTTCGATCTGGGGTCTCGCGCCGCGACTGCGCGGCCACGGTCGTGGGCGCGAATGCCGCCGCCTTGCCTTTCGAGTTCGTGATTCGATCATCCTTGACGCCGGTCAATGTGATCCCGAGCGAACGAGCGGCTTGCTTCGAGCTCGAAGGCTGCGCCGGTCCGCATCGAAGCCGATCTGGCTCGTACAAGGAACAGGCACGACCCGGCGACAGGTCCGTGGTCAGCGTCGAGCGAGGAGTTTGGCGATGAAGATCGTGCTATCGGTGTCATTCGCATCGGCGGTCGTGATGACGACCCTGTTCGGCAGCGTCAGCCCGTCGAATGCCGTCGTCTACTGCCAGTATATCGACTATCCTCCGAGTTGCGTCGCCCGTCCCGGCGTCGTCCTGCGCCCCCGGCCGGTGGCGCGAGCCGTCGCGCGGCCCGGCGTCGGAGCCCCGGGCGTCGGTGTACGGCCGGGAACGCCGATGAATCGCGGCGGCCCCGTCAATCGGGCCGGCCGCCGTTGACCGGGTCGACTTCGACGGCACCCGCGACGAGCCTATCAGGAGGCGCTCGAATGAAGACGACAGAGGCATCGACAGGCACGTCGGCGGCGGGCCTGCAATCGCCCGAACGCACCGGTGAGATCCTTCCCACCGCGGCCGACTGCCTGCAGACCATCGCGCTCGCCGAAGCCGAGAAGGCCAAGGAGGCGATGCGGCTCAAGGCCCACGAGGAGGCCGAGAAGACGGCGCTGCTGGAGAAGTTCCAGAAGCCCTCCGGTGTGGACGATGCCGAGCGCCTGAGGCGCGCCGCCGCGATCGTCAAGCGCGCCGTCGCCAACGGGCTCACCGAGGTGCAGGTGATCCGCTTCCCCAATCAGCTCTGCACCGATCGCGGCCGCGCCATCAACAACCAGGAGCCGGGCTGGGAGACCACGCTGACCGGCCTGCCGAAGGAGCTCTACGAGTTCTGGGAGGCGCATATGAAGCCGCGGGGCTACCGCCTGAAGGTGCAGGTGGTCGAATTCCCGGGCGGCATCCCGGGCGACATCGGAATGTCACTCTGTTGGGGCTGAGTGGGAGGAGTGCCGCCGCGACGGCCGGGCCGAGCGGCGGGTGGAATCGTCGTGTTTAATCCATCAGTCCGGCGCCGAGCGGCTGCCGCGAACCGACAGGAGCCTCCCATGACAGCGCACGACACCCCGTCTCGGCCGGGCGTTTTCGGCCTCGGCTCCGGCGCGCTCGATCTCGGTGCGTTCGATCCGGGTGCGTTCGATCTCGGTGCGTTCGGCTCCGGCAACGCCGCGGTGAGCGCCGCCGGGTATCTCGTCGACGCCGCCCAGCGCAGCGTGCTGTTCTGGGACGTGATGCGCCAGCGCGGCAACGGTTATCGCGAGCACATGGCGATGCCGGCCCCCAACGTTCTGAACTACGAGGCCGAGCTGATCGTCGACGGCCGCACGCTCGACCGCCCGGTCAACTACGGCCTCGTGCGCATCGTGCCCCCCGCGCACGTGACGATCGATCCGACGAAGCGGCCCTTCGTGATCGTCGATCCGCGCGCCGGGCACGGCCCCGGCATCGGCGGCTTCAAGGCCGACAGCGAGATCGGCGTCGCCCTCGGCGCCGGACACACCTGCTACTTCGTCGGCTTCCTGCCCGATCCGATGCCGGGCCAGACCATCGAGGACATCGCCCGCGCCGAGGCGCTGTTCCTGCAGACCGTGATCGACCGCCATCCGGACGCCGACGGCAAGCCTTGCGTGATCGGCAACTGCCAGGCCGGCTGGGCCGTGATGATGCTGGCCGCGGTCGCACCCGACCTGTTCGGCCCGATCATCGTCGCCGGCTCGCCCTTGTCCTACTGGACCGGCCAGAGCGGCCTCAATCCGATGCGCTACACCGGCGGCCTGTTCGGCGGGAGCTGGGCGACCGCGTTCACGAGCGATCTCGGCTGCGGCAAGTTCGACGGCGCCTGGCTGGTGGAGAACTTCGAGAACCTGAATCCCGCCAACACCTACTGGAAGAAGCCCTACAGCCTCTATGCCCATGTCGACAGCGAGGCCGAGAAGTACCTCGGCTTCGAACGCTGGTGGGGCGGCCATGTGAATCTGAACGCCGAGGAGATGCAGTTCATCGTCGACGAACTGTTCGTCGGCAACAAGCTCGCCGCCGGGCAGGTGAAGTCCTCGGCCGGTATCGCGATCGACCTGCGCAACATCCGCTCGCCGATCGTGGTGTTCTGCTCGAAGGGCGACAACATCACGCCACCCCAGCAGGCGCTCGGCTGGATCCTCGACCTCTACGACGACGTGGACGAGATCCGTTCCTACGGCCAGACCATCGTGTATTCGGTGCACGAGAGCGTCGGCCATCTCGGCATCTTCGTGTCGGGCGGCGTCGCCCGCAAGCAGCACGACGAGTTCGCCAGCAACATCGACCTGATCGACGTGCTGCCGCCGGGCCTCTACGAGGCGATGTTCGAGGCCAAGGACGGCGACACCGCGAACGCCGAGCTCGCGCACGGCCGCTGGGTGATGCGCTGCGAGGCGCGCACCCTCGACGACCTCCGCGCGCTCGGCGGCAACACGATCGAGGACGACCGCCGCTTCGCCACGGTGGCGCGCATGTCCGAGGTCAACCTCGCGCTCTACAAGACCTTCGTGCAGCCGTGGGTGCGCGCCATGGTCACGCCGCAGGTCGCCGACATGCTGTACCGCATGCATCCGGCGCGGCTGCAATACGAGCTGGTCTCCGACGCCAATCCGTTGGTCAAGCCGCTCGCCGCCGCCGCCGACTGGGTCAGGCAGCACCGCAAGCCGGCCGACGAAGGCAATCCGTTCGTCGCCGCGCAGGAGATGATGTCGAAGCAGATCGTCGCCGGGCTCGACGCGTATCGCGACATCCGTGACGGCATGACCGAGGCGATCTTCAAGGCGTTCTACGGCGCGCCCGCCGTGCAGGCGTTCTACGGCATCGACCCGACGTCGGAGAAGCCGCTGCACAAGGCCGGCAAGAGCGCGCTGCACGGCGAGCTGGTCGGGCGCCGCATCGCCGAGCTGAAGGCGCGCTTCACGGTCGGTGGACTGCGCGAGGCGGCGGTGCGCGCCATGATCTATGTCGCGATGCCGCGCGGCGGCGTCGACGAGCGCGGCTTCGAGACGGTGCGCCGCATCCGGGCCGCCAACGAGAAGATCCGCGCCGTGCCGCTCGCCGAGTTCAAGGCGCTGCTGCGCGATCAGTTCTTCATGCTGCTGATCGACCAGGAGGCGGCCGTCGCGGCGATCCCGTCGCTGCTGCCGGACGATGCGGCCGTGCGGGCCGAGGCGATGGCGGTGATCCGCGCCGTGATCACGGCGGCCGGCGAGCCGAGCGGCGAGGTCGAGGCGCGGCTGCGGCGCGTCGCGCGGATGTTCACGGGCGAGGCCGGCGCGCCCGCCCTCACCGTGATCGGCGGGGGCGACGGCACCATCCGGGAGGCATCCTAGCTCCGCCACCGCCCGTGAGGAGGTTCGTGTCGTGACGATCATCGCCGATCCGAGCAGCCCGGCCCCGCCGGCGGCCACGGCGCCCGCGCCCCATGTGCCGCACGCCAAGTACGAGAAGCTGATCGCCGCCGCCAAGGCGCTGCCGCCGGTGCCGACCGTCGTGGTGCATCCGTGCGACGAGACCTCGCTGCGCGGCGCCGTGGAGGCGGCCGAGGCCGGCATCATCGTGCCGATCCTGGTCGGCCCCGTCGGCAAGATCACCGCAGTCGCGGCGCGTGCCGGGCTCGACGTCGCGGGGCTCGAGATCGTCGACGTGCCGCACAGCGACGCGGCGGCGGCCCGCGCCGTCGCGCTGGTGCACGAAGGCCGCGGCGAGCTTCTGATGAAGGGCAGCCTGCACACCGACGAGCTGATGCGGGCCGTCACCGCGACCACGACCGGGCTGCGCACCGAGCGGCGGATCAGCCACGTCTTCGTCATGGACGTGCCGAGCTACGCCGAGACGCTGTTCGTCACCGACGCGGCCATCAACATCGCGCCCGATCTCGACGCCAAGCGTGACATCATCCAGAACGCCATCGACCTCTACACCCGGATCGGCCTCGGCACGCCGCGCGTCGCGGTCCTGTCGGCGGTCGAGACGGTGACGACCAAGATCCCCTCGACCATCGAGGCGGCGGCGCTGTGCAAGATGGCCGAGCGCGGCCAGATCACCGGCGGCATCGTCGACGGTCCGCTCGCCTTCGACAACGCCATCGATCCCGAGGCGGCGCGCATCAAGGGCATCCGCTCCGAGGTCGCGGGCCACGCCCAGATCCTGGTGGTTCCCGATCTCGAAGCCGGCAACATGCTGGCCAAGAACCTGACCTTCCTGGCCGGCGCCGACGCGGCCGGCATCGTGCTCGGCGCCCGGGTGCCGATCATCCTCACCTCGCGGGCCGACACGGTGCGCACCCGCATGGCGTCCTGCGCCGTCGCGGTGCTCTACGCCCATGCCCGCCGTGGCGCCCTCGCGGTGCCCCCGAGCTGAACCGTCGCGCGGAAACCGCCGGGCCGAATCACCATGGACGCCATCCTGGTCGTCAACGCCGGATCGTCGAGCCTCAAGCTGCAGATGTTCGAGGCGGGACGGGCCGGGACGCCGCGTCGCCTGCTCGAGGGCCGGATCGAGGGCGTCGGCACCGCCCCGCGGCTGCACGCCGTCGGCGCCGACGGTGCGATCCTGGTCGACAGGACGCTCTCGCCCGAGACGGTGCCGGACCTGCCGGCGGCGCTCCACGTCGCCGAGACCTTTCTGCGCGGCCTGTCCGGCGTGACGCTCGCCGCGGTCGGCCACCGCGTCGTCCACGGCGGCCCGGCCTACGATCGGCCCCTCGTGGTGACACCGGCCGTGCTGGCCGATCTCGAGCGCCTGGTGCCGCTCGCCCCCTTGCACCAGCCCCACAATCTCGCGCCGATCCGCACCCTCCTGCAGCGGCGTCCCGACCTGTCGCAGGTCGCCTGCTTCGACACCGCCTTCCATCGCGGCCGCGATCCGCTCGCCGACCGCTTCGCCATCCCGCAGACGTTGCACGACGAGGGCGTTCGCCGCTACGGATTCCACGGCCTCTCCTACGAATACATCGCCGGCCGCCTGCCCGAGGTGGCGCCCGACGTCGCGCGCGGGCGGGTGATCGTCGCCCATCTCGGCAGCGGCGCCTCGCTGTGCGCACTCTCCGCCGGCCGCAGCGTCGAGACCACCATGGGCTTCACCGGGCTCGACGGCCTGCCGATGGGCACCCGACCCGGCCGGCTCGACCCCGGCGTGCTCCTCCACCTGATGACCGCGAAGGGCATGGACGCCGTCGCGATCGAGCACTTCCTCTATCGCGAGTGCGGGCTGAAGGGCCTGTCCGGGATCGGCAACGACATGCGCGACCTGGAGGCCTCCGACGATCCGCGCGCCGCCTTCGCGATCGCTTTCTTCGTCTATCGCATCGGCCTGGAGGCCGGCATGCTGGCGGCGGCGCTCCGCGGCCTCGACGCCGTCGTGTTCACGGCCGGCATCGGCGAGAACTCGGCGCGGCTGCGCGCCGCCGTCGCCGAGCGGCTCGCCTGGCTCGGCGCGGTGCTCGATCCGGTCGCCAACGCGCAGGGGCACAGCCGCATCTCGGCGCCCGACAGTCGCGTCGCGCTGCTCGTGGTGCCGACCAACGAGGAGCTGATGATCGCCCGCCACACCGCCGGCCTCGTTTTCGGCTCGTCTTCCATCAGCAGAGGTACCGCATGATCCCCACCTACGCGGCGAAGATCCACCAAGGCAATCGCGGCTTGATCGTCGGCATCGCCAACGACCAGTCGATCGCCTGGGGTTGCGCCCGGGCGTTCCGGGCGCTCGGCGCCGAGCTCGCCGTGACCTATCTGAACGACAAGGCGAAGCCCCATGTCGAGCCGCTCGCCCGCGAGGTCGAGGCGGAGATATTCATGCCGCTCGACGTGCGTGCGCCGGGCCAGATGGAGGCGGTGTTCGAGAAAATCGCCAAGACCTGGGGCCGGCTCGACTTCGTCGTCCACTCGATCGCCTTCGCGCCCAAGCAGGCGCTCGACGGCCGCGTCATCGACGTCGAGCGCGACGGCTTCCTCACCACCATGGACGTCTCGTGCTGGTCCTTCATCCGCATGGCGAAGCTCGCCGAGCCGCTGATGACCAACGGCGGCGCGCTGTTCACCATGACCTATTACGGCAGCCAGCGCGTCGTCCAGCACTACAACATCATGGGCGTCGCCAAGGCGGCGCTGGAGAGCGCCGTGCGCTACCTGGCCGCCGAGCTCGGCCCGCAGGGCATCCGGGTTCACGCGATCTCGCCCGGCCCGCTGGCGACGCGCGCCGCCTCCGGCATCCCGGAGTTCGACGAGCTTCTGGAGAAGGCACGCGGCAAGTCGCCGACCCACAAGCTGGTCTCGATCGACGACGTCGGGCTCGCCACCGCGTTCCTGGCTCACGACGCCGCCCGCCTGATCACGGGCGAGACCCTCTATGTCGATGGAGGGTACAACATCGTGGATTGAGAGGTGTGCTGCGGCCACGATCCGTCTAGCGATCGCGTCGTCCGGATGCGGGGCTCCCCCCCTCCCCACCCCTCCCCCACAAGGGGGGAGGGAGCAGGCTGCGATGTGCCACGACGTGTTCACCCGCCACGGGCGAGGTGATAACTTCGACACTCTCCGCACAAACATCGGAACTGCCCCTCCGGAAACAGCGTCGCAGCTCTTGCGTTCCCTCCCCCCTTGTGGCTACGGCATGCACAGATCTTGTTGCGACGGATTGACTCGGGGCGGCAGGAGGCA